>JALEGB010000099.1 GCA_022760355.1 Neomegalonema sp.
GTGCGGCAACTGCTTGAGCGCGCCGCGTCCCGCGGTGAAATTGAAATCGCAGACGGGGCAGTGCTGGGCGAACTCTATCTCGCGGCGCTGATCGGCGACCTGCAGATCAAGCGCGTCATTGGTGTGCTGCCGCCGCTGACGGAAGCGGAGATTCAGGAGCGCGCCGCAGGGGCCCTGGCGTCGATCGAGCACCTGATCAAATCAACTTAGGCGCCGCCGCGGGCCGCTGGGCTTCAGTCGATATCGCCATGAACCGCAAAGGCCTCCAGCTCTGCGTCTTTGGGCTTGATTGCGCGGAAGCTTTCTTTGACGCCGGTCTCGGTCAGCGTGCGCTCGACGATGAGCAGCGTATTGGGAGTCTGATCCGCGCACAGCTCAGCGATGAAGGAGAGTTCCTCGGTTGCGACCGGGCGCGCGGCGTCCAGGTCGGGAGCGCCGTAATGCTCGACGAAATGTTGCGCCAGCGCTTCAATCGCCGCGTCGCGTTCGGCGGGTTCGGCGCGCGCAATGGCTACAAAGGTGGATCTCCCGAAGCTTTCCAGCCCGAGCCAGCCATTTGCGAAGGCTTGACGCGCTTTTCCCGTAAGGTCGGCCTCGCTCCAATTTGAGAACTCAAAGGCGCCGGCGACAGCCCATTCATCGGGGGCGGCGGGGCGATCAAAAATATTTAGATCGGACTCGTCGAAACGAATGGTGCGGGCGAGCAGCATGGCGGTTCCCTGTCTGGCCTGTGCGCCTTATCTTTTGCGGAGCGCTTCGCCGCCTATGGGAGCGGAGCCGGACAGCCGGGTCAAGCCGGCGCGACGGCGTAATGCGTCCGCGCCGCGATCTTGGAAGGGGGCGCTCAAGACGCGTTCGAGGCCCAGGCGCACCGTGCGCTGTTCCGTTTTGATGATCAGCCCGCCTTCCTCATCCACGCCCAGCCATGCGCCGATCAGCGGCGCTTCAGGCCCCAGCGTCAGTTCGACTTCGCCGTCCGCGCCGTGCGCCCGCCCGCGCCATTCCCGCATCAGCGGGGCCAGCCCCTCATTTTGGTGGGTGGTGATCCAATACAGCGCGTGCCGCGCCCAGGCCGAAACAAGGTCGCGGATTGCAAGATCGCCAAGCCCTTCAGCGGCGAGGCTTGTTTCGTCCGGCCTCTCCCCTGGCTCAATATCTTCTGGGGGCAGCCGCCTGAGCGACAGCGCCAGGATCAGCCAACGCGGCGTCGCGTCCAGATTGTCAGTGTCGGTGGAAACCCGTAGCCGGCCGGCGGCGGCGCCGTTCAGCAGAAAGACGTCTGGCCAGGCCCAGTGGGCGGCGATTTCCGCCGGCCCGAGCGCGCCGATAGCATCGGTAAGCGCCTGTTGGCCGGCGAATAGAACGGGGAGCGCGTCGCGCAGCGGCTGCTCAGGGGCGAGCACCAGCGCCGCCTCCATCCGATCCTCCCGCAGCGCCCAGAACACGGCGCCGGCGTCAATTCCGTCTCGCGCCGCGGCCTCCGCCGCCAAGAAGGGGTCGACATCGCCTGTGACGGCGATGTCGGTCAGCAACGGGGGCAGGTTCAGACTCTCTGCGCCGCTCATGGTCACGCGTGGCCAGCCGCGATAAGGCTGCGGGCGATGTCTCGAAAGCGCTGCGCCTGAGGACTGTCCGGCTTTGACGCAACGATCGGCGCGCCGCCGTCGCCCGCCAGCCGCACGTCAATATCGAGCGGAATTTCGCCAAGAAAGGGCGCGCCGATCCGCGCCGCCTCCGCCTTTGCGCCGCCATGGCCGAAAAGTTGGGTTTCGTGGCCGCACTTAGGGCAGCAAAAGGTCGACATGTTTTCAATCATCCCGAGGATTGGGGTCTCGGTCTTCTGGAACATGTCCACCGCTTTCTTCGCGTCGAGCAGGGCGACGTCTTGCGGGGTTGAGACGATAATTGCGCCAGAGACTTCCGCTTTCTGGCTCAGCGTCAATTGGACGTCGCCTGTACCCGGCGGCAGATCGACAAGAAGCGCATCGAGCCGCCCCCAGGCGACTTGCCGCAGCATCTGCTGTAACGCGCCCATCAGCATTGGACCGCGCCAGATCACCGCCTTGTCGTCCGGCGTCAACAAGCCGATCGACATCACCGTGACGCCATGATTGCGCAACGGCAGGATCGTCTGACCGTCCGGCGAACTCGGCCGCCCCGACAATCCGAGCATCCGGGGTTGCGACGGTCCGTACACATCGGCGTCGAGCAGGCCGACCCGCCGCCCTTCTTGGGCCAACGCGACCGCGAGATTGGCGGAGACGGTGGATTTGCCAACGCCGCCTTTGCCTGACCCAATCGCGACAATGCGGTCCACGCCCTCGATCGGGCCCTCTTTGGTCGGCGGTTTGCGCAGCGGCGTGTCGCCGCCCGCGCCGCCGCCCCGCAGATTTGGGGCTGGCGGCCGCGGCTCCGCCGGCGCAGCCTGGCCTGGGCCGCTATGCGCGGTCAGGATGACGCTCGCCGCATTGACGCCGGGAAGAGCTTCGATCGCCGCCTTCGCCGCATCCGCCATCGGCTGCATCGCTGCGCCGCGATCCGGATCAACCTCGAGCACGACGCGCACCTTGTCGCCATCCACCGTGACGTCAGAGGCGGCGCCTGAACTGACCAGATCCTTGCCGGTGCCCGGATCGACCAGCCGCTGCAACGCTGCTTTGACGTCTTTAATCGTAAGACTCATGCGCCCTCGCCCGATTTCAGCGCGATTTCGCCGTCAACCACATGCTCAAGCCCAATGGCCTCAATCGTAACCACCGCTTTCACCGCCAGCTTGTCGCCAGCGAGTGCGCCGGTCCCGGCTGCGGCGCGGATCGCCGCTTCAATCTCCTGCTGCGACGTGACGCCGAGCTGTTTTAGAAATTTGCGCATCGACATATTCAGCGCTTCGGCGTCGAAGGCGTGATCAGACATAGTGCTCTCCCGCATCCCGCTGGTCCCTGAGCCGAGCGGTTGGTTTTTCTTGAGGTTAGGCTGTTCCGAGCGGCGCGCAAGGGGCGCGTGCCGCTTGCGCGATTGTTAACGGCGGTTGCGCGGATCGCTCAGTGCGCCATGCGCTCAGCGCAAGCGGCTATGCGCCGCGGTTGTTAATGTTGCGCTGCGAAACATAATTCGCCAGGGGTGCGAGGAAGATCGCCTTTTCGCGCGCCATTCGCCTGCGCGCCCTTCAATTCCCAAGGACAGGCCATGGCTCTTCAATCTTTGCTGGCGCAGTTTGCGCAGCGCCAGACCTATAACGATTTATCAAAACGCTGGCGTGATCTCGATATCGCGCAGGTCCGCGTCGAGCTGCTTGCGGGGCTCACCGTCGCGCTCGCGCTTGTGCCCGAAGCCGTGGCCTTCGCCTTTGTCGCGGGCGTTGAGCCTTTGGTCGGGCTCTACGCCGCCTTCATCGTTGGGCTGATCACCGCCGTTTTCGGCGGTCGGCCTGGCATGATCTCAGGGGCGACGGGCGCGCTTGCGGTTGTGATGGTCGCTTTGGTTGCTCAGCATGGGGTGCAGTATCTGTTTGCGACCGTCGTTCTGATGGGCGTTCTGCAGATCCTGTTCGGCGTGCTGAAGCTGGGCAAGTTTATCCGCCTGGTGCCGCATCCGGTTATGCTTGGGTTCGTGAACGGACTGGCGATCGTGATTTTCCTGGCGCAGCTGGAGCAGTTCCAGGTGAAAGGGCCCGGCGGGGCGAAGGATTGGATGCCGACCTGGCAATTTGCGCTCACATTGGGGCTGGTCGCGGTGACGATGGCCATCATTTGGGCAGCGCCGAAAGTAAGTAGTGTGGTCCCAGCGCCGCTGGCGGCGATTGGTATTGTGGCGCTGCTCGTCATCGTTTTTGGAATACCTGTGCCGCGGGTTGGCGACATGGCGTCGGTTAAAGGCGGGTTGCCGCCTTTCGGCGTCCCTGACGTTCCGCTGACGCTGGAGACATTGAAGATCATCCTCCCCTACGCCGTGATCCTGGCCGCGATTGGCTTGATTGAAAGCCTGCTGACCCTGAACCTGGTCGGCGAGATGACTGGCCAGCGCGGCGGCGCTTCGAAGGAGTGCGTTGCGCAAGGCGCGGCGAACACCGTAACCGGCTTCTTTGGCGGCATGGGCGGTTGCGCGATGATCGGCCAGTCGATGATCAATGTTAAGTCCGGCGGCCGCACCCGTCTTTCAGGTATTTCCGCGGCGCTGTTCCTGTTGTTGTTTATCCTGGTCGCCAGCCCCATCATCGAACAGATCCCCTTGGCGGCGCTGGTGGGCGTGATGTTCATGGTGGTGATCGGCACCTTCGCCTGGCGCAGCCTGACGATCCTGCGCAAGATCCCGCGGTCGGATGCGTTTGTAATTATTCTGGTGACGGCGGTGACGGTTGCGTCCGATTTGGCCGTCGCTGTTGTTGTTGGCGTGATTGTTTCATCGCTGGTGTATGCGTGGGACGCGGCCTCCCACATTCGCGCCAACGTGAAGCTGGCCAATACGGTTGGCGGCGCCAAGCTGTATGAGATCGAAGGCCCGCTGTTTTTCGCGTCGGCGTCGGGTTTTGTGGAGCTGTTTGATGTCGACAGCGACCCGAACAGCGTAATTCTCGACTTCAAACGATCACGGGTTGTCGATCAGTCCGCGCTGCAGGCCATCGAGACGGTGGCGGGGAAATATGAAGCGGCGGGCAAAAGCGTGCAGCTGCGTCACCTTTCGCGGGATTGTCATGCGTTGCTCGCCAATGCGGGGCAGCTGATCGTTGAGGAGGATGACGATCCTGATTACGGCTTGGCGGTCGATTACGGCGTGCGCACCGATCGGCTTGGCGGCGCCCATTAGCCAAGTTTCGGTTGGCGCCGCTCTGGCGCTTGCTGCGTCGCCGCCAAAGCCCGCGCCGCCCCCGAATCGGCGCGAGGCGCGTGCTCGGTTGGAGCGTTGTGGTTCGCGCCCAACCACAACCGGTGGTGGTTGCGGCGCACATTTGTGTCACGGTTTTGTTCTCTGGCGGGCTCTTGCGCCAGATCTATCGGCGGTCCTTGCTTGACGCACCTCCTGTCGTTTCGGAAGTTAACCACGGGAGAGAGGCGTCTTCGCTTTGGAGAGAGCGAGACGCGCGGTTGGCTGCGGCGCCGCAGGGCGCGCAGCGGAGGATGGAAAAAGTCCGATGCAAATCGACTCGAAACAAGCGGCGCTTCAGCATGCGCGCGCATTGCTGCACTTGATGCGAACGTCCGGCGCTTCAGCGCGGGAGCAGGAAAAAGCGCGGCGCAAGCTGTTTGATGTTCTGCGCACGCATAATATCCCGATCGACACGCTGAACGGCTGGATTGACGCGGAAGAAGCCGCCCTGGACGCGTTGGCTGATGAGCCCCGCCGAGGCCGGTGGGGCGTGGCGATGGGAGTCGGCGCAGGCGGGCTCGCAGTTGCCGCGCTTGTGGCGACGGTGCTGGTGAATGGCGTGCCGAGCGGCGTCGATACGGTTGAAGCGGCTCCAGCGACCTTGGCGAAACCAAGCGCCTCGGATGTGGCCCCCAAAGGGTTGCGGGTGGAGTTGGCGGGCCTGACGACGGCGGCGAAAGCAACAAGCGCGCCCTCGGCGCCGCGCGCGCACATGACCGACGCAAGCCCGTCGCGCTCGGCGCCCGCCGTTAAGATGGAGATGCCGATTGCGCCCTCGGCGCCCCCGGTTGAATCGCGCCCCGCTACAGCGACGGATGCTGGCCGGCGTCCGCATAGCAGCCGCGGCGTTGCGCGGATTTTGCCGCCAGTCTCGCTGGAGCGCCGGGCGGACATCGACGCAAAGCCAGCGTCACGTCGCGGCGCGCCCGCTGTGGCGGACAAGAAAAAGCCCGCCGCCCTCGACTCTGCGCTTGCCGCCGACTTGGCGGCGCGGAGCGATCGGACCGGCGTTCTCGCGCTCACCCCAGACGCCGCCCCGACGCCGCATGCGCCGCCGCTTAACCTAGAGGCGATCGTGCGTGATGCTGGGTTGGAGCGGAAGGCCAGCGTGCGTTCAGTCGCCGATCGCGGCGCGGCCCCGTTGACCGGGTTGAAAATTGTTGTAGCCCATGCGGCGACGGACGGTCAGCGGGCCAGCCTTCTTGCGCGGCGCTTTAAACTCGCCGGCGCGGCCGATGTTGAGCGGCGGGTCGTCGCGCTCGGCTTGGGCGAGACCCATCTGCGGTACTTCACAACGGATGACGCGCCCGCCGCCGACATCGTGGCGAGCGTGATCGCAGTCGAGCTTGGGACCCGCCAGGAGGACCTCAAGAAACGCGACTATTCGAGCCTGAGCAAGCACGCGGCTCCTAAGGTGATTGAGCTGCGCTTGTCGCCGCGCTGATCGCCCGGCATCTCATGAATGTCGCTCGGGCCGATGAATATCGCCCGGGGCCCATGAATTTCGCCCGGGCCCATGAATGATGAAGGCCGCCTCGCAGTGCGCGGGCGGCCTTTTTTGCTGTCCGAAGAGCGATGATAGCGCGCCCCTACGCCGTCGCCGCGGCTGTTCCCGGTTTAACGCTGGCGCGCAGCAGCAGGTAGCCGGCGATGGCGGAGATCGTCGACCCGGCTAGGATGCCCAGCTTCGCGGCATTGTTGAGGGCGGCGCTGCCTTCAAACGCAAGTCCGCCGATGAACAGGCTCATGGTGAAGCCGATGCCGCAGAGAATGGCGACCGCATAGATCTGCTTCCAGCTCGCGCCGTCAGGCCGAGACGCCAGGCCGAGCGAAACAGCGGCGAAGGCGGCGCCAAATACGCCGATCTGCTTACCGATAAACAGCCCCAGCATGATCCCAAGCGGGATTGGCTCCGCCGCATCGCTGAGCGACAGGCTGGCGAAAGAGACGCCGGCATTAGCGAAGGCGAAGATCGGCAGGACCAGATAGGCGACATAGGGGTGCAAATCATGCTCCAGCCGGTGCAGGGGCGAGCCTTCGTCTTTCTTACCCTTGAGAGGGATCGCCATCGCGATCATCACGCCCGCGAGTGTGGCGTGGATGCCGGATTTGAGCACGCAGACCCAGACAAAGACGCCGATCAGGATATAGGGCGTCGTTTTTGTGACATGCCGGTAGTTCAGCACCGCAAGAGCAACCAGTCCGATAGCGGACAGGCCCAGCGCCGTCATCGAGAGTTTCTCGGTGTAGAACGCCGCGATGATAACGATGGCCGCAAGGTCGTCGATGATCGCAATCGCAAGCAGAAACACTTTCAGGGACGTTGGTACGCGACTGCCAAGCAAAGCTAGAACGCCGAGCGCAAAGGCGATGTCCGTCGCCGCCGGGATCGCCCAGCCCCGCAGCGCTTGCGCGTCCCCGGAATTGAGCAGCACATAGATCAGTGCTGGCGCGACGACCCCGCCAAGCGCCGCGAACAGCGGCAATGACGCTTTGCGGAGGCTGGAGAGTTCACCCTCGAGGACTTCCCGTTTGATCTCTAGGCCAACTAGGAAGAAGAAGATCGCCATTAAGCCATCATTGATCCAGAGATAAAGATCTTTTTGCAGCTTAAATGTGCCGAGAGTGATGCCAAAGTCGGTGGTGAGAAAGCCGGTATAAAGCTCAGATGCGAAAGAGTTGTTTGCAATTAGAGCCAGAACCGCCGCACCCATCAATAGAATTCCGGAGGCGCTTTCTAGTTTTAAAAAGTCGTTGACTGTCGTCACGATCTTCCGCATTGCCGCGTGCCCTTATTGTTTCTGACGCCGAATTTCAGCCCGGCGGCTGTGATCATAACAAAGCCCTCACGACATTGGTCCCGAGGGCTGTCGCATATATAGGGGGGCGTCGGCGCATTTCCTTAGGTGGAGCAATTTTTGATTGCGTCTGTTCGCAATTTTAGCCGGAAGATAAGGCGATACGGCGCAATGTCGGCTCTTATTGCGCCGCAGCGAGAGCGGAGATCCCGCGGCGGGTGGCTTTGAACGGAACTTTTCGTCGCGTTCACTCAGATGTTCCGCCTTTGTCTTGTCGACAGAGTTGACCGAAGGCGCTGCACCGATGAAAGCTCGCGCTGCTGGATTTTCCGTCAAGCGTCCTGTCGTTCTCATAATATAGGTGGATATAGCTTGCGTCATTTCGGACCGCCGGCGGCGCCCGGACTACAGATCGGGTTGCTGGGCGGCTCCTTCGATCCGCCGCATGAAGGCCATGTGCATATTACGATGGAGGCGCTTCGGCGCATGCGGTTGGATCGGGTCTGGTGGCTGGTCTCGCCTGGCAATCCGCTCAAGAGCCGCGGCCCGGCGCAGATTGATCGTCGGATGGCGGCTTGTCGGGAGCTGATGCGGCATCCGCGGGTGGAAGTGACCGATATCGAAAGCCGGCTGGGCACGCGCTACACGGCGGACACCTTGTCCCAGCTGATGCGCGTCTATCCGCGGGTGCGGTTCGTCTGGCTGATGGGGGCGGATAATCTAGCCAGTTTCCATCGGTGGGAACATTGGGATTGGATCATCGAGAATGCGCCGATCGGCGTCCTTGCCCGGCCCGATCAGCATGTGCGCGCAGGCCTCTCGCCAGCGGCGCGCGCCTATCGTCACTATCGGGTCCAGGGGCGCTCCGCGGCGGGGCTCGCCCTGCTGCCGGCGCCGGCCTGGTCCTTGCTGGTGGGGCCCACGGTTCGGATCTCCTCGACCGAACTGCGTAACAATGGCGTGTGGCCATAAGATCAGCGCCCATCCGACGGGGGGGGCACCATACTTTCGCCCGGCCGGCGCCGTTCTTAGACTGGCCGCATGATGACGCGGGGGTGCGGCAGAGCGGGGAATGGCGCAGGATCGTTTTCGATGCCGAGGCGGGCCGCTGCAATGTCCGATTAGACCTGGAGGCGCATATGGGCGAGGTCGAAACTAAGCAACAGACGGATGCGCCGGCGGCGCCGCCGCTTCGGCGTAAATTGACGCTGGCCGGGGCGCGCGATGTGCTGCGGACCGCTCTTTTCCGCTGGCTCGCCGCTTCTGCTGCAGTTCTGTTCTTCGCCATCGGTTGGCGCGGCGAGGATTTTAGCGCCGATGCGCGGGATGCAGGCGGACGCGCCGCCGCCGCGCCGGGGCGTGTGATTGTGAAGCCCGTCAAGCGGCCGACGACGCCCGCGGCCGCCAAGAGCGTCTCGACTTTCTCCGGGCCAGCCGACGCGTCGAAGGCTGCGAAGCCGTCCTCGCCGCCGTCTTCGCCCGCGGCCTTTGGCAGTGCGGCGCTGGCGAAGCAATTTTTTGAACGGTTCTTCGCTAAAGGCGTTTGGCCGCGCGCCACGAAGGGCTCGCCGTTGATCGACGGGCTCGCGGCGGACGATGAGCTGCCGGCGTCGCCGCGTTCTGGACCGGTCGGCTTTGTCGTCGCGCGGATTTCAGACCGGAAAGTCATTTCCCGCCGAAATGCCGATCTCGGTTTTATTCCCGCTTCGGTGGCGAAAGCGCCAACCGCGCTGTATGCGATGGAGGCGTTGGGGCTCGACTACCGGTTCCGTACGAAGCTGATCGCGACGGGGAAAGTCAGCGGCGGCGTGCTTTCCGGCGATTTGATCCTCCTCGGCGGCGGCGACCCAACCCTGGACACTGCGGATCTGGCTCGGCTGGTTCAGAAACTTTCCAAGGCGGGCGTGTCGATGGTCGCCGGCCGGCTGATCTATGATGGCGGCGCTCTGCCAAGCCGACCCGAGATTGAACCTGGCCAGCCGATCTACGCATCCTACAATCCGGGCGTTTCGGGCCTTGGGCTGAATTACAACCGCGTTCTGTTCAAATGGAAGCGGATCAAAAAAGACACTTACACCCTTGAGATGTTAGCGCATTCGGCTGGCAAGCGGGTGCCGGCGATCGGATTCGAGGCGGGATTGCTTGACCGGAAAGATCGCGCGCTGTTTCGCCGTGATCGAATTAAGCGCGGCGGTCGAATCATTGAGCGTTGGCGTGTTGCGCCGCGTAGTTTGGGGCGACGCGGTCAAAGGTGGCTGCCAGTCCAGTATCCCGCCCGCTACACGGCGGACGTTTTTGCGCATATCGCCAGCGAGGCCGGCATCGCGATGCCTCCGCCGCAGCCTGGCGTCGCGCCCGCGCCCGCGCTGGGGCCTGGGGCTGAAGATCCCCGCATTATCGCCGAGGTCCAGTCCGCGCCGCTGCGCGTCATTCTCAAAGGCATGTTGAAATATTCCACCAACATTACGGCGGAGGCGGTCGGCGTTGTCGCCTCTCGCGCCCGTGGGGTGAAGCCCGGCGCTGCGGCGAAGGGGTTGCCCGTATCTGGCGCGGCCATGTCGGATTGGTTGAATGGCAACTATGGCTTGGCGGGCGAAGGCGGCTTGGGGCGGCCAACCTCGTTCCTCAACCACTCCGGACTCACGACCGCCTCCCGCCTTTCGCCGCGATCGATGGTGCAAATTCTGGTCAATGCGGCGGTCGATGCTGAGAAGTTCGAAAAGTTCAAGAGCCTTATGCCGGTGCGTCATGGGCGCGGCGCGCGGAAGACGGCGATTGTTCGGGCCAAAACCGGCACAATCTATTACGGGCGCGGATTGGCTGGCTATATCGAATGTCGCAAAAGCGGGGAGCTGTTCGCCTTCGCCTATTTCAACTCCGATCCAAAGACCCGCGTGGCCTTTGATCGGGCGCTGAAGGTCACATCCGCCAGTCCGCCGAGCGGCGCTGGCGTCTGGCTGCGCCGCGCTTTGGTGGTCGAGCGGGCTTTGATGGCGAAATGGACCAAGGATCTTTGCGGCTAGAGCTTGTTTGGCCGCGATTTGCGAGCCGTTAGATGGGGCGCTCTAACTTCAAATCTCTCTAGGCGAGCCCGGCGGCCGAAGCCGCCCGGCGGAATGGCGCAGGTTAGTCCCAGATCGACTTCCACCAAGGCTCGTTGCCGTTGAGGTCGAAGCCTTTGGCGCTTTTGGCCATCTTGGCGCGGATCTCACCAATGTCCCAACCGGTCAGCGTCGCAAGCTGCTTCGCCTCTCGATCCCAGCGTTGTAGGAGGCGGCGGCGATAGGCGTCGCCCGCAGCACAGGAAATATCGCCGGTGAAAGGGTGGCGGGTAACATAACGGCCTTGGAAGTTCTTACGATCTCCGGTCACCGTCAGGCGCAGATCCTCGGGGAACGTCTTGGCGTCATAACGGACATGCAGCCGGGTCACGAACACATTCACACCCCGCCGCGCGCGGCCGCCTTTCGGGACCCAATACACGCCGAGCCGTCGCAGCTGATCATTGCTGAGCGGGTCGGCGGCGCAAGGGTCGCACCAGCCCATATCCCACGCATATTCAGTAAAGACGGCGCGACCGCCTGCTTTTTCAGACGCGCGTGCGAACATCGCTTTATAGAACCGGCCGAAATCCTTCTGCACAAACAGAGGAATGTCGATGTTGGATGGGATTTTGGCGGTGCGGTAATTAACCGTTTCAACCCGTCCCGTTCTGGTCAGCGTAAAGAGAATCAGATCTTGCTTGCCGCGTCCATTCGCGGTGCCCAGTCGGATCGGCAGCATGAACTTCTTCGATTCGAAGGCGATTTGCAGCGGACGTAGAAATTCTCCGCCCACCTTCGACTTTTCCTTTAGGTTCACTTTGGCGACGAAAAATTTCATGCCCTGCGCGATATAGCTGGCCAGGATCGGCTTTGCGGCCGCCGGCGTTTTATAGCCGTTCTCGTCCAGCCAGATTTGCAGCCCGTCGCTCTTTTTCGCCGACAGGATGAGAATATCATACTCGCCGACCGTGTATTGCGCTTCGATTTTGACGCCGAGCGAACGTTGTCTGCGTGCGACGCCGTCAGAGATCGGGGCCGTTGACTTGGCTCGCGGGCTCGGAACCCGCAGAGCAACGATGGGCGGCGCGCATGGGTCGGGGTCGCGGTACTCGACGATGCGCGGCGCCGTGTAAGCGTCCAGATGCTCGACATCCGCGCTGCGGCCGACATTGATCTGCTTGCGTTTAAGGACCACCGGCGTTGGGATGACCATCGCGAAGTCCTTCGGGTCGCCCGCATAGTCATTGACCATGGTGATTACCGTGCGGTCCTGATCGCGAACCATGACGACTTTCGATGCGTCGTTGAAAAGTTTGGTGTCTGCTTTCGCGACGAAGAATCCGCAGAAGGCGGCGGCGGGCGCGGCGGGCGCGAGGAGGGCGGTTGCGGTGAGGGCCGCGAGCATTGATCGAATCATGTGGTCTCCTTTGACGGCGCAAGGGGAGCGGAGGCGGCGCCAACGGCGCGGCGCCGCGCGGACGAACGCCTTAGTCCCAGAGCTGCTCCCACCAAGGTTTTTCTTTCGGCAGCAGTTTTAGGTCTTGGCCGGAGGCGGCCATTTTGGCGCGGATCTCAGCGACGTCCCATCCGGTGAGCGTCGCCAGCTGCCTTGCTTCACGCTCCCACCGCTGGGCCAGCCGGCGGCGATAGGCGTCCCCGGCGGCGCAGGCGAGATCGCCCTTATAGTGATGGCGCGTGATGTAGCGGCCCTGAAAGTTCTTGCGGTCGCCGGTTTCGGTCAGGCGAAGGTCTTCAGGGAACGTCTTGGCGTCATAGCGAACATGCAGCCGCGTCACGAAGACATCCACGCCGCGGCGAGAGCGCCCGCCTTTCGCCACCCAGAAGACGCCCAAGCGGCGCAGCTGGTCATTGCTCAGCGGATCCGCAGCGCATGGGTCGCACCAGCCCATGTCCCAGGCATATTCGGTGAATACCGCCCGGCCGCTTTCTTTGCTGACCGCGCGGCTGAAGAGGGCCTTGTAGAACTTGCCGAACTCCTTTTGCACGAACAGCGGCACCTCCAGATCAGAAGGGATCTTCGCCGTACGATAGTTCGCTGTTTCAACCCGTCCGGTGCGGGTGAGTGTGAACAGGAGCAAATCCTGCTTGCCGCGGGCGTTCGCCGTGCCCAGGCGAATCGGGAGCATGAATTTGGGTGAGTTAAACGCGATCTGCAGCGGACGTAGGAACTCGCCGCCCGCCTTTGCTTTCGCCTCGAGGTTCACTTTGGCGACGAAGAACTTCATGCCTTGCGCGATATAGCTTGCCAGGATCGGCTTGGCGGCCGGGGGCGTTTTGTAGCCATTTTCGTCAAGCCAAAGCTGTAGCCCGTCGCTTTCTTTGGCGGAGAGGATGAGGATGTCATATTCGCCGACCGTGTATTGCGCTTCGATTGTGACGCCGCGGCTGCGCGTTGCGGCTTTTTCTTTCCGCAGCTGGGTTGCGCCAGTGGTGGGCGCCGGGGCCGCGTCATACAAAACGTGCGGACGGCAGGGGTTGCTGTCGAAATACTCGACCATACGTGGCGCGGTATAGGCGTCGAGATGGCTGACATCAGCTGCGCGGCCGATATGGATCTGCTCTCGCTTCAGGACAACCGGGGTGGGGATCACCATCGCGAAGTCCTTCGGGTCGCCGACATAGTCATTGACCATGGTGATAACGGTGCGGTCTGCGTCGCGCACCATGACGACTTTCGACGCGTCGTTAAACAGCTTGGCGTCGGCTTTCGCGACATAGAAGCCGCAGAAGGCGGCGGCTGGCGCGGCTGGGGCGAGCAGAGCGCCGACGGCGAGCGCAGCGAAGAGTAAGCGCATCTCAGGTCTCCTTTGGGCGTGGTTGAGCGACAATGCGAAGCACGCCGACCAGGGGCGCGGCGAAGATCAGCGCCCAGACGGGGCCGATATTTGTGATCCAGGATGTCTGCAGCCAGAAGCCGAGCCCGGCGACGGCGACAGCATGGAGAATGCGGCCGGCGCGGGTCGGCGGCGTCGTCGCTGGATCCGAGATCATAAAGAACGCGAACACCAGGATGGCGCCGGACTGCAGCTGGTGGATCGGAATGCTCATCGGGTCGCCAAAATAGAGCGCGCGGCCGAAGGAAAGGGCGGCCCACGCCGCAAGAAAGGCGAGCGTCGTGTCCAATCGTGCGGCCCGGCCGGCGACGACGGAGCCGACCCCCGCGATGGCGATCGCAGCCAGACCCAGCGCGCCCCATTGGCCGGGCGAGAGCCAGGCGCCGCCAAATGTCAGCGGTAGAATAAAGAGGGACAGCGCGGCCGGATTGAAAATATGGCGTCCGCCCATTCGAATCAGAAACTTCGATCCGACCGCCAGCAAGCCGGCGAGCGCAAAGAGCCACAGCGGTTCGGCGCGAAACAGCAGCGTAAGCGAGCCGGCTGTGATCAGCGGGCTGAGCGGATCGAAAGCCCTCCCTTGGGCCCAGCGCCCGAGATATTCGGCGACCAGCGCGCCCGCGGCGGCGGCGAGTGCGGCAAGCGGCGAGAGGTTGAAGCCTAGCGCAAGCACGCCAAAGCTGATCAAGAGCGCTTGCGCGGCGATCTGGCCATAGCGCGGATCTCGCAATGGCGCGAGGAGGGGGGCCGGGGCCCCTGCGGGCCGGCGCGTGCGCGTCTTTTCGACGGAAGGCGCGGGCGAGTCGTAAGCGGCGTCGGTCATGCCGTCGGGCCTGCGCTCAGATTGCGGCGGTTTGCGGGTCTTAAGGGAGCGGTTTGGCGTTCACGCCAGCTTGAGCCGGGCGTGGGGTTGAAGCTGGCGTATGTATCCCTGTTTCCCCGCTTCGTGAGGTTCCGCCATTCTTGTTCGACTTATTTATATTCATGTGATATGAATTTATTTGAGGTAAGCTCATGCGTGACGATGAAAGGAGATCGACATGATGCAGGGATTGTTTCAGATTCTGATCTGGCCGGGCGACAAAATCTGCGCGTTGATCGGCCAGAACCCCAAAGACGATAGCGGCATGCTGCGAGGATTCGTGAACAACGTTTTCTATGGCGGCGTGGCGGCGCTGCTGATCCTACTATTGTAGCGCCGACCGCGCGGAATGACGGCCCAAGCCCTCCAGCCGAACTGGCGCCTAGCCGGGCTGGGGCGCGGCCGCCGCAACGCGAGGACGGCCGCACTTCAGCTCAGACCAGATCAGATCTTCATATGACGAGCGCGGGTGCCGCGCTCGATTGCGGCGGCGACCAACCGGCCGATTTCGAGCCTGTGGCGGATGATTTCCAGGATCTGCATCTCCTCCGGCGCAATCGCGCCATCGGCGGCGGCGATATCGCACGCGAAGGCGTAGGCTGTTTCACGCACGCGGCCTGGAAGGGTGTCCTTCGCCATGCCGAGCAACGCGTCCAGGCCTTCCTCATTCTGCAGCAGATCCACGACAGCGGGGGCGACCGAGTTCGTGATCCGATCACGGTCATAGCCTTTGAAGATCGGCGCGAACTCCACGACTTTGCCGATCTCGGTGATTTCCTCTTCAGACATGTCATTGTCCGCCGCGGATACAACCATCATTACGGCGATAAGAGCGTCTTGAGGGCTAAACGGGGTCACTGGGGATCTCCTTTACGCCTAAGCTAAGTTCGCCGTCGCAACGGCCGGCCAATCTGTCAAGCACTGCTTTTGTGAGACGCAATTTCGAGCGCCGCAATCGGTCTTGTCGCGAATGGCGGCGGCGCGGCCAGCTTGGCGCCAACAGAAGGTTTTCACCCGCCGCAAAACCGATTAGGGAGGCGCCACGATATTCACCATCTGAAGGACCGGCTTTATCATGCCTGAGGGCGCAGCTTCGAACGCCGCAATTGATCGCGAAGAACTCAAAGCTCTGGCGGAGAAGGCGAAAGCCTGGCCGTTCGAGGAAGCGCGCAAGCTGCTCAAACGGCTGAAGGGCAAGGGCGGCAAGGTTGTTGCGCCCGAGAAAGGCTATGTCCTGTTTGAGACAGGCTACGGCCCGTCCGGCCTGCCGCATATCGGCACTTTTGGCGAGGTGGCGCGAACCACGATGGTCCGCCGCGCCTTCGAAGCGCTGTGCGACATTCCAACCAAGCTGATCGCGTTTTCGGATGATATGGACGGTTTCCGCAAAGTGCCGACCAACGTGCCGAACCAAGAAATGTTGGCGGAGCATCTGCATAAGCCGCTGACCGAGGTCCCCGATCCGTTCGGTGGGCATGAGAGCTTCGCGCATCATAATAATGCGCGGCTGCGGTCGTTCCTGGATCAGTTTGGTTTCGAGTACGAATTCAAAAGCTCGACCGAAACCTACTGTTCCGGCGAGTTTGACGAGATGCTGCTGGTGATGCTGGAGCGGTTCGACAAAGTCATGGAGATCATGCTCCCGACGTTGGGCGAGGAGCGACGCGCCACCTACTCGCCGTTCCTTCCGATCAGCCCCAAAACACGCAAAGTGCTGCAAGTGCCGACCCTTGAGCGCAATGTGAAGGCCGGAACCATCGTCTATGAAGATGAGGATGGCGAGAAGATCGAGACGCCGGTGACCGGCGGCAATGTGAAAATCCAATGGAAGCCGGATTGGGCGCTGCGCTGGGCGGCGCTGGAGGTCGACTATGAAATGGCCGGCAAGGATCTGATCGATTCGGTTACGCAAAGCTCGAAGATCTGCCGCGCGTTGGGCAAGCCGGCGCCCGAAGGGTTCAACTATGAGCTGTTCTTGGATGATCGGGGCGAGAAAATTTCCAAGTCGAAAGGCAACGGCCTGTCGATTGAGGAGTGGCTCGCTTACGCCTCGCCGGAGAGCTTGTCGCTGTTTATGTTCCAAAAGCCGAAGACGGCGAAACGGCTCTATTTCGACGTGGCGCCAAAGGCTGTGGATGAGTATGCGCAGCATCTGCGCGGCTATCTTGATCAGTCGCCGAAGCAGTGGCTGGAAAACCCGGTTTGGCACATCCACAACGCCAATCCGCCCGCGCCGGAGCCGGATAGCGTTTCTTTCTCAATGTTGCTGAACTTGGCGTCCGCAGCGTCGGCGGAGGCGCCGGACGTGTTGTGGGGGTTCATTAAGCGCTACGCGCCAGATGCGACGCCGGAGACGCATCCGGAATTGGATGCGGCTGCGTCGCGCGCCGTACGATATTTCCAAGACTTCGTTCGTCCGACCAAGCTCTATCGCGCGCCTACGGATAAGGAGCGCGCGGCGCTGGAGGATCTCGCCGCCAAGCTCAAAGCGCTTGAGCCTGGGTTGGACGCCGAAGCGCTGCAGTCGGAAGTATTCGCTGTCGGCAAGGCGCATGAATTTGAGCCGCTGCGGGACTGGTTCACCGCGATCTATGAGGTGTTGCTCGGCCAGAGCCAGGGGCCGCGTTTTGGCGGGTTTATCGCGCTCTATGGCGTCGAGGAAACTGTCGCGCTGATCGAAGAGGCCCTCGGCGGCGCCTTTGTTCAGAGCTGACGCCGCCAATGGCGCGGGCGCGGAGGAACAGCGTTGCGCCTGAAGCTGACGTCGCGCCTCAGCCTGCGTCCGCCGCGACTGTTGTCACCTCAAAAGCTTCCGCGGCGTCCGGCGGGCTGAAATGCTGGGCGAGCCGCGCGAACATTTCAGGGGTGTCCGTTGCGGCGCGCTCCGGCTGTTCGCCGCGCCGTTTTGTGATCCGCGCAAGGCAGGTCGCGTCAGAAGCGGCAATATAGATCAGCTGATGCGGGGCGCCGCTTTCCTCGAAGATTTCACGGAACCAACGCCGCTGCGGCCGCGTGTTGGCCGGAAAGTCCATCACCACATCCACGCCGGCGCGCAAAATGGATTGCGCCAACTGTTTGATCTGCGGTTTGAGCCGCTCGGAATACTGGACGTAGTCCGCCAATGACGTGATCTGGCCCGGATACAGCGCGGCCAGCCACGCATCCTCGACCAGCAATACGGCGTTTTGTTCCGTCGCTATTTCTTGAGCTCTGGTGGATTTGCCAGCGCCCATCTTACCGCAGAAAAAAATGAGAGTTCCAACCGCCATCGAACCTCCTGGCGTCGACTACATGTCGCGGTCGCTATCGCATGTCCGTCCCATACTGTACCAGTGGTTCGCTAGAGCTTGTTGATGTTTCACGGCGCCATCAACAAGCTCTAAGTCTCTGTTGGGTCGCGATTTGCGAGCCGTTGGATGGGGCCATCTAGCTTCAAGTCGCTTTAGGCTCGCAGGAGCGCGCCGCGCGAGAGGGAGGAGGAGGCGATGATTGAAGTTGCGTTGAGCGGAATGTCTTGGGCGCTGTTCATTCCGGCTTGTTTTGCGCTGAATATGGCGCCGGGGCCGAATAATGTAACTGCCTTTGTGAATGGCGCGCGGCTGCCGATCCTGTCAGCGCTTCTTGCGAGCACTGGGCGCATTCCCGCATTTGCGGTGCTGATCTCAATCACTGCGATCGGGCTCGGCGCTGCGCTGGCGACCTCAGCCTCGGCCCTGTGGGTCATCAAGATCATTGGCGCGATCTATCTGATTTATATCGGCGTCAAGATGCTGCGCACCCGCGCGGCGGAAGCGGCGTTGGAGGTTGACGGCGGCGTATGGGGCTATACGCGGCAGGACTTTATGTTCGCGATCAGCAACCCAAAGGCCATCGCGATATTCACCGCGTTTTTCCCGCAGTTCTTGGTCCAGGGCGAGGCCGTTGCGCCGCAAATCCTGACGATGGGCGCGGCCTTCCTGGCGCTGGAGCTTGTGGCCGGCGCGATCTATGTATGCGCTGGACGCGCGTTGCGCGGCGCGGTCGATCATCTGGGCGGGTTTGATTTGCTGCAGAAGGGGGTTGGCGGCTTTCTGATTTTCTCTGGCGTGAGCCTGGCCGTCTCCAACCGCTAACCCTTTGTTTTGTCGCGTGCTGTTCCCACCCTAAGGCGATGGTGAAGGCGCAATCAGATGCGCGAAGGAGCCGAAAGTGGCGCCTTTGCGCAGGCCGATTTCGCCGAGATCGGCGCCGGTCGCGTCGGCGGCGCGGAAAAGACGTGCGCCAGCGCCTTCGGCTTCAATTTTCGCGTAGTGGAACTCATGGCCGCGCAGGGGCCCCTTGAACGGGCCGCCGGGCAGCGGATCCAGCCGCCGATAGCCAAGCGCGGTTCGGCGCGGGGTCATCCGCGTTGTCAAAGGCAGAAGCCCGAGCATGGGCCAGCGTCGTCCTTCGCCATCAATCATCGCTTCGCCTAGGGTCATATAGCCGCCGCACTCACCGTAAATCGGCACGTTTCGCGCCGCCGCCGCTCGAACGCCGTCGCCGAAACGCGCAGCCTTGGACAGGGCGGCGCCATGCAGCTCCGGATAGCCGCCGGGTAGGAAGATCGCGTCGGCCGCAGGGTCCGGAGCTTCATCGGCTAGGGGCGAAAACAGGCGGAGTTCCGCCCCTTGGCTGCGCCAATCCTCAAGCATATGCGGATAGGCGAACGCGAAGGCTTGATCGGCGGCGACGGCGATGCGCTGGCCAAGCGGGGCCAGATGCGCCGGGGCGCCCCAAGCGCGGGCGAGCGGGGCGGCCGCTTCGACAATGCGTTCAATATCGATGTGGCTGGCGATCGCTTGGCCGGCGGCAGTCAAAAACGCCTCAAGATCCGGCCGCTCCGTCGCCAATCCCAAGCCGAGATGCCGCGCTGGCAGCTCGAGCGACGGGGCGTGCGGCAGCGCGCCGAAGCACTCGAACCCAACCGCCTCAATCGCGGTTTGGGCCAGGGCGGCGTGCTTGGCCGATCGCGCGCCGTTGAGAACGACGCCGCAGAGGGGCGGCGCATCGGCGCGCCAGGCGGCGAGAGCGGCGGCGGCGCCAATCGGGTCAATTATGGCGCTTTGCGCTCGGGCGGCGACGCCGACAACCAGCAGCGTCGGCGCCTGGAGAGCCGCTGCGAGTTGGGCCGTCGCGCCAACGCCGACAGCCGGCTGGCCGTTTGCATCGAGCGCGCCGTCGAACAGGCCCATCGCGCCTTCAACGACCAGGATCTCAGCCTGCCGCCGTTCGGCATACAGAGTCGCGCGCGCTCTCAGATCTTCCTCGCTCATCGCGAACGCGTCGAGATTAATCGCGCCGCCGGACCCTGCGCCCGCATCGCCGCCCGCCGCGGCGGTCAGGAACCCTGGGTCAATATAATCTGGTCCGCATTTCGCCGCAGCGACGCGAAAGCCGGCGTCGCGCAGCGCGCGGATCAAGCCGAGGGCGACGGTGGTTTTGCCGGCGCTGGACGCGGCGGAGGCGACGACAATGGCGTGCGGCGCCTTCACGACGCCTCGCTCTGATCGTGTTTGCCCAGGCCCAGCGGATCAAGCGAGCGTGGCGCGACGCCGCTCGCTTGCGCCATCCAATCGAGCGTCTGACGCATGAGCGCGACCCGGCCGACGCATACGATTGCCGGCGCCCCAAAACCATGTGTTTGCGCGTCGGATGCGGCTTGGTGCAGAGAGGTCTCCAACACCCGCTGATCCGGCAGGGTCGCATTCATCACGATCGCCACTGGCTCATCAGCGGCGCGGCCGCCATCAATCAGCTTCTGGGCGATCTGATCCAGATGCTTCATCGCCATATAGAGGATCAGAACCTGCCCGCCCTTCGCCAGCGCGTCCCAGTTGACCGCGCCAGGGGCCGCGCCGGTGTGATCATGGCCGGTGATGAAGGTCAGGGTCTGGTTCACGTCCCGATGAGTCGCCGGAATGCCGGCATAGGCCAGGCCGCCAATCCCCGCCGTGACGCCGGGCGTCACCCGGATCGGCACGCCTGCGGCGACGAGAGCGTGCGCTTCCTCCCCGCCGCGACCAAACAGAAATGGATCGCCGCCTTTCAGCCGGACGACGCGCTTGCCGTCCCGCGAAAGCTCGATCAGACGCAAGGAGATGTCGCGCTGCTTCGGCGACGGTTTGCCGCCGCGTTTACCTGCATATTCGATTATGGCGCCGGGGCGCGCCCAATCCAGCACGCGCGTATCAACGAGCGCGTCGTAGATCAGCACATCCGCCGCGCGCAGCGCGTTCAGCCCGTGCAATGTCAGAAGGCCGGGATCGCCGGGGCCCGCGCCGACAAGCCAGACCAGCCCAGGCGGAAATTCCGGCCAGGCGTGCTTATCTGTTTGAGGCGGCAGGGGCGGCTGGGCAGTCAAGCGGGTCGTCCTTTTACAAAAGCAAGCTAGCGCGTACCTTTGAGCGATGATCGAGAAACTGTCGACACAAACATCCGCGTTGCGACGCCCCGGCGGCGATTTGCGCAGCGGTTATACGACTGGCGCCTGCGCCACCGCTGCGGCGAGCGCGGCCTGGGCGTGTTTGCTTACGGGTGTATGGCGGAACCCGATCGAGATCACCTTACCAGCTGGACAGGCCGTACAATTCGCGCTTGGCGAGGCCCATTTGGGCGACGCTCAAGCGACGGCGGGGGTGGTGAAGGATGCGGGCGACGATCCGGATGTGACACATGGCGCGATGGTCCGGGCGACTGTCCGGCGTGGCGCGGTTGGCGGCGGGGTGGTGTTTCGCGCCGGCGCAGGCGTGGGGATGGTGACGCGACCGGGCCTGCCCATTCCGCCGGGGGAGCCCGCCATCAATCCAGTTCCCCGGCGGATGATGGCTGAGCATCTGGCCGAAATCTCGGCCCGATTGGGCGTCGCCGCAGACGTGGAAGTGGAGATCTCCGTGCCTGGCGGGGCGGAGCTGGCGCAGAAGACATGGAACCCGCGTCTCGGCATTGAGGGGGGAATCTCAATTCTCGGCACAACCGGCATCGTGAAGCCGTATAGCTGCGCGGCGTGGATCGCTTCGATTCATCGGGGCGTCGATGTCGCCCGCGCGGGCGGCGCCCAACATGTCGCCGCGGCGACAGGCTCGACGTCGGAACGGGCGGTGAAAGCCGAGACCGGGCTGGCGGATTGGCTGTTGCTGGATATGGGAGACTTTGCGGGCGGGATGCTGAAATATTTGCGACGCCATCCGGTGCCGCAGCTCACCATCGCAGGGGGCTTTGCTAAGCTGACCAAGCTTGGCCAAGGGGCGCTGGATCTGCATTCCAGCCGCAGCCAGGTTGATATGCAGCGATTGGCCGAACTCAGCGCGCAGATCGGCGCGGACGCGTCGGCCGTGGCGGCCGCCCCGACGGCGATGGCGGCCTTGGAGATCGCGGGCCCCGCCTTGGCGGAGCGTTGCGCCGCCGCTGCGCGCCGCACGGCTATGGAGGTTCTGCAGGGCGCGCCGATCGAGGTGTCGATCTTGGTCGTGGATCGGAAGGGCGTGATCGTCGCGCGCGCCGGGCCGTGACCCGCCTGCTGCTGCTCGGCGGTACGCGTGAGGCCCGTCAGCTTGCGACGGAACTTAGCGGGCGTCCGCAGCTGGATGTGATCTACTCGCTCGTCGGCGCGACAACCCCGCACGCGCCGCCGGGCGCGCGGCTGCGGGTCGGCGGCTTCGGCGGCGCCGATGGGCTGGCGGAATTTCTGCGCGTCGAAGCGGTCGATGTTGTGGTGAACGCCACCCATCCTTTTGCGGCGCGGATCAGCGCCAATGCGGCCCGAGCGGCGAAGCGCGCCGGGGTTGACGCTGTCCGGTTGCTGCGGCCGCCCTGGTTCCCGGCGCCTGGCGATCAATGGCGGACGGCGCTCGACCTTGACGCCGCCGCGACCGTAGCGCCAAGCGGCGCGCGAGTGTTTCTGGCGCTTGGGCGTCGGGGCGCAGCGGCGTTTGCGGCGCGATCGGATCTATGGCGCATCGCGCGTGTCGCGGAGGCGGGGCCGCCGCTTGCAGGCGTCGACAGGCTCGAGATCGGGCCGCCTGGAGATCTCGCCCAGGAAATCGACCTGTTCCAACGCCTCCGCGTGGATCTGCTTGTCGTCCGAAACAGCGGCGGGTCGGCAGGATATGAGAAGCTGGCGGCTGCGCGAAAGCTTGATGTTCCGGTGCTGATGGTGGCGCGGCCCGAACACCACGGCCCGGTTCTGTCCAGCGTCGCAGCTGCGTACGGGTGGCTCATGGAACGCTTACCCGAGGAGGCGCGATGGCGCAGCCCGCCGGACGTGGTTTGAAGTGGCGAGGTCCTCATTGCTGACGGATCAAACGCGACCGTTTCGGCAATGAGAGCTTCTTGACGGCGCCGCGAGCCGCCAATGGGTTGCGACCCTAAGCGCAGCGCAGCAATCGGTCCAGCGCTGTTTCGATTGACTTCTCCATACGGATAAAGCCGCGACTATTGACATGTCCGTCGCCAACCACGTTGAACCCAACGGCGCGGTAAAAGCCGACCGGCCCGGCAATGGCGGGCGTATGCAGCTGCAGGCTGGGCAGGCACAATTGCGATGCAAGCTTCGCCGCGCTGGCGATCAGCAACCGCCCTCCGCCACAGCCTTGCCGCGCCGGGGCGACTGCTACCGCGTCGATATAGAGCGCGTCTCGCTGCGGCAGCAGCATGGCGAAGCCCACGCCGCACCCTGCTTCGCTCAGTTTCAACACGAAACGGTCTTCGATCAGCTGGCGGTAGTCACGGTCCATTGGCGGTGGACGGCTGCCAAGCCGTGTTTCAAACGGCGCAAGGCCGGCGCGCAAAACGCGTTCGGCCTCAAGCCCATCTCGAGGTCGGGCAAACTCGACCGTGAAAAGCCGCTGAAGATCCGACGACATGCGCCCACTCCTCACCCTGAGTAATCTATCAAAGCTAGAGTGCGCGCATACTCTTCTTTCGTCTAGCCTAACGATCTGCGATGCGGCGGCTCAAACCTAGATCGCGAGATACTCGTGCCGGAGTTCCTCATTATCGAGAACCTCCTGCGCCGAGCCGTCGAACACGACTTGGCCGGTGTCGAGGATCACTGCCCGATCGGCCAGGTGGAGAGCCGCGATGGCGTTCTGCTCGACGATGACAGTGGTCATGCCAAGCCGTTTCACCTCTTCGAGGGTTCGCTCAATTTCTTGAACAATAACAGGCGCCAAGCCCTCATACGGCTCATCAAGCAACAGCAGCTTGACGTCCCGCGCCAAGGCGCGCGCAATCGCCAGCATCTGCTGCTCGCCGCCGGACATGGTCACGCCTTCCTGCTCACGGCGCTCGCCCAGACGCGGGAAGAGGTCGTAGATCCGCTCCAGCGACCAACCGTGCGGCGGAGCGATTTGCGCCAGCTTCAGGTTTTCCTCAACCGTTAAACCCTGAATGATGCGCCGATCCTCGGGAACAAGAGCGATGCCGGCCTGAGCCGCCTGATAGCTTTTCATCTCATGGATCGGCTTGTGGTCGAGCCAAACTTCGCCATGCGTAATGTGAGGCGAGCCGGTTTGCGCAATGGCGCGCAATGTCGAGGTTTTGCCAGCGCCGTTCCGGCCGAGAAGCGCGAGGATCTCGCCTTCGCGAATGTCGAAGCTGACGCCCTGCACGATATAGCTTTCACCGTAATAAGCGTGCAGGTCCCATACGGAGAAGTAGGCCGGCTGGCCGCCTTGCGAGGTGGTCGGCTTAACCGCCGGGGCGACAGCGCCGGACGAGATCGGGTCGTTAATCAGCGTGCTCATAGGTGCGCGCCTCCGAGATAGGCTTCTTGGACCCGCGGATCGCCTTTGATTTCCTCAGGCTTGCCTTCGCAAATCGGGGTTCCTTGAGCGAGAACGGTAATTTTCTGCGCCAGCGAGAACACAACATGCATGTCGTGTTCGATGATGACCTTGGTGATGCCGCGCTCCTCGCCGATGCGTTTCAGCAGATCGATCGTCGAGTTGGTGTCGGCGCGGCTCATGCCTGCGGTCGGCTCATCCAGCAGCAGCAGCTTCGGCTGCTGCACCAGACACATCGCCAGCTCAAGGCGACGCTTATCGCCCCGCGACAGCGAGCTTGAGATCATGTCTTTCTTCTCAAGCAAGCCGACATCCGCCAGCAGCTCCTCAGCTTTGTCCGTGATTTCAGCATCTTCATCGACCCGGTTCCAGAAGGCCAGGTTGAAGGCGCCGTCGCGGCTCGCAAGCGTTGAGATAATGACGTTATGGATCAGCGAAAGCTCGCCGAAAATCTCCGGGGTTTGGAAAACTCGGCTGACGCCGACTTGGTTGATCTCGTGAGGTTGGAGCCCCAGCAGAGAAACCCCATCGAACATCACCGCGCCGGTGTCCGGGATCAGCTTGCCGATCAAGACGTTCAGCAAGGTTGATTTGCCGGCGCCATTTGGACCGATGATCGCGTGGACGGAGCCTTGCTCGACAGAGAGGTTTACCTCGCTGAGAGCTTTGAGGCCGCCAAAGCTTTTGTTGACGTCCGTAATGGTTAGCAGTGCGCTCATGACGTCCTCCCTTATTCAGCCGGCTGCGACGCGTCGGCGGACTTCGACGAGGCCGAGTTCGACGAGCTCGTCCGACGACGCACCCAGCTTGTGAGTTTGCCCAAGCCTTGGACGATGCCGCCAGGCAGGAAGATAACGACCAGCATAAAGATCAGGCCGAGGGTCAGGTGCCAGCCGCCGCCAACGAAGAGGCTGCTAACCGAAACAACGGCGTCGGAGATGCTGTCAGGCAAGAAGCTGAAGATCTCACCGAGCTTGGTTTTGTTGTACTCAACCAGCTTGACTTCGAAGTATTTGATCGCGCCAGCGCCGAGAACCGGTCCGATCAGCGTGCCGGAGCCGCCGAGGATGGTCATCAGGACCACTTCGCCCGACGCAGTCCATTGCATCCGCTCAGCGCCCGCCAGCGGATCGACGACGGCCATCATGGAGCCGGCGAGGCCCGCATACATGCCCGAGACCACGAAAACGGCGAGGGCGTACGGCCGAGGGTTCAAGCCCGTGAAGCGCATCCGCTGTTGGTTCGTTTTGATCGCGCGCAGCATCATGCCGAACGGCGAGCGGAAAATCCGCATCGAGATGTAGAAGGCGCCAATCATCAACAGGGCGCAGAAGTAAAAGCCGATCAGGCCCGCATCGCCGGTCAACGCCATACCGAACAGGTTGGGTACAGGCGCGCTGCTGGTTCCCACCGCGCCAAACATTGCGTCGAGCACGCGCGGGTCGTCCTTGACGACTTGCAGCGCGGTTTCGCCGTTCGTGATGGGCGTGAGCACCGAGTAGGCGAGGTTGTAGGCCATTTGGGCGAAGGCGAGGGTCAGGATGGAAAAGTAGATCCCCGTCCGGCGTAGCGAGATAAAGCCGATCGCCAGCGCGAAGAGGCCCCCAAACAGCGTGCCGAAAATCAACGCCGGGACTGCGTTCATGCTCAGCAGCTTGAACGACCAGACGGCGGCGTAGGAACCCACGCCGAGAAACGCGGCGTGACCGAAGGAGAGATAGCCCGTCAGGCCGAACAGCAGGTTGAAGCCGATGGCCAGGGTGCCGAAGATCGCAATCTTCTGCATGAAGGCGGGGTAGGCGACGCCGAGCGGCTGAAGCCAAAGCGGCATCGACAGGATGGCGACGGCGAAAATCGCGAAGTTGCGAAGGTCGGCGCCTTTGTTTGGCGGCGCTTCCCCGGCATGGGGTTGCGCCTTACTGCTGGCTGTTGCGATTGCTGCGTTCATGATCAGGTCTCCATCACGCCTTTGCGCCCCATCAGACCGCGCGGCCGAACCAGGAGGATCACGATGGCGACAAGATAAATGATGATTTGGTCAATGCCTGGGAAATACTGCTTCACAGCTTCCATCGCGGCGAAAGACTGTAGAATTCCCAGAATAAAGCCGGCGGCGACTGCGCCAGGGATCGAGCCCATTCCGCCGACAACAACCACCACGAAGGATAGCACCAGGAAATCCATGCCGAGATGGTAGTCCGGCGACAGGATAGGCGTGTACATCGCGCCGGCCATCCCGGCGATAATGGCCGCGAGACCGAAGACGATCGTAAAGCGGCGCTCGATGTTAATTCCCAGCAGACCGACGGTCTCTCTGTCCGCCATGCCGGCGCGGACAACCATGCCGAAGGTCGTGAACTGAAGGAACGCGATCACGGCGCCGATCACGGTCAGCGAGAAGAAGAAGTAGACCATCCGCCATGTCGGGTAGGCGACGCCGGAGATAACGTCGATGGTGCCGGCAAGCGAGGCGGGCGCGGATTGTGAGATCGAGTTAGCGCCGAAGATCGCTTTGACAATTTCTTGCAGCACGATCGCCAAGCCGAACGTCACCAGGATCTGGTCGGCGTGTGGGCGCTTGTAGAAGAACTGGATCAGCCCGCGCTCCATGATCAAGCCAATCAGCAGCATCACTGGGATGGCGACGACGATCGAAACGGGGACAGAATAATCGATGAGGGTGGTGCCAAAGGTCCCGAACCACTCTTCTGCGAGCTTCGTCCGAATTTCGGCCGGGGTGCCCCATGGGGTCAATTTCGTTGGATCGAGCGTGACGCTTTCCAGCGACAGCAGTCCGTTCACACTGACGGCCACGAATGCGCCGAGCATAAACAGTGCGCCGTGGGCGAAGTTCACCACGCCAAGCGTGCCGAAGATAAGGGTAAGGCCAAGCGCGATCAGCGCGTATGCGCCGCCCTTGTCCAGCCCGTTGAGAATTTGAATGATTACGGCGTCCATCGCCTGAACCTCCCTGAATGTCGGCGACGCCGCAGATGCGAAGAGAGAGACCGCCGCCCAGAACAGGGCGGCGGTCGACGCTCACTCAACGCGTCGTCGCTTGCGGCTTATTTGCCGGCGTTGCACTCGCCGAGTTCGGCTTTGCCGTCCTTCGGATTGAAGTCTGGACCGCTTGCGTCGTAGGTGACTTTCTCGCGCGGAACTTCCGACACAACTTCGAGAAGGTCGAACTGCGACGTTGGGTTTTCGTTACCCTTCACCACGAGAACTTTCTTGAAGCACTGGTGGTCTTCAGCACGGTACAGGGTTGGACCGTTGCCGAGGCCGTCGAACTCGTAGCCCTCAAGCGCGCCGACGACGCCGCAAGGGTTGAAGCTCTCGGCGCGAGCGATCGCATCTGCGTACAGGATGGTCTGAACGTAGCAGGTGTGCGCAGCCTGGCTTGGCGGGAAGCCGTACTCTTGGCCGAACGACTTAACGAACGCTTTCGAGCCTTCGTCCTGCAGCGACCAGTGCCAGTTGGTCGAACCGAAGATGCCGGCAACGTTTTTGCCAGCGCCTTGCGCCATCAGACGCGAGTAAAGTGGAACGACGATGACGAAGTCTTTGCCGTTTACTTTTTTGTCGCGCAGACCGAACGATACGGCTTGGGTCAGCGAGTTGACCATGTCTTTGCCGTAGTGGTTCAGAACCAGAACGTCGGCGCCCGAGCTCAGAACTGGCGCGATGTACTGCGAGAAGTCGCCTGCGCCCAGCGGGGTGCGGACAGCAGCTGCAGTTTCCCAGCCGATCGCCTCGGTGTACTTTTTGATCGAACCTTCTTGCGACCAGCCCCAGGTGTAGTCTGCGGTCAGGTGGTACGCCTTACGGTCTTTGCCGTAGTTCGCCTCCAGCACCGGCGCCAGCGCGCGGCCGGTTTGTTCGGTGTTGAAGAAGTGGCGGAAACCGTTGCGGCGACGGTCTTTACCGGTGGTGTCGTTCGAGTGGGTCAGGCCGGCCATGAAGATCACGCCAGCTTCTTGGCAGTAAGACTGCACTGCGATCGCGACGCCCGACGAGGAGCCGCCGGTGATCATGAGCGCGCCGTCTTTTTCGACCATGCGGCGTGCGCTGGCGCGAGCCGCGTCCGATTTGGTTTGGGTGTCGCCGGTGACGAATGCGACTTTCTTGCCCAGGACGCCGTCGCCCTTCAGCGCTTTCGACGAGAAGGTCGAGAGCATGCCGCCGTCGCCTTCGCCGTTGAGGTGCTTGACCGCCAGTTTGTAAGCGCGCAGCTCGTCAGCGCCTTCGTCTGCATACGCGCCAGTTTGTGGAACGTTGAAGCCGAGCGTGACGGTTCCGCCCTTCGGCGCGTTCAGGAAGTCTTGAGCCAGAGCTCCGCGGGTGAAGAACACCGGCGTCGCTAGCGCAGCGCCGGCGGCAGCGCCGGTTTTGAGCAGAGTACGACGGCTTACGCCCTTGAACTGAGCCATTATTTTCCTCCAAGTCTAAACGAGCATCGCGCGCATGCGGATTACTGCGTCAAAGCGCCGTTGATCGACGCTCTTTCCTGTCGTGCTTGGCCTCTGGTTGGGCCTTATCTTGATCTACGACCAGTTTACGGGGTGTAAAACCGCACATGCGCAGAAGTGAGAGACATGCAATCTCCCGCGCACTAACTCGCATCATTTTGGGGCTGATGCGCAAGAAAACATTCGACGACATGTCAAATTCTGTGAAAAGATGCCGTATGGCGCGATAGCGACTGTAAAAGTTGTGAAGCGCGATTTGCTCGCTGACCGGGCGGCGACAGGCGACAGAGGAGCGTTATGGCGAGAGCGCCAATCGGATTGAAAATGCGGGAGCGTCGGCGCGCGTTGGGGATGACGCAGGCCCAAGCGGCTGAGGCGGCTGGCATTTCAACCTCCTACTTGAACCTGATCGAAAACGGTAAGCGTCCCGTCGCCGGCGGCTTGTTGCGACGGTTGGCGCAGGCGCTGGAGACGTCGCTCTCGGATCTGGACGACGCCGCGGATGGTCGGTTGGTCGAAGGACTGGCGGAGTTGAGCGCCGATCCGATCCTGCGCGAAGCCCGCCCCAGCGCCGAGAGCGCGGCGGACTTTGTTGGGCGCCATGGCGCATGGGCGCGCGCGCTGCTGCTGGTGCATCGCGCTTATGTGGCGCGGGACCGGGACGCGACGACGCTCGCCGATCGGCTCAGCCAGGATCCCGCCCTGAGCGAGGCCGTCTATGGTATGCTTTCCAACGTCGCGGCGATTCGTTCTGCGGCGGAGATCCTGCAGGACGGCGAAGCAGCCGGCGAGGAGTTGGCGAAGGAAATGCGCGGGCGTTTTCAGTCGATTATCGCCGATGAAAGCGCGCGGCTTTCGGAGATTAGCCGGACGTTGGCGGGCTTTTTCGCGTCGCATGAGGCGTCGGGCTCGCCCGCGACACCCGAAGAGGAAGTCGACGATTTTCTCGCCGAACGCCGTAATTTCTTTCCTGCGATTGAGGGGGCGGTAGGCGAGCTGCGGTTTGAAGCGCAGGTCGAGGAGGGGCGGCAGAAAAGCCGCTTGATCGATTATCTGGAAGCGCGTTTCGGCGTGTCGGTCGAAAGGGCGGAGGGCGGCGCCCGCCCGCTCGGGCTGCGCGGCCACGCCGAATGGTCCGCAAAGGCGCGCCGCTTGGTCATTTACGACAGCGCGCCAGAAGCGTCGCGCCGATTTGAGATTGCCCGCATCGCCGCATCTCTGGCGGCGCAGGAGGCGATCGCGGCGGAGATCGACAGCGCAGCCAGTCTGCATAGCGATGGCGCGCGGGAGCGCGCCCGCCGCGCGCTGGGGGCTTATGCGGCGGCGGCGGTGCTCGCGCCCTATGATGAATTTCTCGATAAGGCGGAGCGGACACGATATGATATCGAAGCGCTTAGCCGGCGTTTTGCGATTTCGTTTGAGCAGGCGGCGCATCGGACCGTCACGCTGCGCCGACCTGGGGCGGAGGGAGTTCCGTTCGCTTTTATGCGTGTTGATCCCTCCGGGTTCGTGACCAAACGCTTGGCGCTTCCGGGCTTGCCCCTGCCGCGCCGCGGCGGCGCGTGTCCGCTTTGGATCGTGTATCGGGCGTTTCAGACGCCTGAAGTTGTTCAGCGCCAACTCGCGGCGTTTCCTTCGGGGGACGAATTCTTTTTTATTTCGCGCACTGTCGCGAAGGAGGGCGGGTCCTTCACCCGTCCGCGCCATCTGCTGTCAATCATGCTCGCATGTGATGCGGTGCATGCGGACCGGCTTGTGTATAGCGACGGGTTGGCTTTGGGCGCGGCGGGGCATCCGACGCCGGTCGGCCCCAGCTGCCGCATTTGCGTGCGACGCGATTGCGTGTACCGGCAAGAGGAGGTCGGCGTGCAGGATATTGGCGGCGAAACACCGAATTCGATCGCTTCTGTCGACGTCGCGTCATAGTATTATCGACAACTAACAAAACTGCGCGCAAAGCGTGGGACGCGCGGGAGGGAATAAATGGCGGCGCAAGAAGCGGATGCTCAGGCGCAGGCGGTCTCGGTATTGATCGCCGAAGATGAGCCCAATATTGCGGCGGCGGTCGAGTTTTTATTACGGCGCGCCGGCTATACTGTGCGAATGGCGGGCGATGGCGAGAGCGCTTGGCTGGATCTGCTTAGTGAAAAGCCGGACCTCGTTGTGCTCGATGTGATGCTGCCGCGTGTAAATGGCTTTGAAGTTCTTAAACGTATACGATCCACGCCGCGCTTAGCTGCGTTGCCGGTATTGGTGCTGACCGCCAAAGGACAGCAGCAGGATCGGCAAACCGCCGAAGCGATTGGCGCAGACGCGTTTTTGACGAAACCCTTTTCCAATAGTGAGCTCGTCGCATGCGTGAGACGACTGAAAGCGCCATAGATCGCGCCTCAGCGCCAGCTAACGGAGAGGCGGGGACGGCGGAGCAAAGCGCGATCGGCAGCGCGGTCGCTCGATATGATCGCGCCGCGCCTCGGGACTATGCGGCCGCCGCAGTTGGCGACGCCGGGTGGGTTTTACCGTTGCTTGGCGCGGTGTTGCTGGTTTCGCCCTTCATTCGGATGGCTTCGGGCAACGGCGCTTGGCCTGCCGTCGTCTATATCTTCACAGTATGGGCTGGCCTCATTTTGTTGGCGGCTGGGCTGGTGCGCCGGGCGAGCCGGGCGGAGCGTGATGGTGAAGCGCTCGACGCCCAGGAGCGCAGCCGCTCTACGGGAGCGCCCAAGTGAGCTTGACGCCGGACCTTCTGCTCCTGGCCTCTTTGACATATGTGGCCATATTGTTCGGCGTCGCCTTCTGGGCCGATCGACGCGCGCGTGCGGGCAAGATGCGGTTTCTGGAAAACCCGCTCGTTTATACGCTGTCGATCTCCGTCTATTGCACATCCTGGACTTATTACGGCGCCGTCGGGTCGGCGGCGCGCAACGGGCTCGAGTTCGTCACGATCTATATTGGGCCGACATTGGTCTTCGTCGGTTGGTGGGCGTTGATGCGGCGGCTGGTCCGGGTCGGGCGAGCGCAGAACGTCACATCGATCGCGGATTTCCTATCGGCGCGCTTCGGCAAAAGCCCGTCATTGGCTGCGCTGGCCAGCCTGATCGCCGTTGTTGCGACGCTGCCCTATATCGCGCTGCAGCTCAAAGCCGTCGCATTGTCGTTCCATATGATTGCAGGGGCGCCAGGGGGGCTGGAAGGCGGCGTGCTCAAGGTGCCGCCCATCGATGACGCGGTGTATCGGACGGCGTTCTGGGTCGCGTGCGGTATGGCGGTTTTCACCATCCTGTTTGGCACGCGCAGCTTGGACTCGCGGGAGCGTCATCATGGTGTGGTGGCCGCGATTGCGGTTGAGGCCTGCGTCAAGCTGATCGCGGTGATCTTCGTGGGGTTGTTCGCGCTGTACGGCGTCGCCGACGGCCCGGCGCAGGTGTTTGATACGCCAAAGGCGCAGCTGCTGGCGGCGGCTGACGTGTTTGACGCGCGTTGGGCGGCGCTCACTTTTCTTTCCGCCGCGGCTGTAATCTGCTTGCCGCGCCAGTTCCAAGTGACGGTGGTTGAGTGCGCTGACGAGCGTCATGGACGGGTCGCCTCATGGGCGTTTCCGCTCTATCTGCTGCTGATTTGTATCTTCGTCGCGCCCATTGCGCTGGTGGGCTTGGCGCATCCCAATGCGGGCGACGACCCGGATTTCTTTGTGCTGACGCTGCCCTTGTCCGAGGGGCAGAGCGCTCTGGCGCTGCTGGTGTTTTTGGGCGGGTTGTCGTCGGCGACCTCGATGATGATCGTTGCCTGCATCGCGCTGTCGACGATGATTTCAAACCATCTGGTGTTGCCGCTTTCGCTTGATTCCCCGACCAAAGGCGCCGCCAGCGGCGATTATCGGGCCTTTTTGCTCAACACCCGCCGGGTCGCCATTTGCGGGGTGATGGGGCTGGGATTTCTCTATTTCCGCTTCTCAGGCGGCGGCGAAGCCTTGGCGTCGATTGGGCTAATCGCCTTCGCCGGGGCGGCGCAGTTTTTGCCAGGGCTGATCGCCGCGTTGTTTTGGCCGCGCGCGCGCGCCAGCGGCGCCTGGGCTGGGCTGTTGGCGGGTTTTATCTTCTGGTTCATCACGCTGTTTTTGCCCGGCGCTCAGGGGTTCTCCGTTCTTGATGCGGCTTGGCGGCCCGAGGGTTATTTGGGGCTTGAGTGGCTGCGGCCCAACGCGCTGTTCGGTCTGACCGGGCTTGATCCTTTGGTGCACGCGCTGCTCTGGAGCTTGGGCGCAAATACGACCTTCCTGATCGGGGTGTCGATCGCGCGGCGTCCAGCGCCGCTTGAGCTGTTGCAAGGCGCGGTTTTCGCCGACGAACGGCGGATGGAGCTGGGCGAGACCGCTCGGTTGCTACAGCGGCAGGCCGCGCCGCGCGATCTATTCGTTTTGGCTCAGCGCATTCTGGGCCCCCAGGCCGCGCATGAGTTGTTCGCGCGCCATCGTGGCAGCCAGGGAGCGGTTGGGGCGCCGCTGCCGGCGGCGAGCGACGCGTTGATCTCCGAGTTGGAAAAACGTTTGGCGGCGAATATTGGCGCCGCGTCCGCCCATACAATGGTGAGCCGTGTGGCCACGGGCGAACGGATCAGTCTGGTTGAGCTCATGGAGATTGCCGATGAGACGGCGCGTATTCGCAGCTACAGCCAACGGTTGGAGGAGCAACGGGCGGAGCTGGAGGAAACGGCGCGGCGTTTGGAGCTCGCAAACCAGCGCTTGCGCGAAAGCGATGCGCAAAAAGATCTGTTTCTAAGCACCGTTAGTCATGAGCTTCGCACGCCGATGGCCGCTTTGCGGGCCGCAGCGGAAATTCTTGTTACGGAGCAGAATTTAGATGCGGCGGAGCGTCAGCGCTTTTCCGGCGTCATTCGCGAGGAGACGCGACGCCTGACCCGGCTGCTTGATCAGATCTTGGATATGGAGGAGGCGCAGCGCGGCTCGTTAAAGCTGATGCGGCGGCCGGCGGATATTGAGGCGACGATCGATGAGGCGCTGAATATTGTCGCCCCATTGGTGCAGCAGCGCGGCGTGAAGGTCGACCGCCGGCGAGCGGAGGCGACGCGGCTCAGCGTTGATCCGGATCGTGTGCAGCAGGTGCTGCTCAACCTTCTGACCAACGCGCTGAAATACAATCCGCGTCCCGATGCGCGCATTCTCGTGGAAACGGAGCTGGTTGGCGAGCAACTCGTGATCTGGATCGCGGATAACGGGCCGGGTATTCCAGCCGAGTTCGCCAGCCGGATTTTCGAACGGTTTGCGCGCGCGGAAGGGGCGGAGGCGCAGCAAGGGGTTGGGCTCGGCTTAGCGATTTGCCAGGAGATCATGAATGCGCATGGCGGCCAGATCGCGCTGGCCCCCAGCCGGCTTGGCGGCGCGACATTCCGGCTCGCTTTTCCCCTCCGCGGATGAGAGGCGACGCCGCCATCCGTCGATCTCCACCTATTGCGCGCGGATGAGTTGGCGGCCCAGTCGGGGCCCCTTGCCGTGTTTGTCTCTCTCTCCCGCCCTATCATTGCCGCGGAGTTGATGGGGGATCGGCGGGCACATGCTAGGGAGCGCATCATGCCTCAATTTCAAAGTCCCTCAGCCTTTGGCCGGGAGCTTCGCGCGGCCGGAGGGGCGCTATTGCAGCGGCAGCCAACCGGACGCTACGCGAATAGGAGCCAGTGGCTGGTTGGGATTGGCTATTTGAGCGGCTTTGTCGGCGTATATGCGTGGCTGCTGGCCCGCGAGCCTGACGGCTGGTCGTTTCTGTTGGCGGCGCTGGCGGGGTTCTTTGCGTACGCCGTCGTCGCGTCCTTTTGTCACGACGCGTCGCATGGCTCTTTATCGCGTCGGAGATCGGTCAACCGCATCGCCCTCTTTCTCGGCTTCGCGGTGGTTGGGGTGTCTGGCGCGCTTTGGGGGCGGCGCCATGTGCGTGAGCATCATATGTTTCCGAATGTCGACGGCACGGATATTGACGCGGACAGCACCCTTCTGGTTCGACTGACCCCGCATCGGCCGTGGCGGCCCTGGCATCGTTTTCAAATATATTATGCGCCGATTCTGTATCTGACCGTGCTCTGGCACCTCGCATTTGTTGAGGATTGGAAACATCTGCGTGAGGCGCGGATGGAAAAGCCCGCACGCTATCGGACCTGGGCGGCATCGCTTGAATTCGCCGCGGCGAAGCTGCTGCATCTTGGGCTCGGATTGGGCTTGCCTCTGCTTTTGATCGACGCGAGCTTCTGGAGCATCGTCGCAGCCTACGCGATCGCCAGCGCCGCAACCTCCGCGATGTTCGTGATGATCAATATTGGCACCCATGTTTGTGACGGGGCCGCGTTCGTTAAGCCGGATGAGAGCGGCGTGATCGGGCATGATTGGGCGACGCATCAAGCAATGACAGCGGTGGATTGGGCGCCGCAAAACCGGCTCGCAGTCGCTTTGACCGGAGGCGCCAACGCCCACGCGGCGCACCATCTGTTCCCCGAGGCGGCCCACTGTCACAATGCGCGATTGACGAAGCTTGTCGATTCGTTCGCGGCGAAGCATGACGCGCCGCGGTTGGTGACAAGCTTCGCCGGTATGCTGGCCGCTCATGCGCGTCATCTTATTGCGCTCGGGCGCCGTCCGACGGGGGGCGCTGAGGCGGCTTCGCGCTAAGTTGGAGCGCATCGATTTGGAAGCGGCTGGATTTGGAAGCGGCCGGCCGGCTTATCAACCCGGTGCGCGACGTCATGGGGGAGATCCGCCTTCTGGTGTCGCTGATGCCGGGGAGCTTTGATTCCGCGCCCGGTATTTGTGAGGCTTCGCTCCAGGGCTTGGCGCCGATCGGTGTGGATGCAGTCCAAAAGGGATTGTAAAATGTTACGTTATAACATAACAAAATCGACGGGTGCTCACGGAGTGAAGGGCGCATGTCGGTGCGGCGGACAAGTACGAAAACTGCGGTTCTGGAGCTTCTGCGCGAGCATGCGAAGCCAGTCGGCGCGTATCAAATCATCGCGCTGCTGTCGGAGCGGCGCGGGACAATTGCGCCGACGACTGTGTATCGCGCAGTTGCGGCGCTAATCCGGGAAGGGCGGGCGCACCGGGTAGAGTCGAAGAACGCGTTTGTCGCCTGCCAATGCCCGGCCGACTGCGCAATGGAGGTCGGCCATACCGTGCTTTCGATCTGCGATGACTGCGGAAAAGTGGCGGAATATCAGGACGCCGCGCTTCGGAATAGCCTTGCGGCATTGGCCGAGCGCTCAGGTTTCGCCGCGTCTCGCCACGTGATCGAAGTGCACGGGCGCTGCGCCGATTGTGTGGGAGGCGACCTCCAATGATTTTTCGCTTCTCGACGCCGCAGCGCACAACGCGGCGCCCGCGTTGGCTGATTGCCGGCGCGCTTCAACGTTTGGCTGTCGCGGCGCTCCTCTCCGCCTTCGTTTGGCTTGGTTATTTTTGGGCGACAGCATGAGCATTGCAGTTTCTATTCAGGGGCTATCGCTCGGATATGGGTTTGCGCCGGCGGTTGCAGATCTTGACCTCGCCATCGCGCCGCAGAGCCTTACCGCCCTGGTCGGGCCGAATGGAGCGGGCAAATCGACCCTGCTGAAGGCTTTGGCGGGGGTCATGTCGCCGCTCAGCGGGCGGATTGAGCTGCGCGGCGCCCAAAGGCGCATCGCCTACCTGCCGCAGCAATCGGAAATTGACCGCACCTTTCCACTCACCGTTTTCGACCTGGTCACGATGGGCTTGTGGGATGAGATTGGCGCGTTCGGCGGTGTTTCGCGGTCTCAACGCGCCAGGGTCGAGACTGCAATTGCGGCGGTTGGGCTCGTTGGGTTTGAGAGCCGAGCGATCGGCGCGCTCTCCGGCGGTCAGATGCAACGGGCGCTGTTCGCGCGTCTCTTGCTACAGGATGCGGCGCTGGTGTTGCTCGATGAGCCGTTCACCGCGATCGATGCGAAGACCACTGTTGATCTGATTGAGCTGGTGAAAAACTGGCGCAGCGAGGGCCGAACCATTCTGGCCGCTCTTCATGACATAGACGCCGTGCGCGCGCATTTCCCTCAGACGCTGCTGTTGGCGCGGCGACTTGTGGCGCATGGCGCGACCTCGGAGGCGTTGACGGCGGAGAACCTGCTGCGCGCGAGACAAATGTGCGAGGCGTGTGACGACCCGGACCACAGCTGCGGCCGTCCGCAGCCGCCGCAGCCCCTTCGCGCAGCTGGGTCGGATCGATGATCTGGGAACTCGTGATCGAGCCGTTCGCCTCATTCGCTTTTATGCGTCGGGCGTTGGTCGGCTGCCTGGCGATCGCGGTGGGCGCGACCCCGATTGGCGTCTTTCTCATGCTGCGGCGGATGAGCCTGACGGGCGACGCCATGTCCCACGCAATCCTGCCGGGCGCCGCAATCGGGTATCTCATATCGGGGCTCTCCCTGGGCGCAATGACGATCGGCGGTCTGGCGGCCGGATTGTTGGTGGCGCTTCTTGCCGGCGCCGTGACGCGCGCCACCAAGGCGCGGGAGGATGCAAGTCTGGCGGCGTTCTATCTCATTTCGCTGGCGCTCGGGGTGCTGATCGTCTCCATGCGCGGCGGCAATGTCGACCTGATGCATGTTTTGTTCGGCACCGTGCTCGCGTTGGATGATGCGGCGCTGATGCTGTTGTGCGGGATTGCGACGGCCACCTTGTTCCTGATGGCGCTATTTTTTCGGCCTCTCACGTTAGAATGCGCGGATCCCCAGTTTCTTCGGTCCGTCAGTCGGCTCAGCGCGCCGATGCATTTCACTTTTCTTGGCCTGGTGGTTTTGAACCTCGTTGGCGGCTTTCACGCGCTCGGCACGTTGATGGCCGTTGGGATGATGATTTTGCCGGCCGCCGCGGCGCGGTACTGGTCCAGCGGCATCGGCGGCATGATGCTGGTCGCGATTGCAATCGCAACCGCCTCTGGGGCTGCTGGGCTCCTGCTTTCCTATCACCACAGCCTGCCTTCGGGACCTGCGATCATCTTGGTCGCCGGGCTGTTCTACATCCTTTCGCTCACGCTCGGCCCCGCCGGCGGAGTGCTTCGGCGCCGTGCGCGCCGCGCTGCAGCTACTTCTTAAAAGGAACTTCGATATGAGCTTGAACCGTCGTCATTTTTTGACCGGCGCTGTCGCCGCTGCCGCCGTACCCGCCACGCCGCTGTTCGCTCAGTCGCGCAAGGCGACGCCAGTCGTGGCGACTTTTTCCGTTCTCGGCGACATGGTTGCGCGTATCGGCGGCGATCGGATTGCGCTGACGACGTTGGTGGGGCCGAACGGCGATGCGCATGTCTACAAGCCGACGCCTGCTGACGCGCGCGCGGTCGCGGAAGCGTCGCTTCTTGTCGCCAACGGTCTGGCGTTTGAAGGCTGGCTCGATCGGCTTGTCAAAGCCGCGCCGTTCAAAGGTCAAAATGTTGTTGCGACCGATGGCGTTAAGACCATCGCCTTTGAGGAAGAGCACGGGCATGACGGCCACGACAAGCACGAGGGCCATGACAAGCACGACGACCATGACAAAGCTGAGCATGGCCACAAAGAAGACGGCCATAAGAAGCATGCCGATGAGAAAGACGATCATGACGAGCATGATCATGACAAGCATGGTCATGAAGGGCATGATCACGGCGAATTTGATCCGCACGCATGGCATGATCTGAAGAATGGCGAGGTCTACGCGCGCAATATCGCGAAGGGGCTGACCGCAGCGGATCCAAAGGGCGCGTCGGCCTATAAGGAGGCGGCGGAGCGCTATATCGCTGAGATGCGCGCGCTCGATGAGGAAATCCGCGCAATGCTGGGCGCGCTCCCCGCCGAACGTCGGACCATCGTTACGCCGCATGACGCGTTCGGGTACTTCGCGAAAGCCTACGGGCTTGAGTTCCTGGCGCCACAGGGCTTCAGCACCGAAAGCGAGCCGTCAGCGGCGGATGTGGCGCGCTTGATTACGCAAATCAAAAAGCGCGGCATCGACGCGGTGTTTATTGAGAATGTCACGGACAAACGCTTGATTGAGCAAATTGCGCGCGAGACGGGCGCAAAAGTCGGCGGCACGCTTTATTCTGACGCGCTTTCCGCCGCCGACGCTCCCGCAGCGACGTATCTTGACATGATGCGTCACAATGCGACGACGATCGCCGGAGCTTTGTCCTCATGAGGGATGGCGATATGGCGAGCGCCGCGGATACGCTGACCGGGTTTGCCGGCGTTGTCGCGACGGGGGCGGATCGATCGATCTTCGACGAGATCCGCCGCGTAGATGTGGCGATGACTGTATGGCGCCGGGAAATTGAAGCGGGGCTGGCGGCGTGGCTTGACGCGCTCCCGTCTGATCGCCTGCCGGATCAGCGTTTCATAACGCCTCGGAACAGGGCGGCGGACGCGATCGCTGAGGCGTGCGCCACGGCGCCAGAGTGTCGTGAGCGCACCGCCTTGGTCGCTGATGTCAGCGCCGTCGTTGATCGGTACTGTGAGGCGACTTTGTCATCTCAGGTGCGTGTTCGGCTGGAAGCAATCTCCGACGATGCATGCAGGCGGTTTCACCAAGATGCGGTTTCCGCGCGTTTGCTCTGTACTTATCGCGGCGCCGGCACGGAATGGGGGTATGCTGAGCGCGGCGCCGCGCCCGAGAAAGTCCATCAGCTCTCGCGCGGCGATGTGGCTGTTCTGAAGGGCGCAAGCGTCAAGAGCGGATTGGATCATCACGTGCTGCACCGATCGCCCCCGATCGAAGGTGCGGGCGTGACGCGGCTGTTGCTCGTCGTCGATCCAGTCGATTGGGAGGAGGGGGCGGACCTCAGCCACGCGTAAGCGCGGCGAGGCGTCGCCCGACGATCATATGGCTGAGATGACACAGCATGCTTATTTGCCCGTGACTGTGCTCACGGGCTTTTTGGGCGCAGGCAAGACCACGCTGCTCAAAACTCTGCTGAGCGACGCTCGGTTCGCGGATACCGCGGTGATCGTCAACGAGTTCGGTGAAATCGGGCTGGATCATGAGCTGATTGAAACGGCCGATGAAAGCTTGGTCGAGACGACGACGGGGTGCTTGTGCTGCACGGTCCAGGGGGACGTTCGGCGCACCATTGATGCGTTGGTCCGCCGGGCCCGCGCGGGCGAGATCCGGCCTTTCTCGCGCATTGTGGTGGAGACCACCGGTCTCGCCGATCCTGCGCCCGTGCTGCATACGTTCATTTCAGCACACGCCGTTCTAGACGGGGTGATGCTGGCTGGGGTCGTCACTGCGGTTGATACGGTTCATGGCGCGTCGACGCTGGATCGATTTGAGGAAGCGCGCCGTCAAGTCGGATGCGCGGATCTCGTGATCATCACCAAGAGCGACCTGGCTGCGGATCCGGCGTCTCAACGGGATTTGGCGGCTCTGCGTCAGCGCATTGCCGGGTTGAACGCGACGGCGCGTATCATTGACGCCCGCACGGACGGCGTTGCGCCCCATGATTTCTTTACTCTGCCGCCTTATGACCCTGACGGCAAAGGCGCGGACGTGTTGGGATGGCTGCAGCGCGAGGCTGAGGCGGGCGCGCATGATCACGGCCACGGCCACGGGCACAGCCACAGCCACAGCCACAGCCACGGTCATGGTCATGCTCACAGCCACGATCCCAACCGGCATGGGGACGATATCGAAGCGCATTGCTTTTCCTTTGAGTGGCCGCTCGCCGCGGGTGGTTTCTGGTTTGCGCTGGATCTTCTGCTCGCGCATCACGGGGAGCGGTTGCTGCGGTTAAAGGGGCTGGTGGCGCTGGACAACGCGCCCGAACGGCCAATTTTGCTGCATGGCGTGCAGCATGTGCTGAGCCCTCCGGTTCAGCTTGAGACATGGCCGTCGGACGACCGGCGGAGCCGGCTGGTCGTTATCTCGAAAGGCGTGCCTGCGACCGACATACGAAGCGTTTTCGCAATGTTCGAACGGCCCGAGGCGGTTTCATGAGATCGACGCGCCGGGTACTCTCCGTTTCGTTCGTCCTAGCGCTGGCGTGGTGCGCCGTTTGCGTCGGTCCCGCGGCGGCGCATCCGCATATGTTCGTCGATGCAAAGGCGGAACTTGTCGCTGACGCCGAGGGCCGCGTGACGGGCCTACGCGTCTTGATGCGGATCGATGAGCTGACGACGCTCTATGTGCTGGAGGAGAACGCCATCAAAAGCGTCGCCCAGCCTTTGACCCAAGCTCAGAGCGCAAAGATCGGCGCCGCAATGGTGACCGGCCTCGCGACCTACGGCTATTTCACGGATCTTCGCATCGGGGATAAAAGGCTGAAATTCAGCCGCGCTTCGGCGCACAATGTACGATTGGAGAAGGGCAAACTGGCGGCGACGCTGATTTTGGAGTTGGAGGCCGCCGCTAAAATCGACGCGGAGGCGATCAAGCTGTCGCTCTATGACCCAACTTACTTCGCCGCCGTCTCGACAATTGCGCCGCCGACGCTGCCGACGCAGATGGCGCGCTGCGCTTCGAAACTCGTCAAGTTTCGCCCGACCCTGTTGGACTCCGCCACGCTCAGCCAGTTGAGCGCGCTGTCCCGCGAAAAGACGCCGGACGACCCGCAGATTGGCGCGAAATTCGCCGACCGGAGTTATGTTTCGTGTCACGATTAATCCTGACAATGGCGCTGCTCGTCGGCGCGGTTATGGCCGCCTGGTTGATGAGCGAGCCGTTGGTCGCCTGGGCGAGCCTTCAGCAACGCGCGCTGCAGGGAGATCTCGCCGCGGCGCTGCTGGCCGTGCGCAGCGGCGATCTGCTCGCAGTGGGAACCATGATCGGCCTCTGCGCCGCCTATGGCGTGATCCATGCGGTGGGGCCGGGGCATGGTAAAATGTTGATCGGCGGGGCCGCCGTCGCTTCTCGACGGACCGCTTGGCGTATGGCGGCGCTTGGCGTGGCCGCAAGTCTGGCGCAGGGGCTGACAGCCATCCTGCTGGTCTATGGCGGTCTCGGTCTTTTCTCCGTGACGAGCAGGACGCTGATCGGGCTTTCCGACACATGGCTCACAGCGGCGAGCTATGGGGCGATTGGCGCGATTGGAGGTTTGCTCGCGGTGCGCGGCGGGCGCCTCGCGCTTCGCCTGCCCCACCCACGGCTCACTGCGAGCTCAAAAGCAGGTCACGACCATCATCATCACCATGAGGGCGAGGGATGTGCGGCAGGGTGCCGCCACGGGCCCACGGCGCAAGAGGTCAACCGGATCGAGAGCTGGCGTGACGCGTTGGTCCTGACGCTCAGCATTGGCATGCGCCCCTGTTCCGGCGCATTGATCGTGCTGGCGTTGTCCTGGCGTTTTGAGACTTACCTGGTTGGCGCCCTGTCGGTTGCGGCGATGGCGCTGGGGACTGGACTGGTCGTCGCGTCCGTCGCCCTTATCGCGGTTAAACTTCGCGACTCTGGACGTCTTGCCGACGCCACACCTCTCAGCCAGTGGGGCTTCGCCGTAACGCAGCTGAGCGTCGGCGCGGCGATCTTGGTCGTCAGCGTCGTCCTGGCGATCGCTGCGCTGGATCCGATCGGCGCGTCGCATCCGCTCATGGGCGGCGCCGGTTAGAGACAGCGCCGCTGCGACGGGCGGGGCGTGGTCGACAACTCTCAGATCGCGTTTGAGCCATAGGATTTGAACCGGCATGGGCGCCGCGCTTCGCTCACCATGGAACGGCCGCGCCGGCGTGATCCCAGAACGTTCCGCTTTGGCGCGCGGCCAGCTGATCTAGAATGGTCAGCAGCCTGTGGGCGGAGGTCCGCGGTGTCAGAATGCCAGGGTTCCGCGCCCCTTCGGGCCGGAACGGGCGAGAGAGCGGGCTTTCCACGGTCCCCGGATGGAGCGCGGCCAGAACAAGATTGGGCCGGGCGCGCGCCATCTCGATGCTGGCGCAGCGGAGATATTGATTGAGCGCCGCCTTTGCGGCGCGATAACCGTACCAGCCGCCAAGCCGGTTATCGCCGATCGATCCCACCCGCGCCGACAACACCCCGACCAGCGCCCGCTCGCGTCGAGCAAGATTGCGTTCAAAATGTTTGAGGATAAGCGCCGGTCCGATCGCATTCAGGGCGAATTGCTGCTGCAACATTTCGGGCTGCAGCTGAGAGAGCGCTTTTTCTGGACGGTTGCCGTCGATGATCAGGCCCCCTGTCGCGATGAACAGCAATTGGATTTCACCGGCGCGCGCCGCTGCTGATGTGATTGACGCTTCATCAGCGAGATCCAACCGACTCTCGCCGTTCTGCGGCCGTCGGGCAAAAGACAGCACGGCGCCGCATCGCGGGTCAGCCCGCAGCGTATCCACAATTGCGCCGCCGATCGCTCCTGCGCCGCCGATAATCGCGGCGCGGTAGCCATGGGGCAGCGAGGCCATTGAAAGAGTTTGTCGATCAACCATGGGTCGAGCAGGTAGGGCGCGCCGGGGAACCCGCCAGGGGCAGGGCGCAGGTCGTTTCCCAGGCGGTCATAAAAGCCTGCTGATTGGGGAGGAGCTGGGGCGGATCGCGATTGAGATCGACTTGGCCGTTCTCATCCTGGTTCAAAGACGATGCGCGTCATCGGGGGCGGGCGCCATCATCAGCGGCGCTGACCGTTTGTTTGGCGATTGCGCGGACGGCGGCGCAATCGTCGCGCCCTTTATGTGCGGCGCGCATCCCGATATTGTTTAGCAAGAGATTGCGACGTGCGTTGGCGTAAGGGGAGCTGGTGATGGTGTGGCGTATTGGGCGAGGAATTGGGGGCTGGGCCGCGGCGCTGGTTCTTGCGTGGGCGATGATCGGCGCCGGGGCGGCGCAGGCCCGTTCTGTGGCGCTGGTGATTGGCAATAGCGCCTATAAACATGGCGCCCCGCTGCTGAACCCCGCCAATGATGCGGCGGATGTTGGCGCGGCGTTGCGGCGGCTGGGGTTTGAAGTGATCCCGCTGCGCAACGGGTCCTACGATCAGATGCGCCGGGCGATGGCTCGTTTTCGCCGTAGGGCGGCGGGCGCGGAGGTGGCGGTGATTTATTACGCCGGCCACGGGATTGGCGTGGATGGCGAGACCTGGCTGGTGCCGGTCGACGCCACGCTGAAAAATCAGGATGAGGTCGAGTTCCAGACCATTCCGCTCAGCCTGGCGCTGCGTTCCGTACGGGGGGCGACGGCGCTGCGGCTGGTGGTGCTGGACGCCTGCCGCGATAACCCGTTCCTGACCAAGATGGCGCCGGCGCCTGGCGCGTCGCGCAGTTTCTCCCGCGGGTTGGCGCGGGTGGAGCCGAGCGGGGACACGCTGGTTTGGTATGCGGCGAAGGATGGCTCCACCGCGTCGGACGGCGTTGGGCGCAACAGCCCGTTCACGGCCGCTTTTCTCAAACATGTGGAGCGGCCGGGGCTGGAGATTGGCCGGTTCTTCCGGCTGATCACCGCGGATGTGCGTAAGGCGACGCGGGAGGCGCAGGCGCCTTGGCAATATGGCACCCGCGGCTTGGCGGATTTCTATTTCAAGCCGGCGTCCGGGCCTGTGACGCCTGTTGCCCCCACGGCGATTGAGCGGGACAGGGTCGCCTTTGAGTTGGCGATGTCGATTGAGGATGCGAAGAGCCGCGCGGCGGCGTTGCGGGCGTTTCTGAAGCGCTATCCGCGATCCTCCCTCCGTCGTAGCGCGGAGATCGCGCTGAAATCGGCGGTGAAGCCGATCGCGATAGCGTCAACAAAGCCGGCGGCGGCTGAAACCTCGAGCCGCTTCGAGGCTCGCCTGCGCGCCGCGGGCAAGAAAGGCGCGAAGGAATGCGCCGCCTGCCCGGA
>JALEGB010000100.1 GCA_022760355.1 Neomegalonema sp.
CCGAGCCAGCGTTCGGCAGGCGGCTTTTGGCTGAGAAGCGACTGCAGCGCAGGGTGGATCCCTGCGCCAAGGAGCTGAACCAAGCCAAAAGCGCGTTTGACGGGCTGGCGACGCCCAGATTTATGAGTTCGCACCCTAGGCTGAAAACTCATACAACATGCTGATATTGCATGTTAATATCGCCTTACAGAGACTTAGAGCTTGTTTATGGTTCCGTGAAACATCAACAAGCTCCAGTATTCGCACACCAATTGTCTGGGCCGCCCTCCGACAGCACGGCCGGGCGGCAGGCGCCGCTACTCGGCCGGCAGGCTTTGAATCCGCTTGGCAAGGTTCGCCGCCCTCGCTAGCGCCTGGATGGTGAAGTACGGACGGCCCCATGTGAGTCTCAGGCGGCTCATAAAAAATAGCGGCGGCTTGGCGTGAAAGGCGCAGGCGCCCCGAAATTGTTTTTTGGCCCCGCGCAACGTCAATGCCGCACGCCCGAGCTTCGCGCGCTCCAGATCCGTGATGCGGTGGATCCGACATCCATGATAGGCGCGCTTGAACGGCCCTCGACCAATAGGCGTCGCGATCAGATAGTCCGCGCCGCTCAGCTGCGCGAACGCCGCCGCCGTATAGCCGAGCACGCCATCGCGACGCACGGCGGAGCGCCCGAGCAACACGCCGAGATAACGCCATGCGGCGCGGCGGCGCGGCTGACAAGGGGCGGCGCATTTGAATAAAACAACCTTTGAGAGTATGCCGCGCAGCAGCGACCACTCCGCGCAGGTGGTTGCCAGATAGAGCGCATCGCCGCGGGCCAGCAGCGCAGGCTCGGTGAAAATCATACACCATGAAAGATCGCCATGCGCCTTGTGGCCATAGATGACCGGCGGCGCATCGCTGGGCGGCGCAGCTTTCGGATCATGGCGATAGCCGCGGCCGACCAGTAGTTTGACTTCGCGTGCGCGCGCCAGCTCCTCGGGGCTGGCGGCCTCCCGAAGCGCAATCCACCCATGCTCAAAAGCACGCTTGCCGCGGATCAGCGGAAAGCGATGAGCAGCGAGTTTCCATCGTCTTCCCCGGCTCGATTTGGAATCTACAGCGAGCGCCGATACTTCGCTTTGCCACCCCAAAGGCGTCTGGGCGCCGGGCGTATCGTAACCAAGCACGAGCGGTGCGATTCGCCGCCAGCGCGCGCCTTTCGCTGAGCGAGCCAGATAAGTCGAGACGACACGATCATGCTTGCGCGGCCAGGCTTTGGATGGCGCAACGCCGGAATAGCTCATGACCAACCCGCCCTCCGGATCCGCCGCGACCGACGGGTCGAACACCCCCAACTCAGACGCTTCGCCCGTGATCTTGACCTCGGCCCAACGCTCCGCCTGCGCCGCAGCTTGAGCACCCCACGCCACGAACACCGCGAGGAAAAGGAAGATACGCGTCATCGCCCTCTCTTTTCGCTCCGATACGAATCTTTGCTTTTGCCCGCGCAGCTTGAACCACCGCCACGCCCACTCCAAATGTAAAGCCGCGGGAGCCTCAACAGGTCCCGCCGCGAACGGTCACACAGACGTTGGGCGAAAAGATATGCCTCGGTTCAGCCTTAGCGGGCATCCGCTGCTGCTCGGCTTCGAGCAGGTGGAGCAAATGGTGGAGAGGGCCGCAAAAAGCGGGTCCGACAGCTATCCGCCGTATAATATCGAGCTGGTGTCAGAGGACGCGTATCGGATCACGCTTGCCGTGGCCGGATTCCGACCTGAAGACCTGGATGCGACGATCGAGGAGCAGAACCTGTTGGTTGTGCGTGGCCGCTCGGCTGAGGTCGAGCCAGACGCTGAACCGAGGGTGTTCCTGCATCGCGGCATCGCCGCCCGACAGTTCCAGAAGACGTTCGTGCTAGCGGAAGGTGTGGAGGTCATCGGCGCGCAGCTTGCCGACGGCCTATTGCACATCAATCTCATCCGCCGAGCGCCGGCCTCGACAGTTAAGCGGATCGACATCGATCGCGCGTAATCTAGAGCCTGCGCCGCCCTGCATGCAGGGCGCCGGCGGAGACCGGACGCCGCGCTTCGCGACGCCAAAGCTGGATCTAATCCCTTGATCCAGATGCGGCGCACATTGAAGGCGGCGACAGCAGGAGAGTGCGATATGAAAGAAGAAGCGACTTTCGACGAGTTTGAGAGCCAAGAGCCGCGTCTCGCCTATATTCGTCCCGTTGCAAAAGCCGACATTGCCGATGCGCCCGACGATGCGCCAGAGCAGCTCTATGCGCTGCATGACGGCGATGGCCGGCCGTTGGCGCTGTTCAGCTCCCTCAGCACGGCTAAGGTGACCGCTCGAACCCATAATTTCGAGCCCGTCACGGTCCACTAGGGGCGCCAACTCACAAATTGGGCGGCGTCAGCGACGCCAGACGGATTGAGACCGCCGTCTGGCGTCGCTGATGCGCTCTTCAAGGTCCCCAACCGGGCCCGAAAGGCGCTTCAATCGCGAGTTCCCACCCTAGAGCTTTCGCCGATCAAGTTGGATCGGCTCAAGGCTCTAACTCTTTGTTTTGTCGCGTGCTGTTCCCGCCAACCGGTATCCAC
>JALEGB010000012.1 GCA_022760355.1 Neomegalonema sp.
GTCTTGACCGGGCAATCAGCCCGCTCCGCGCCCGGTGCGCAGCCGAGAACGGGCTAGGAAGCGCTGACGACGCCTGCTGAAGGGGTTTCGACCCTAGTCGCCCCACAGCTCGCGACGGCGGCGGCGGCGTTCGCGGATTCTCTCCCGCACTGGTTCGCGTCGGGTATAGGTTGGGCGAACGGGCTGCGCATTCGAGCGGGTGCGGCGCACGCGGCGACGCGGCGTCGCTCTTGAGCGTGAAACGGGCTCGGCGCTTGTGCCGACATAGGCGTAAGAGCTTGGAATCGTGCTTTCGGCCAGCGCAGCGATCGGCATGCCTTCGTGAATAGGCTCCATGATCGACTGCCAGATCATCGCTGGAATGCTGCCGCCGGTGACGCGATGAAGCGTCTTTTCTTGGATATCGTTGCCCATCCAGACCACGCCGATAAAGTCGCCAGTGAAGCCTGCGAACCAAGCATCGCTATAGTTCTGCGTGGTTCCGGTTTTGCCTGCTGCGGGACGTTCGCCCAAGCGCGCGCGGCGTCCGGTGCCCCCGTCGACGACGGAGCGCAGCAGCGACACCATCCATTCTGCGTGTTTCTTAGGCATAACGCGCTCAGTCGTGTTGGCCTTGTGGCGCCAAAGCACATTTCCGCGGCGATCCGTGATCTCAACAATTCCGTAGCCCGGCGTGGACAGCCCGCCGCGGTTGAAGGAGGCGTAGGCCCCCGCGACTTCAAGCGGGTTGGTTTCGATCACGCCAAGCGCCAGAGACGGAAAAGGAGGGATATGGTCTTTGAAGCCGGCTCGGCGCGCCAGCGCGATGACGCGCTTCATACTGGCGGCTTGAAACAGGCGGACGGCCGCCACGTTGCTTGATCGGGCCAGGGCGACCGACAGCGGGATCCAGCCGAGATATCGGCGCGAATAGTTGCGAGGCGACCAGGCGCCGGAGGCGGTTCGGATTGTGACCGGACCATCCAGCACCTTTGATCCAGGCGAGACTCCAGCCTCAAATGCTGCGGCGAAAACGAAAGGCTTAAAGGCTGAGCCGAGCTGTCGGCGCGCTTTTGCGGCGCGGTTGAATTCGGAGCGCGCATAGTCGCGCCCGCCAACCATCGCCCGCACCGCGCCGTCTTTGCTTAAGATAACAAGCGCCGCTTGGGCGGCCTTGTCCCGCTTCGCATGCTCGGCGAAAATCTTCTCGACAGATTCTTCCGAGACTTTCTGCGCGCGCGGATCCAGGGTGGTGCGGACGATAACGTCGTCCGCTTTTTTCCAAACTTCCGCCGGAATTTCATCCAGCGCCCAGTCGACGAAGTAGGAGGACCGCTCGGTAATGACTGGGGGTTTCATCTGATCAATTTCGACACGAGCGGTCAGATATTGATCATAGTCCAGCTTGCCGGAGCGAAACATCGCGCCCAGAATGACCCGCGCGCGCCCTTGCGCTTTGGTAAAGTCATTGGTCGGCGACCACTTCGATGGCGCGCGCAGGAGGCCGGCAAGCAAGGCGGCTTGCGCGGGCGAAATCTTCTCGACATCAACCTTGAAGTAAGTCTTGGCGGCGGCTCTAAACCCATAAGCTCCGGCGCCCAAATACACGCGGTTCATATATATTTCTAGAATTTCTGGCTTCGTATACTTGTATTCCAAGGCAAAAGCGAAAGCGAGTTCTCGTAATTTCCGCCCGAGCGCCCGCTCCGAGCCGACAAAGGATTTCGCCACCTGCTGCGTCAATGAACTCCCGCCCTGGGCCGTGCGGCCGGCGCGCCAGTTTACCCAAAGCGCCCGCGCGATGCCAAGCGGGTCCACACCGGTGTGCCAGAAGAACCGGAGATCCTCCGTCGCGAGGATCGCGTCGATCACCACCGGGCTGACCTTAGAGTAGGAGGCGCGCTCATGCTTTTGTCCGCGGATGCCGAGGAAGCTGCCGTCGAGCGCATAGAAAGAGGCGGACCCTTTCTCGCGCGCGTCAAGCAATTCGCGATAGTCGCCCGGCAGATCGAGTGAGCGCTGCCATGTTGCGATGCCAATGACCGCGCCGACGCTTAATCCAAGTGCAAAGAGACCGATCACTATCGATCGCACCAACCGCCAGCCGAGCCACAGCCCGCGGTAAATATTCATGGTGAAGGCGACAGCGACGCGATGGCCCCCGGTTGAAATTCTGCTCATGCGTCAGTCTCCTCCGTACCGCCGCGATCCTTCACCCACGCGCGGCGGTTGCTCCCCCAGCCGGAGCGGGAGTGCGAGTTGTCTCATAATGGCGAGCGCGATCGTCTATGCGCGCTGACCAGCTCTCTCGCAAGCATTGGGCCGGCTTACCCGTTTCCCCCAACTTACCAGCATATTTTTTACCACAAGAGAGTGGTCAAACGATGACGATTGCGGCGCCAAAAAAATTAGCTGAAACTTAATCCCTGATTAATAAAACGGCGCCCCTTCGTTTGCCCCCCGACCCTCTCCGCGCGTAAAGTTGATGAAAATCAATAGCTTAAAAAAAATTCTCTAGTTGGCCCCGAATTTGTAACTGCAAGTTCGCGAGATGCGCGTCGACGGCATCTCAGGGCCGCAGACGTCAGTGCGCTACTGAAGGAGTTCGAAGTCATGAAACTGGTCATAGCGATCATCAAACCGTTCAAACTCGAAGAGGTTCGAGAAGCGCTGACCCAAATCGGCGTGCAAGGGCTGATGGTTTCCGAGGTCAAGGGCTATGGCCGGCAAAGCGGGCATACGGAAGTCTATCGCGGCGCGGAGTATGTCGTGAATTTCGTGCCGAAGGTGAAGCTCGAGCTAGTCGTCGCCGATGATCAGGTCGACGCATCCGTGGAGGCAATCTCAACTTCAGCTCGCACCGGTAAGATCGGCGACGGGAAGATCTTTGTCGTCGCTGTAGATAGTGCGGTGCGCGTGCGCACCGACGAACGAGACGAAGACGCGCTGTGAGCGAGTCTACGGTTCAAAAATTCCACCACTGCAAAGTACTTAAGGGGGTAGTTCTATGAGCACACGCTCTTGGATTGCAATCGCCGCAGGTTCCGCGGCGATCATGGTTCCGGCGCTCGGCTTGGCTCAGGAAGCCACAGAGCCGGCCGCTGCAGCTGCAAAGATCGCTACGAGTGTAAAAACCAGCGACAGCGCCGGCAACTTTGCCGACGCGCCATACATCTTGAACACCCTGCTGTTCCTGATCGGCGGTTTCTTGGTCATGTGGATGGCTGCTGGCTTCGCAATGCTTGAAGCCGGCTTGGTTCGTTCAAAAAATGTGGCCATGCAGTGTGTGAAAAACGTGCTGCTGTTCTCGATCGCAGCAATCATGTTTTACGTGATTGGCTACAACATCATGTATCCGGGCGACGCATGGACGGTTCCGGACGTGATTGGCAGCCTTGCGCCATTCTACGAGACCGAGCCTGTCGGCCTTAAGGACGTCAAAGAGACCGGCACCTATTCGGTCGCTTCGGACTTCTTCTTCCAGCTGATGTTCTGCGCGACCACCGCGTCGATCGTCTCCGGCACCTTGGCTGAGCGCGTCAAGCTGTGGCCTTTCCTGATCTTCGTTGTTGTTCTCACCGGCTTCATCTACCCAATCGAAGCTTCGTGGGAGTGGGGCGCAGGCTGGCTCGACGATATGGGCTTCTCGGATTTCGCAGGTTCGACCCTGGTTCACGCCGCTGGCGGCTGGGCCGCCCTGGCTGGCGCGCTGCTGCTCGGCTCGCGGATCGGCAAATACAAAGGTGGCAAAACCAACCCGATGCCGGGTTCGTCGCTGCCTCTGGCCACCCTCGGCACGTTTATCCTGTGGCTGGGTTGGTTCGGCTTTAACGGCGGTTCGCAGCTCGCAATGGGCACGATCGGCGATGTTGCTGACGTCAGCCGCATCTTCGTCAACACCAACACTGCAGCAGCTGCTGGCGCGATCGTTGCGGCGGTTCTGACCCAGATCCTGTACGGCAAAGTCGACTTGACCATGATCCTCAACGGCGCGCTGGCTGGTCTGGTGTCGATCACCGCCGAGCCGCTGGCTCCGTCGGTCATGTTGTCGATCTTCATCGGCGCCATCGGCGGCGTGATCGTTGTCTTCACCGTTCCGCTGCTGGACAGCCTGCGGATTGACGACGTTGTCGGCGCGATCCCGGTCCACCTGTTTGCTGGCATCTGGGGCACCCTGATCGTTCCGCTGTCGAACAGCGATGCGAGCTACGTGACCCAGGCTATCGGCACCTTCGCTATCGGCGCCTTCGTCTTCGTCACCAGCTTCATCGTCTGGGCGATCCTGAAGTTCACCATCGGCATTCGCGCTTCGGAAGAAGACGAAATGGGCGGCATGGACGCGGCGGAAGTCGGCATGGAAGCCTATCCGGAATTCGGCAAACAGTCGCTCACGTAACCCTTTCGCATTCCGCGTGAGTTACTGAGGCGCCTTTGGTCGGGCGCCGCGCCGAAGCGCCCCGCCGGTCTCCCCCGGCGGGGCGCACCCAAAAAACAACGCGCTGCAAGCGATTGCGGCGCGTTTTTCTGTTTCCTCGCTGCTCCGACTCGCAGAGCGGGGGCCCGACATGGGCGCGCGCGACTATTGGGCTGGAACTGATTGGTCGGAGTAGCAAGATTCGAACTTGCGGCCCCTGCCTCCCGAAGACAGTGCTCTACCAGGCTGAGCTATACTCCGTTTCGATCTGGCTGATTACGGATTTCGCTCAAGCGCCGCAAGGGGGAGTTTTTGCCGATAAGGATCTTGCAACCGGGCGCAAGCGATATTAATAACCCGGTTCCGCATGTTGGGGCGTAGCCAAGTGGTAAGGCAGCGGTTTTTGGTACCGCCATGCGCTGGTTCGAATCCAGCCGCCCCAGCCAATATCTTTTCCTGAGATCACAGTCGTTTCACGCCGCCAGCTTTTCTATGCTGCGAGGCGCGTTTCGCTTTGTCACGGCAGTGTCGGATGGCATAAGCCCGACCCAACAGGATTGTGTCGGCGTCGAGTGCGTCGGCTGCGCCACTGCTGGAGGGCCGGCCGCGCGCTGGCGATCGCAGAAGCTGTCGAAGGATCTGAAGCGGAATGCGCCGAAGCGAAATCATCGGACTGCTCAGCTTTGCGATCATCGGGATCGCCGCCCTTGGTCTTGGCCGCTATGTCGCCGGCACAATCGAGAACAAGTCGATTGAAGCAGCCCGGCTGAAGCTGGACGAAATCGGTTTTCCGGAAATTGGCGTGGCGGCCGACGGCGCTGTGCTCGCGCTGTCCGGCCGAGTCCAATCTGCGCGCGACCACCGCGTGATCTTGCGGAGCTTTGAGGAGCTGAAAGCCAAGCCGGCGGTGGTGGACAACATCGTCGTCGTCGCGCCGCTGGTCGATTTGCAGCCGGCGATCCTGCATATTCATAAGGACACGCGAACCCTGACGCTTTCGGGCGACGCGCCAAATTCCGAAGCGCGGGACCTGCTGGGCGCGCGGGCCGAATTTGGCGCCGGCGCTCTGGCGTTTCTGAATGTGATGGATACGCAGCAGCGTCGCGCCGAAGACCAATGGATGCGGGCGGCTGAGGCGGCGATTGACGCTGTCGGGAAATTGCGCACGGCGCGGGCGACGGTTGAGCCTGGGCTGGTGCGGTTGGCCGGCGCCGCGATTGACGCCGATCGGAAGGCGGAGGTTGAGAAGGCGCTGAAAGCCGCGATCGATCCAGCCTTCAAGCTAAAGCTCGATATCGCGTCGCCGCCGCCTTTGTTGGCGCCCTATGTATTTGCTGCGCGCAAAAGCGAACAAGGATTTGAGATTTCGACCTGCGCCGCGCCGGATGCGGCGCAACGCTCGGTTATCCTTGGCGCGCTGCGCGCGCGGGACCTTCTGTCCGAGCGTCGCCGCGCCGAAGCCTGCATCATTGCCAACGGCGCGCCGAACGGCGATTGGGCGCAAGCGGTTGAGCGCGCGATTGATGTGCTGGGACCGCTGGTCGAAGGCGAGGTGCGCATTGTTGACGATGCGATTGAGCTGTTTGGCTATGTCTCGCGCGAGTCGGAGATTGAGCGGGCGAAGAAAGCCTCCTCGGAGCGGTGGCCGGCGGCGTACAGCGTGCGGGTGGATATTCGCAAGGTGCTGCCGGTGGTGCGGCCCTTTACTCTGACGGCGGTTAAAACGCCGGGCGTTGTGCGCCTAAGCGGCCATGCGCCGAGCCGTGACCGATCAGAAGCGTGGGCGACGAAGCTGGATGCGACGAACACGCTGGCGCTGGCGCGCGGCGCGCCGGCGGAGTGGGCGCAGGCCGCGACCGTGATGATCGATGCGCTTGCTGAACTGAAAGTGGGGGCGGTTACGTTGGCGGACCGCAGCTTCCGCCTTGCGGCGCCGGGGGACGCTTCGGAACGCGCGAAGCTTGAGGTTCGCCTCAAAAAAGCTCTGCCGAAAAGCTATCGTCTCACGGTCGTGGAAGCGAAAGCGCCGAGCGATCGAGCCGAGACCGCGGCGGATAAGGTGCTGCGGGACACAGGACCCGTTGACAATAGCAGCTATTTCTTCGTCGCGCAGAGGCTGCCAAATGGCGATGTTACGGTGCGCGGCGTGGCGCCGGACAAAACCTCTGAAACAGTGATCGCGGTGTATGCGCGGGCGAAAGTGAAGTCGCTCTCCTTCAAGGCGACGCTGGTTGCGGGACGCGGCGCTGCGCCGGAATCCTGGCAGCTGGCGATTTTCGCCGGCCTGGAGGCGCTGGGCCAGCTTGATTCAGGCTCTCTTCGCGTTGAGCCAGGCGCAATTATTTTGCGCGGCAAGACCCAGGGCGCGATCGACGCCCGCCGAGCTGGCGCCGCTCTTGCAGAAAAGGCGCCTAAGAGCTTCGCTCGCTTCTCTCGGGTTGAAATCGTCGAGACGCGGCCGAAAAAAGATGGTGAGAAGGGCCCTGATCTTGCGTCTAAGCCCTGCGTTGACGCGCTGAACAAAGATGTCAAGAAGAACCCGGTGCGCTTTGATAGCGGCAGCACCGCGATTTCTTCAGATAGCGAAGCGGTGCTTGACGTATTGGCGGCGATTATCCGGCGCTGTCCAGCTGCGCGCATTGAAGTGGGCGGACATACGGACTCGCTGGGATCGGCGGAAGGAAACGCGGCGCTCAGCCGCGATCGAGCCGAGGCGGTTCGCCGCGCGTTGATTGCGCGTCGGGCGCCTCGGGCGCAACTAACGGCGAAAGGGTACGGACCATCCGAACCCGTCGCGTCGAACGATACAGAAGAAGGCCGAGAGAAGAATCGGCGGATTGAATTTAAGCTGCTTGGAAGCGCGGACTAACCGCCGCGCCGCGCCGCGCGATCGCCAGAACGGGCCAAACGGCCGAGGCGAGGGCGGACGGCGCCCTCCGGCAGACGTTTGGGAGCCGTACCGTGGATCAGCTGTTCCAAAATACGCCGATTTGGCTTTGGCTTGTTCTTGCCGCCGTGCTGGGCGCAGCGGCGATGTGGGCGTATTGGCGCTGCCTCGTGCAGGAGAATCAGGCTCTGGCCGAGGCGGCTCTGGCCGATCGCGACGCGCAGCTGCAAAGCATCCAGGAGCATTATGACGAGCATCCGCTCGGCGTTGGGCCGGCGGAGCCTGCAGCGGCGGCGCTGCCCATCGCCGCGTTGGCCGCGGAGACTGGGCCGAAAGCGGATGGCGATGAGGCGGCGAAGTTGCGCTATCGCGTCTGGGCGCTGGAAACGCGGCTGCGCCGGGTCCAGGATGGGGTGCGCGCCGGCGAAGCCTTGGACGCTTCGATGGTCGGCGAAGGGCTGGATGAGGTCGACGGCGACGGCCCGCCGCCGCGGGAGGTCGCTGAACTGAAATTCGCAGCCTGGCGCGCGGCCCAGGCGAAGGAGGCGCCCAAGACGGCGCTCGCGCCGTTGGCCGAGGCGAGTTTGCCCCCCAAAGGCGCGCCGGCGGAGCCTGGCGCGGCGGCTGCGTTGGCGGCGCGCGCGGATCGGCTTGAAGCCCGGTTGGCGCGCACGTTGGCGGCGGCGAAGGGAGGTCGGCTGTCGGAGCTGCAGGCGATTGAAGATGAGCTCGCAGCCGACAAGGCGAGCCAGTCAAAGCGCTTTGGATCTGCTTTCGAGCCGGTCGGTTCGGGGGATCCCAGCAGCTTGCGTTTCCGCAACTGGCTGTTGAGCGCGACCCTTACGCGGGTGCTTGAGCAAGCGCGCGCGGGATGGCCGATCGATCCAACTGCAGTATCGGAAGAGCTGGAGGCGGCGGCGCGCGGCGCTGCGAAGGTTGAATTGCCGGCGGACGCGCCAGCGGAGGAGCCGCGCGCGGAGGCTGCTCCTGCGGATAAAACAGCGTCAGAATTGAAAGCCCTGTCCGATGAGCGCGACGCGTTGGCGGATGAAAGCAGCGGCCTGCGCTATCGCGTTTGGATGTTGGGGCGCGGGTTGGACCCTGACACGGGCGCTGAGCGTTTCAAGACGACGGCCGAGCCCGATGGGGCGGCGATTGAAAAGCTGACGCTTGAGCTGACGGAAGCGAAATCCGAGGCTGACGCGGCGACCGGGTTGGCTGAAGAGGCGCAGGAGACGATCGACGCCATTCGCGCCGAGCTTGAAGAAGCGAAGGCTGAGGCGGCGACCGCGGCCGTCGCGGTTGAGCTCGGACGCAAAGCGGAAGAGCAGTCAGACGCCCTCCGTGCGCGGATTGAGCGGTTGGAGCCGGAAGTTGAACGGCTGACCGAGGCGCGGCGGCAGGCGGTCGAGGAGCTTGCTCTGGTCAAAAAACGTGTGGGCGCGGACGCGGATGCGGCGCGGCAATTGCGCAGCCGCGCGAGTCTGGCGGAGGCGGGTCTTCGCGCTGTGCGGGCGGAGCTGGCGGACGCGTCGCAATTTGCGCCGGCTCGCGACGCGGCTCAGGCCGAACTCGCAACGGTGCGCGGAGGGTTGGAGCGCGCGACCGCGGAGAATGCTCGGCTGCACAGCGCCGCCGCCGCGACCGAGGCGCGACTTTGGTCGGCCGAATGGCGCCTGGCGAATGCGCGCACCCACTTGGCGGCGACCGTCGCCAGCGCTGAGCAGATCGCGCAGGAAAAGGCGCGCCTGGTGGAGCGCGAGGGCGATGTTCGGCGTTTGCGCTCTGACACCGCGGTCTTACGTTCCCGTTTGTGGTCGAGCGAATGGCGCTTGAAGCACGCAGCCGCGTCAGTTCAGGAAACCCAGCGGCTCAAATCCGCACTGGCGGCGGCGGATAATCGGCCGCCGGTCACGGTCGAGGATCCGAAGCTGCGGGCTGAGCGCGATCGGTTGACGACGCGCGTGCGTGAGCTGGAGGTCGCGCTGGCCCAGCGTGGCGACGCCGACGAGGCCGAGCTGCGGCGGCGGGAGGCGGAAACACTGCGCGCTCGCTTGGCGCTGGCTGAGGCTGAGGCGACGCGGATGCGCGCCGCTCTGGTCGAAAGCGCCGCCGAACGCGCGGTAAAATCGGAGCGGATCAGCAAGAGCGAGCGGTCCGGCGCACCGGTCAGCCGCAGCGCCGGCGCGGCTCTGGCGGCGGCGCGCGAGGCGGCGAAGCCTGATCCGTTCGCGGCGCGCATGCGCGCGCCGAGCTCGACGCCCGAAGAGGACACGGCGCGGGCAAAACTGCGCCGGGAACTAGAGCCGGTCCGCGGCGCTCCGCTATGGGGCGTTGAGACAGCGGCGCTGGAGCTGATTGACAGCAGATCCATATCTGCGATCACCAGCCCGCGGCCGACATGTTTACTGGATCGTCCAAGCGTGGGCGAGCCGGATGATCTGACCCTGATTGCGGAAGTGACGCCCAAAATGGCGGATGCGATGCGTCGGATTGGATTGTTCTATTTCCATCAGTTCGAAGAATGCGCTCCGCGCGATTTGGCTTGGATTGACGACAGGCTGTCCCTGCGCGGCGCAGTTGTGCGGGAACGGTGGACGCCGCAAGCGCGTCAGCTGGCCGAGTGGAAACGCGCGAAGCGCCTGAAGCTCAATATGCGGGGCTATTGGACGGTGGATTGGAGCGCTGACGAAGCTCCCGCCATCACGGCGTTGGCGCCGCCCGCCCCGGAACCAGCTTCTGTCGCAACCGTTCGGCATGTGGTGAATGTCGATCGACCAATGTCGGGCGCCGAATATGCGATGCTTGATCTGATTGCGGATCCGAAATTCGATGAGAGCGACGCCGGCATGCCGGCGGAACTGCGGGTGGCTGAGGGGCGATTGGCGGACGATCTGACGCGAATCAGCGGCGTTGACACAACGCTGGCGACGGCGTTGGCCCGCTACAATGTCACGACCTATCGCCGGATCGCTGAGATGACGCCGCAGGCTGGGGCGTGGCTCGATCGCCGGCTCGGGTTGGGGGGCCGTATTCCACGCGAACGTTGGCAGCCGCAAGCGCGCGCGCTGGAAGAAATTCGCGCCAATGGCGGCTTTGAGGCGCCTTTGACCCCGCCAGCTCCGAAGGTGGAGCCGCGCCGGCTGATTTCGGCCGAGGTTGGTCCGGAGAGTTCGACGAAAGCCGCTCCAACGCCGCCGGCGCCGATCCCAGCGCCTGCGCCCATACCGACGCCGCATGCCGCGGCAACTGCGGTTGTGGTGGAGCCGAAGCCCGAGGATATCGTGGTCGCGCCGGGAGATGCGCAGGCGCGTGAGGCCGAAGCCGGCCGCCTGATCCAGTCGGGCTCAATTTCCGCCTATGATCCTGCGCCGCTGGGGATGCTGGACGGCCCTCCCGCCGGCGGTCCAGACGACCTTAAGCTGATTGAGACCATCGGTCCGAAATTGGAGGCGCGTCTCAACGACCTCGGCGTTTGGAGTTACGATCAGCTGGCCCGGTTCAGCGCCGCCGACTTGGCGTGGATTGATATCTCGCTGGGGTTGGGCGGGCGTATCATGCGCGAAGGGTGGGCGCGGCAGGCCGTTGAAATGTCTAAGCGCAAGGCCGCGGGCGACATGTCGATTGGCGGCGAGGGCGCCTGGACGCTGCAAACCCGTGTCGGCGCGCTGGACGAGGCGCTCCACGCCGCGCGCAGCTCGCCTTATACGGCGGTTGAGGCTGAGGCGATGCGGTTGATCTCGGGCGGCGATCCGGAGGCGGCGCCGCGCCCGTCGGGATTGCTGGACGGGCCGAGCGGCGCATCGCCGGATGATCTGAAGCAGATCAACGGCGTCGGGCCGAATCTTGAGCGGCTGCTCAATGATTTGGGCGTGTATTACTTCAGCCAGATCGCGGAATTCTCCGCCAGCGATCTGGCGTGGATCGATACTCGACTGAAATTCAAAGGCCGCATCGTTCGAGACCGCTGGGCGCCGCAGGCGGTCGCGCTGCAGACCTGGCGTCAACGACGCGGGTGAACTGATGTTCAATCAATGGCGGCGCAGGCGTTTCTTCGTCCGCGCCGCCATCCTGATCTTTTATCATGAAAGTTTTTCCGCCTCTCGGCTCACGCCGGTTCGCACCCTAGAGCTTGTTTGGTCGCGATTTGCGAGCCGTTAGATGGGTCCATCTAACTTCAAATCGCTCTAGGCGTTGAGCTGATCTGCTAAATCATCGAAATCTCGAGCATTAATCGTCCATGCGCCGGTTGGGGCCAAATCCTTGCTTTGCCCTGGCCCATGTTCCGTCGCGCGCAGCACAAACGCCGTCTGCAATCCCGCCGCCGCGGCGGCCTCTAAATCCTCATTATGCGCCGCAACCATCATGCAGGCCTCCGGCGGCGCGTCCGCCATCGTTGCGGAGCGCAGATAGGCTTCGGGTTGAGGTTTGTAAGCCCGAGCAGGCTCCGCCCCCAATATCGCGTCCCATGGCAGCGCCGCTCGCCGCGCCATCCGGGCGATCAGCGCGATGTTTCCGTTCGAACAGGGCGCGATAAAATAGCGTTGCTTCAGCCGCGACAGCGCCGGCCCAACCTCCGGCCATGGGTCCAACCGACGCCACGCCTTATTCAGATCGCGCCGCGCCGGCTCATCAAACAATTCGGCGACGCCGAACTGCGCCAGCAGCTTGTCCAAGCTTTCACGATGCAAATCATCGAGGATCGTCCATCCCCGTCGACCGCTGCGCACTTCCTCCATCGACGGCTGATAGAGGCTCCGCCACGCATCCGCGAACGCAAATGGGTCCAGCGCCGCGCCCCGCGTCTCGGCGGCCTGCTTGACTTCGCGGGCGACAGAGCCGCGCCAATCAACCACGGTTCCAAAGACATCGAATAACAGCACTTCCGGCAGCATCACCGCCCTCCCGCCTATTTGGCGCGCTCCGCTTCCGCGTACAGCTCCGCCCATCTCGCCTCGATCACACGCGCATATCGGATCGGAGGCAAGCCATATGCGCCGCTGGAATACCCGTCATTCACCTCGACGATCAGGGTGCGCCCGTCGCGCACGACTCCGAAATCGAGCGCATAGGCCGCCGGTCCGTCCGCGTAAGCCGCAATTGCTTGGCGCACCGTTTCGGCGCGCGGAAAAAGCAGCGGATCTCCCTTGTAGTGCCGCAGCCCGACAAGGTCGCCATGCGTGACGAACGCCCGATATTCGCTGAGAAAATCAATTGGCTCCGCGCAATCCACCGGCTCATCATCGGCAATATGAGCCGTCGGGATCAGGTCGCTAAATCGCCGCCATAGCTGGCCCCCAAACAGCTTATGACGATGAGGCGCCGGCTTCACAAACAGAGCGTCCCCTTTTTCCACCCGGGCCCGCGCCTCCCCCATGACGCTGCGCCAAAGCCGCCGACCGGCAAAGGGCGCGAGCGTTCCTGGCACAGGATCAAGCGCCGGGATCTTAAGCCCAAGCCGTGTGAAGGCGCGATGGGCCAAGTGGATGCCGCCGATGACGATATCGCCGCGGACCAACGAAATGGCGTCAAACTCATCGAGCGAAAAATGTCGGATCTCAGCGCCGAGTTGCTCGAAGCCAATCTCAGCGGTCAACCGATTGACGCTGAACGCGCCCCGATCCAACTCAAGAATATGAACAGCCATCTCGCGCGCCAGGTTTGTTTCCAGAAGCGCGGCGTATAGTCAGATTTTGGGGCGAGCGCATGTCCTGGACGCGTTCCCAGCCTAATGGACGGACAGGATCAGATTTCGCACCACCGGATAGATCTCATGTTCCCAACGCTTACCGTTGAAGACGCCATAATGGCCAACATTCGCCTGGAGATGATGGCGCTTCAGATGGGGGCGGAGCGCGCCGCAAAGCTCATGCGCTTTCGATGTCTGCCCCATGCCGCAAATATCATCGCGCCCGCCCTCCACCGTCAGCAGGGCGGTTTTACGAATGGCGTTCGGGTTTACGAGGCGGCCGCGGTAGGTGAATTCGCCCTTCGCGAGCTGCCGCTGCTGAAAGATCCGCTCCACAGTGCCCAGATAGAAGGATTCAGTCAGGTCCAGCACTGCGAAATACTCATCGTAAAAGCGCTTGATCTTGTCCGCCTTCTCAGTTTCGCCAGCCGCTAAATGTCCGTAGAGCTTTCGATGCGCCTCATTGTGCCGTTCCATGTTCATCGCCATGAATGAGCTCAGCTGCACAAAACCAGGATACACTTTGCGGCCCGCCCCGGCGTATCGGCTCGGCACTTGCGCGATCAGATTGCTTTTGAACCATGAGATCGGCTTCTGGGTCGCCAGATCATTCACTTCCGTCGGCGACTCCTTCACGTCGATCGGACCGGCCATTAGCGTCATCGAGCGTGGTTGCGCCGGGTGATCGTCCTCGGCCATGACCGCCGCCGCGACCAATGCTTGCACGCAAGGTTGGCAGACCGCGACAATATGCGCGCCAGGCCCGATTTCTTCTAAAAAGCGAATAATATAGGCGACATAATCGTCCACATCGAAATCACCATCCGCCAGCGGAACGTCGCGCGCGTTCTTCCAGTCGGTGATATAGACTGCGTGATCTTGCAAAAGCGTCTTGACGGTGCCGCGCAGCAAGGTCGCAAAGTGACCCGAGAGCGGAGCGATCACCAACACTTTGGGCTGCGCCTCGTCCCCTTCTTTGGCGAATTTCAGCAAATCGCCGAAGGGCATCGAGAGCGCGACCTCCTCAGTCACAGCGCGCTGCTCTCCAGTTCTGCCTGCGCTTTCAATGCTGTAGTTGGGGCGCGCGTGCGTGAAGGTGAAACGCGAGATCATCTCCAGGCTCGCATCCACCCAACGGCTCACGGGCTCCGCCTTTTGCCACGCCGGGTGAGCGTTAAATATTCGCCCGGCGTCAGCCAATGCGCGCAGCGGCCCGATTACGCCATTTTGGAATTCGTACGTCTGATACAACATCGCCCGCCACTGCCCCATATTGCTTTGACGCCGCAACAGCAAACGCCGCGCCGCTTCGCAAAAATTAAGTGCATTAGCTTCTATCCTGCGAAAAGATTGTTCAAGATCAAGTTAGTCGGCTGGGGACACCATGGGAAATGCAACACTTACCATCTCGTCGAAAAACTACTCCTCCTGGTCGCTGCGCGGTTGGCTGCTCTGCAAAATGGCTGGGCTGGATTTCGCCGAGACCCAGATCGACCTGGACGACCCGGAGGCGCGGCAGGAGCTGCTGCTGCTGTCCCCGTCAGTGCGAGTCCCTCGACTGACGCATAAGAAGGTGACGGTGTGGGACACGTTGGCGATCGCCGCTTATCTGGATGAAGTGGCGCCCAAGGCGGGCCTGCTGCCTGAGGATGTTGCTGCGCGCGCCCATTGCCGGGCGGTGTCGGGCGAGATGCATTCGGGGTTCTATAACCTACGCTCAGCGCTGCCGATGAACATCAAGGCGCGGCATGAGCGTTTCACGATCTTCTCCGGCGCTCGGCCGGATGTTGAGCGGGTTCAGGAAATTTGGCGTGAATGTCTCGCGCAATATGGCGGACCGTATCTGTTCGGCGACCATCCCAACCTGGCGGACGCCATGTACGCGCCCGTCTGCACCCGCTTTCGCACCTACGCCGTTGAGCTGCCGGAGGAGCTGCAGCGCTATTGCAAAACAATCTTCGACTGGCCGTTGATGCAAGAGTGGGAAGCGCAGGCTGTCGCGGAGCCCGATGAGATCATAGAGCTCGAAGTCGAGTTCTAGCTTCGCGGCTCATTCGGCGCGATGAGATGATGATCGTGTCGAGCGCAATTGCGGCATCCTGTCTTGAGAACATACAGGATGCCGGAGCTCATGGGCCAATCGTCGCCCCGCGGCCAATCTGATTGACGGTTTAGTGGCGGGTCACGAACGCATTGCCGCACGCATGCAGCTTACGCGCTTCTTCTTGCGCCTTGGCCGGGTCTACGGTTTTCACCGTCTTATTGCGCGCTCTAGGCGCCTGAACCGGCGCGTTCGGCGAACCCCACACGCCCAGCCCGCTCCAGCTCGTCGGAGCGCTCCGCATCATTGGCGCTGCGAAGGAGGCGTAGGCCGCAAAAGGAGCGAACGGGTTCATAAGCAGCAAGCTCTTGCGTGGATCGCAGCTGCTTTGGAACAGGTTTGCCGCGTTTTGGCACATCTCCAGCCATATTGAGATCGGATCAAGCGCGGCGACGGCGGGGCCAAAAGGCGCTGATTTCGCAGCGGCGTCGGCCTCGGACTTCGGCGCCTGTTCGGTTTTTGCGGCGGATTTCTCTTCGGCCGCCTTCCCGTTCAGCTTCGCGGAAGCCTTCTTAGTGGCGTCGAGGGTTTGGGTTGCTGCGGCCGCCGTTTCGACGGGCTTTGGCGCATCCGCTTTAACCGATTTGGCCTTCTTCGCCTTGGGCGCCTTTGCTTCCGCGGCGCTCATGTCGCGGTCGCTTTTTTTCTTCGCCGCTTTTGAGGTTTTCGAGACCTTGGCGCTCTTTACGGTCTTCACCGCTGTCGTCGCTGCGTTGGCCGTGCGGACTTTTCGACCGCTGGCGCCGATGGCTTGCCATTTCAGCGTCGCTTCGATCGCGTCGCGGCTCCAATATACGCGTCGGCCGCGTTTGACGCCCGGGCCGAGCGGGCAGCTCGGATTGCCCGCACGTTCCCGCAGGCCCGCCAAGGATACGCCGAGCGCTTCCGCGGCTTCATGCCGATCGAGTTCAGCGGTCATTTCCAATCTCTCCTTCCGCCCGCATTGCGGATGCCTCTGCGCGCCGTCGCGCGCGAATCTATAAATTGCCGGGAGGGGGAGCGCCTGATCGCGATTTCGCCCTCTTTCGGCCGCGATTCGCATGTTTGGCGAAAGTTGTTAACGGCGAGCTAATGGGCGGATGTAGGCGCCGCCCGCCGCTAAATATGTCTATTGCAACAAGGTGTTATAGCGCTCGCGCAACAGTTGTTTCTGCACTTTTCCCATCGTGTTTCTTGGCAGGGCGTTAACGAACAGAACCCGTTTGGGCTGTTTGAATTTCGCAAGCCGCTCCGCGAGCGCGGCGATAATGGATTTTTCATCCTGATCGCCGTCTTTCTCCGCCACCACGATGGCGACAACGCCTTCGCCGAAATCCGGGTGCGGCGCGCCGATGACTGCCGATTCGGCCACCCCTGGCAGCTCGTCGATGGCCGACTCGATTTCCTTCGGGTAGACGTTCAACCCGCCCGTGATGATCAAATCCTTCGCGCGGCCGACGATCGTCACATAGCCGTCCGGCTCGCGGTAACCGAGATCGCCGGTGATAAAGAAGCCGTCTGAGCGCATCTCCTCAGCGGTTTTCTCAGGGTTGCGCCAGTAGCCCTTGCACACATTCGGGCCGCGCACCTCGATCACCCCGGTTTCGCCGTCCACGAGCTCCGCGCCGGTTTCGGGATTGACGACCCGCAGCTCCACCCCCGGCAAAGCGAGGCCGACCGTGCCGGCGCGCCGCTCCCCGTCATAGGGGTTGGAGGTGTTCATATTCGTCTCTGTCATCCCATAGCGCTCAAGAATACGATGCCCGGTGCGCGCTTCGAACTGCCGATGCGTCTCGGCCAGCAGCGGCGCGCTGCCGGACACGAACAGGCGCATGTTTTTCGTGAGCGCGCGATCAAACCGGGGATCGGCCAGCAAGCGCGTGTAGAAGGTGGGTACGCCCATCATCGCAGTAGCGTTGGGCAGCGCTGCAATCGCTTTGTCGACGTCAAATTTCGGCATGAAGATCATCGAACCGCCGGCCAGCAGCGAGACATTGGTGGCGACGAACAGCCCATGCGTATGAAATATGGGCAGAGCATGCAGCAATATGTCCGCTTCGGAAAAGCGCCAGGCGGCGGCCAGAGTTTCAGAGTTTGAGATGAGATTGGCGCAGGACAGCATAGCGCCTTTGGAGCGGCCGGTGGTGCCGGAGGTATAGAGAATCGCAGCCAGATCCTCGGGGTCTCTTGGGGTCGGGGCCGGGGTTGGGGCGATATTTGCGTCGGCCAGCGCGCGCAGCAGCGCGCCTTCGCCGTTGGCGCCGAGTGTGAGCAGGCGCGCGCCGGCCTTGTGCGCGATCGGGGCGAGGGCTTCCTCGGCGGCGGGATCGCAAATAATCAGCTTGGGCGCGGCGTCATCGACGAAATATTCCACCTCCGCCGCGGTATAGGCGGTGTTCAGCGGGACATAGACTGCGCCTGCGGTCGCGGCTGCGGCGTATAGGCTGAGGCACTCGACCGACTTCGCCGCCTGAACCACGATCCGCTCGCCCGGCTCAAGCCCGAGGGCGCGAAGGCCGCCCGCCCAGCGTTGCGCCCGATCCGCCATGTCGCCAAAGCTGACCTGCTCGCCATTGTCTGTCCGAAGAAACGGGCGATTGTCCGTCATCCGTGGCGCGAGAAGCTTGTCAAAAAGTGCGTTGCCGGTCGTCCTCATATCGCTGTCCTCTCCCGCAGATGCGCTGTTGTCGGTCTGTTCGGCGGCAATCTTCCCACGCCCCGTGACGGCCTTTTTTGTCCTGCAAAGGGGGGGTGCGCAAAGGGAATGCGCGATCGGCGACGAAGGGGAGCCGACCTGTTTGGTGTTTTCCGGAAGATTGTCGGCGCGCCTGAGGGAGGCGCCGCGAAGGCGGAACATAACGGGCCGGGCAGGTCCCGACATGATGCAGGACAATATCGAGGAGGCTGAGGAGGCGATCGCTAAGCGGGACCGTTCATAGCCTGATCAGATGGTTGTCATAGGCGATCGGCATGCTGCTGAGGGGGGTGAGCCTGGCGTTCGCGCCGATGGCGAAGACGCGGCCCTCGCCGGAGGTGGCTCTAAACCCATCCGCGGCCGCCGCGACGCCGCAAATGTCGATCGCTTCGGCGGCCCCGGCAAAGGCGCCAGCGTCGTCGAAGATCATGCACAAGCCGCCGCGCGGCGCGGTGTAGGCGACATGCGCGCCGTCGCCGCTAAAGGCGACGCTGCCGGCATAGTTCCGCGTTCGCCGTTGCAGATCGGTTGGGGCGGCCGCGAACCGAAGCGCCGCCTCGCCGGGGACGTGCAGCGCCAGGAGGGGCGGGTTTTGCAGCGGCGCGCCCTGCCATTGCATCGCGGCGGCGACCAACCCGTCAGCGCGCAGCGCAAGATGTCGGATAGAATGCATCCGCAGCTTTTCGGGCGGCGCCAGTGTTTGCAACAATTTGCCAGATCTAGCGCTTAGATAGGCGAGGTTTGGCCGCATCGTCGGCAGGTTAAGCTTGGCGCGGCCCGAGTCCGGATGGGTTTGAATGCCGCCATTCGCCACGACCAGGCGCGCGCCGTCCGCCGCCAGCGCAACGTCATGCGGCCCAACTCCGCCGGAGGAAAACTCTCCGATTCGCCGATAGTCGGCGCGCGCATCCCACACGCCAATGCGTCCTTCGCCCTCTTCAAACGCGTTTTCACTGGTATAGAGCAGACCGCCATCGGCTGAGAACGCGCCATGACCATAGAACCGCCGACCTTTCGGGGCGCTGAGCCGCGCGCTCTCTCGGCCCTTGGCGCAATCGATGACCAGCGCAAAATCGCCGGGGCGGCGGGCGAAGGCGACGGCTTCGGGATGGTGCGGATGTGCGGCGGCCGCGTGGCCTCGCCCGGGCGCGGACAAGCGAAACGTTTCGGCGCCGTCGAGCCCGAGTCCAACCAAGCTGAAGCGGTCGGCCCCGTCCTTACACGCCGCCAGATAAGCGGGGGAGCCGGCGGCGGCCCAGGTAACCGTCGGCGCCAAAAGCGACGCGGCCGCGCCTTTCAACAGCATGCGCCGTCCGAGATGGGGGGGCATCATCAGTCTCCGTCGAGGGAGTTGAAGGTGACGCCGGCGCCGATCGCTTCGCCAATCGCGCCGGTTTCTTCACGCAGCCGCGCGATCCGCGTCTGTATGGCCTCGATTTGCAGCCTTGCGCCGGGTTGGGAGACTGCTTCATGCAAGGGGCTCGGCGCGTCAGCCGCCTCCTTCGCCGCGCTGCGGAAGGCGGCGTCAATACGCGCTTGTTGTTCCAGGCTCAGGATAGGCGCGAAGACAGCCCTATAGAACTCATGCAGCGCGGTGATCGAAAGCGAGATGTTCCGCAGAGACCGGTTTGAGCGCCACGCCTCCGCGCGTTTGGGGCGTGGACGATCATAGCCGCCCAGCGGACGGCCCAGCCGCATGTCCTTAAGATATTCAACGCCGCCCATCAGCGCTTTGAACAGCTCCAAGGTCGATTCTTGGGGCTTGAAATAGAGCGGGTTCTTGGGGGCCCCCGCTGTGATCAGCAGCGGCCCGTACGGATCCCGCCATCGTGCGGCGAGCGTCTTGGCCGTCAGCGCCATATCTCCCGCGATCGCAACGGCCAATTGGCGCCGGTATCCGCTCAGCGGCTGGGCGTCCGCACCATAGAGCAGGTGCTCCATCGCCATCAGGCCGCGCGCCGCAATCGATTGGCGCGCAAACGCCGCCGGATCCGTGATCACTGGATCTTCCGCCGCGATGAGGCGGGACAGGAGCCTCGGCGTGCGGCCTTTTTTGTCAGGCCAAAACAGCAGCGCAAAATTTCTGTTTGCTTCCTCCGTCGCGCCAAACCGGAGGAAGTCCATCGCGACCCAAGCGTCAAAGGCGGCGTTGAATGCGGGCTTCGGGTCATTCCCGGCGGCGATCTCAGTATGGAGGCGCGTCGTCGCGGCGGCCATCAGCGCGCTCTTCGGATAGATTTGCCCGTCGACTGCGCGGCGGGCGAGCGCTTTGTGATCAATGTCGGCCGACGCGCGCACTTCCTGAGCGGACGCGACGGGCGGCGCAAGCGGAAGGGCTGCTGCGGTCGCAAGAAGGCGGCGGCGGCTGATAAGCATCAAAGCGACTCCAGAAATTTCAGCAGCGCGTCGCGGTCGGCTTTTGGCATCTTCACCACCGCGTCCCGGGCGCTTTTTGCTTCACCGCCATGCCAAAGCACGGCCTCCAGCAAGCTGCGCGCGCGACCATCATGCAGGAAGTAGGTATGGCCGCTGACCGTTTTGGTGAGGCCGATGCCCCAGAGCGGCGGCGTGCGCCATTCCCGCCCCGTCGCCACGCCCTCGGGGAAGCCGTCGGCCAGGCCGTCGCCCATATCGTGGAGCAGCATGTCGGTGTAGGGCCAGATCAATTGAAAGCTCTGTTCCGGCTGGCCTTTCAGCCGGTGGGTGACGAATTTGGGGCGGTGACAGCTGGCGCATCCAACAGCATGGAAGATCTCTTTGCCGCGCAGCACCGCAGGGCTTTTCAGGCCCCGCCGGGTCGGGGGCGCCAAGTTGCGGCTATAGAAAACGACGAGCGCGGTCGCTTCCTCTCCCACCTCAAAGCCGTCATGGGCTTTCGATCCGCCATGCGGGGCGGCGCGGCACCAAGTTTGGGCTTTGGTGCACTCGCCATAACCTGCGGGACGATCGGGGGTCGAGAGGCCCATATCACCCGCGAATGCGCCCACGGATTGGGCGCGCACTGTGGGCGCGCCCGCTTTGAGGCCAAAACGGCCAAGCATCAGCCGTTTATATTTTGCGGACCACACGACATTGGGCCGGCCGCTGACGCCGTCCTTATCCGCATCGTCGGGATCGGCGCCGGCCAGGATGTCCGCTGCGGGGATCGCCTCGAGCAAGCCGAGCCCAATCATTTGCGGCGCGATCCGTGGGGACAGCTTCGCGCCTGGATGCAGCGGGCCATAGCCAAGATCTTTCAGCCTGTAGGTCGGTTTGCGCAGCGTCGCCGTTTCACCGTCTGACAGCTGTACGGTGTGCTCTTTATAAGTCGCGACGACGCGCGCCTCCGGCTTGCCGCCCGGGATCGCGAAATCCTGAATCTGGCCGCCATACACAGGATCTGGTCCGTAAGGGAAATAAGGCGTTTTGGGATCGAGATACGCGGTCAGCGACGCTTTCAGCGCCTCGATCTCCGCCGATTTGGGCGCCGGCGCGGCAACCTTCATAAAGAATGACACGGCGCGCGCGCCCGGCGCTTCGGGCGGATGGCCTCGCCCGTCCTTCAGGTGGCAACGCTGGCAAGCCCGCGCGTTATAGAGCGGGCCAAGGCCGTCGGAGCCGATCGTCGAGCTTGGCGCGCTGACCCACAGTTTTCGGAAAAAGCCATTGCCGACAAAGAACTGCAGGCGTCGTTCTGCGCTGATATTCGCCGAAGGATGAGAAAACGCGTTCGCCCCCGGCGTTGCGAAAGACGTCGCGGCGCCGCCAGGGCGCGCTTCAAAAGGTTCTGGTTTCGAAAAATCTCGGGGTGGAGCAACGACGCGCGCAATTCGCGCCATCTCAGTTTTGGTCCGAGGCGTCAGCTTGAGATGCGGGTCCTCGGCGATAGGTCCATACCGAGGTGGTACGGTTTGGGCGGCCGCTCCGCCCGTCATCAGGGCGCCGCAAAGCGCCGTCGCCGCTAAAAGGCCGGGGAAAGCCGGTTTCATCGTCTTAATCCGCTGTTTCGCACACGCAAGAGCCGTTGCTTAACATCGGGGCGGCCGCGCGCCGCCCCGAATATGGTCGCAGTTCTACTCAAAAACCGCTGACGGATTATCCAGGCTGTCCGAGCCTTCAAACGCGATCTTCTTTAGGCCGATCGCTGCAACGGCGCGTTCGATGATGCGCGTTTGGTCAACGAGCGCCTTAACCGCCGCATCGATCAGCTTGCCGCCGGCGACGTTCTTTGGATCAAGCATTTGATCGTAGGACATGCCGGCTTCGGCCGTCGCCTTAATTGCGCCCAGCGCCGCCATGCCGTCGTCGAGGGCTTTGCGCAGCGCCGCGTCGATTTTCGGGTCGGTCGCCGCGACCAGATCGGAGACGGACGGGCCGGATACGACCGAGCCGTCGATCCGGACATAGCGCCCCAGATAGACATTCCGAACGCCAAGCCCGTCATAGTAGTGGCTGTTATGGGTGTTGTCCGAGAAGCAGTCATGCTCCTCTTCCGGGTCATTCAGCATCAGGCCAAGCTTCATCCGCTCGCCCGCCTGTTCGCCGTAGGACAGGCTGCCCATCCCGGTAAAGATCGCGATGACGCCGGCGTTCGGGTCTTTGGTCACGGCTTTGCGCGCCGCGCCGTCCTCGCCCCATTGCGCGACCATCCATTCGAGGTCCGACACAAGCAGGTCCGTCGCCGCCTTCAGATAAGCCGCGCGACGATCGCAATTGCCGCCGGTGCAGGCTGCGCCCTTCGCGTAGTCCGTGAAGGGACGCGCGCCCGCCCCTGGCCCGACGCCGTTCAGATCTTGCCCCCAAAGCAGGAACTCGATCGCGTGATATCCGGTCGCGACATTCGCCTCGACTTTGTCAGCCTCATGCAACGTATCGCTCAGCAACTTCGGTGTGATCTTGGTCGCGTCGATCTCTTTGCCCGAGAGTTTGAATTTCGGATGCGCGATGACATTGAGCGCTGCGTAGGGGTTTTCGTCGGTCGGGCCGCCGTAGGATTTGGCGACATAGTCGATCAGGCCCTCGTCCAGCGGCCAAGCGTTCACTTTGCCTTCCCAGTCGTCGACAATTGGGTTGCCGAAGCGGAACACTTCCGTTTGCTGATATGGCACGCGCGCGGCGATCCAGGCGGTTTTTGCGGCGGAGAGGCTGGCGGCGCTCGGTTTTTCGATCAGCGCATCGACCGCTTTCTGCAATTTTCGGGCGGTGATCAGCGAATCCTCGTAGCCGGCTTTCGCGATATCGGCGTACGTCTTGACGATCGCCGCCTTGTCTTGCGCTGCGGCTGGCGCGGCGAGCGCAAGCGTCGCCAGGGCCGCAAGCACGCGGGAGAAGGGCTTCATTTCAAATCTCCTTTGGGGGGGCGACGAGCGCGACGTCGCTGGCTATTTCTGAGTAGTTTGATCGGAAAAAACAATCCTGACTTATTTTGTCAAGTTCTTGGCGCGTATGACGCGAAAAGCGCCCTCTCTCTTGGCTTCCTTTCGCCGGTCCGATACCGGTTGCCAGCGCCAGAGGTTTGGCGTTCCAGGCATGGAGGATTGAGCATGAGATTTGCCGCAATGTTGGCGGGCGCCGCAGCGCTGAGCGCTTTTGTCGGCGCCGCAAGCGCCCAGGAGACGCCCAAAAAAGGCGAGCAGGATGGCAAGGCGCTCTCGGTCGCCGAAATTGACCCGGACGAGCTGAAAGCGGCGGAAATTCGTCTGCGGCAATATTTGCGGGGCGAAGGCTACCGCAAAATCAGCCTGACCGGCGTTGTCGCCGGCTCAGCGCAGATGAAGGCCTGCAAAGGCGAGACGACCTCGGTTCTGGTCATTGACCGTTTTGGCCGCGTCGTTTCTTCGACGCCGGCGGGCGAATGCCCAAAGCCGGATCTCATGGACAGCTTCCTGGCCGCCGTCACCAACGAGGAGCTGACGGATGAGGAAGTGAAAATTGTCGAAGATCAGGTGCTGGCCCAGGGCTATACGCAGGTCACGCTGCTGGAGCGCAAAGGCAGTGAGATGAAGGCTCGCGCCTGCCGCGGCATCCGTCGCTACGCGCTGGTGGTGAATCCGGACGGCAAAGTTCTTTCTTCAGAGCGCGATCGCAACTGTAAGGCGCTGAAGCCTGGACCGAAGCGCGAGGAGCTGCTGCGCCGTTCGCTGCAGGCGCGCGGCTATATCGCGATTAAGTTCGTTGACGCTGGCGGCCGCGCGCGCCGCGCCCTCGCTTGCAATGGCGTGCGCTATTTCGACATGACCTTTACCGCCGACGCGGCCATCCTGCAGCGCGGCGTTTTGGGGTTCTGCCCGTCGAAACTGAACTTTGCGGCGCTGCCGCCACGTCCAGTCGGCAAGGATGAAATTCCGGCGGCTGGCATTATTGAACCGCAGCTCTGCCAGGACATTCTCGCGCAGATGATCTATCGCCGTCCGATCAACTTCGAGTTCGGCAAAGCGGATCTGACCCCGGACAGCGTGGCGTTTCTCGGCGAGGTTGCGGCGGTGTTGGCGCGGTGTACTGGCGCCCGTCTGCTGATCGAGGGCCATACGGACAATGTCGGCTCGGACGCGGCGAACGCGAAGCTGAGCCTTGATCGGGCCAAGTCGGTCGCAAAGGTCCTGAAAGGCTACAAACTCGGCGCGCGCGCCTTTGCGCCGGCCGGATTTGGCGAGCGGTTCCCGATCGCCAGCAACGACACCGACGAAGGCCGGGCGAAGAACCGCCGCATTGAGCTGACGTTGCAGTGGGGCGGCGACTAGGGCGATTTGAAGTTGGATGGACCCATCTAACGGCTCGCAAATCGCGACCAAACAGAGGCTTAGAGCTTGTTGATGGTTCCGAGAAGCATCAACAAGCTTAACCATTGAAAACCGCCGGCCGTCTTTGCGGCGGCCCGCATCTTGCTACAGGCGAACCCGGAAGGTTCCGGGTCGCCTCTTTTCAGAAAGCCGGCGGCGGGAACGGGGCGAGCGACGCTCAGGCCGCGCGGGGGCGCGTCCTGGAACCGCAGTGGGAAGGACGCTATGGCTGGCGAAGTGATTAAAATGAAAGCGCAGATCGTTGGTTCGGATGAACGCGCGCTCGATCCTCAAAATCATGACAGCGAAATGGCGCGCGAGATCGCCAAAGAGCTGTGCGATGCGATGACCAAGAGCTACGGCGAGCGCGACGACGTGCGGCCGGAGACGCTGGCGATCGCCGCGCAAACCGTTATCGAGACTCTGATGTCCGGCATTGAACGCGAGGGCGTCAACTGCGCCAGCATGCGCGTCGCGCTGGCCAACAGCCTGCTGGTGAATGGCGACGCGAAGGTTGAGATCGAGGTCGATGGCGAGTCGATGCCGAGCTCGTTCGGCGATGGCGGCGCAACGTTCCATTAGGGTCAGAACTCATAAATCTGGCTGCTGTCAGCCCCGTTAGGGACCTGGAGAAGTTCGGGAGCTGGAGAAGCCAGAAGGGGCGCGCCGCGCGTATTGGGGCTGCCGGGATCGGTTCGGCCAGGGCGGCGAAGCGCGGCTAATAGAGGACCGTCTCACCCTGCTCCTTTTTCAGCCGCAACCGACAGGCGCCATGCTCGACATCGAGGCGGTCGGCTAAGCTCTGCGAGTGGGTAACCACCAATATCTGCGCGCGCTCCGCCGCCGCTGCGATCATGTCGGCGAGCGGCGGAATCATGCTTTCATGCAGGCTTGCTTCCGGTTCATTGAGCGCGAGGAAACTTGGCGGCTGCAACGCGCTGAGCGCCGCAACCAAAATCAGGAACCGTAAGGTGCCGTCCGATAGCTCGGGCGCGGCGAAGGCGCGCTGAAAGGCGGGCATACGCAGCCCAACCGAGATTGCCCCAGCGTCAGCGGCGACTTCAAGGGCGCCGCCATCGAAAGCGTCGGCCACGGCTCTAGCCGCAGGGCTTTGCGCAAATCCATCCTGCTCAATGCGCATGGTGGATGCGATTGCGGTGGCCCAATCCACGCCGGCGGAGTCGACGCTGGTGGTCATGATCGCGGGCTGTGGGCGGCGCGCCGGCGCCTCCGGATCACATCGAAGCTGATGGTAAAAGCGCGTCGCGGCGAGGCGTCGGCGCAGAAATTCCAGCTCTGGCAAGCCTGACAGCTCTGAAACTGACGAAAGCGCGGTTTCGAACAGCCACAGATCCTTCATTGTCGGCGTCAGACGGCCAGCGTCGTTCCGCGTCGAAAGGAGAGGGCCCTTGCGTTGCGCCAAAATGGTCCAGCGCTTTCCATTCCGGGCGCGAACAAGCTCCTCTTTTACAACCGGATCAAGGCCGAGCGCGGCGTCCGTCGGGCGCGGCAGGCCGATCTGCAGCGTGTAGTCGAGATGGTCAATTTCCGCTGAGAGGCGTATTTGCGCCGGCCCCTTGCCCCGGTCGCGCGCGCCTGCCGTGCGCTCTTCCTCAGTGCGCCAAGGCGCCCCCGCCCACAGCGCCGAGGCCATACCGCCCTCGCGGGCCAGACGAAAGGACAGGTCGCCCGTCGCCGCGGCCTGTAGCAGTTCGAGGCTACGATAGAGGTTGCTTTTGCCAACCCCGTTGGCGCCGGTCACAACGGTTAACTGCGCCAGCTCGACATCGAGCTGGCGGATGGATCGATAGTTTTCGATCTTGAGCCGCGAGATGTTTGGCTGCGTCATGCCTCGGCTTTCGACGGCCCCAGCTACGCGGACTCTTCGGTTGCGTCGCTGTCTCCAGCCGCAGCAGGCGCCGGCATTGGCTTCGCGTTCGCCGAAGCGACGCCAACCTTGGCGGGCCGCAACAGCCGGTCGGCAATCATGAAGCCGATTTGGACGACTTCAATCACGGTGCCCGGATCGCCAAAAGGCGCTTCAAACATGGCTTCATGCTCGTTCGGGTCAAACTTTTCGCCTTTTTCAGGCTCAACCGGTTTGATGCCGTGTTTTGAAAATGCTTTCAGCAGTTCGCGTTGGGTCAGCTCCAAGCCCTCGACAAACGCGCCATCGCTGGCGCGCATATCGTCGGTCACCAAGCTCAAGGCTTTGGACAGATTGTCATAAACGCCGGTGATGTCCCGCGCCAGCTTGGTGCCGCCGTAGGTTTCCGCTTCGCGCCGATCGCGCTCGAACCGCTTACGGCTGTTCTGGGCGTCGGCGACGGCGCGCATCAGCTGATCACGGGCTTGATCAAGTTCGCCTTTCAGCTGCTCAATCTCCGTATCTTTCGGATCGAGCGCGTCGGCGTCCAGAACCTCGGTCGGGTCGACCTCGCCGTCGAACGATTCGAGCTGAACAGGCGATTCCGCCTCGCTCTCTGCGGGCTTTTTGTCTGCTTCTTGCTCCGTCGCTTTCGCAGCGTCGGCCGCTGCTTCTTTATTCTGCTTGAGTTCTGCGTCGGACTTTGCGTCAGACATTCACGCCTCCGGTTGTCTAGCGGTAGCCAGCATGCGGCCCATCAGTTTCGCCGTATAGTCGACGATAGGGACGATCCGGCCGTAATTCATTCGAGTCGGGCCGATCACGCCAATAGCGCCCACGACCTGTTGATCGGCGTTCATATATGGAGAGACCACTAACGAGGAACCGGTTAGTGAAAAGAGTTTGTTCTCCGCGCCGATGAAAATGCGCACTCCCTCGCCCTGATCCGCGACGTCGAGCAGTTGAGCGATGTCGCGCTTGCGCTCAAGATCGTCGAACAGCTGGCGCATGCGCTCGAGGTCGCCGGCGAGATTCGGGTCATCCAGCAGATGGGCGCGGCCGCGAACAATCAGCCGCTCCGGCTCCACGCCCGTGTCGGGATCGCTGCGCCAGGAGGCGACGCCGCTCTCAACAAGCCGCTGCGAAATTTCGCCCATCTCTTGGCGCGCTGCGGCGATCTCCTTTTCAATCGCCCCCAGGCTTTCGCCCAGTGTTTTGCCGCGCAGACGGGCGTTGAGGAAGTTCGCCGCCTCGCTCATCGCTGGCCCGGTCAACCCGGGAGGGGCGACCACGAGGCGGTTTTCGATTTCCCCGTTCTCTTTTACTAAGACGGCGAGCGCCTGGTCATCGGACAGGCGCACAAAATCGATATGCTTGATGGCGGCGTCAGATTTTGGCGCGACCACAAGGCTTGCGGCGCCGGCCAAACCGGACAGCAACGAACCGGCCTGATCCATCAGCCGCTCAAGGCCGACCGTTTCGGCCAGCGCCTCGTCGCTCAGCCCGGCCTTGATCGCCTGCATCTCCTTTTCAGAAGGGCCGCCGATTTCCAGCATCCCGTCGACGAACAGCCGCAAGCCAAGATGCGTTGGCAGCCGCCCGGCGCTGACATGCGGGCTTGAAAGCAGCCCGAGATGCTCGAGATCTTGCATCACATTGCGAATCGACGCGGCGGACAAGCGCGAATCAATCGCGCGCGACAAGGTGCGCGATCCAACGGGCTCTCCGGTGGTCAGATAGGTTTCGACCAGCCGGCGAAAGATTTCTCGGCTCCGCTCATTCATAATCTCGAGCGTCGTTGCGGCGTTTTCATCGCTCATGGCGCAAGCTTTTCCAGCGAATGATCAAGCTACTCATTATCTGTTTAACGCCGAGTCCTTCGCAAGTCTCGCGCCCGAAGCTGGACCTGAGGCGCATGCGCCGCTATTGGGGCGGCCTCAATCTTAAATCACGCCAGGGAGATCTCCATGCGCCCTTCCGGACGCGCCCTCGACGCGCTCCGCGCCGTGTCGCTCGAGCCGGGCTACGCCAAACACGCCGAAGGCTCTTGCCTTGTGAAATTTGGCGACACCCATGTGCTTTGCACCGCGACAGTTGAGGACAAGCCGCCGCCATTCCTGCGCAACACCGGGCTGGGCTGGGCGACCGCGGAATATGGCATGCTGCCGCGCGCGACTCACAGCCGGATGCGGCGTGAGGCGAAAAACGGTCAATCCGGGCGGACGCAGGAAATCCAGCGCTTGATCGGGCGCTCCTTGCGGATCGTGGTTGACCGGCCGGCGCTGGGCGAGCGTCAGATCGTCGTCGATTGCGATGTTCTGCAGGCCGATGGCGGCACCCGCACCGCATCGATTACCGGCGGATATGTCGCGCTCTATCAGGCGGCGAAGAGCGTCTTTGACAGCAAAACAGTGTCGCACTTGCCGATTGACGGGTCGGTCGCCGCGATTTCGGTCGGCGTCTATAAAGGCAAACCCGTCCTCGATCTGGATTATGACGAGGATAGCGACGCGGAGACCGACGCGAATTTCGTCATCAAAGGCGACGGTCGTTTGGTCGAGGTCCAGGCGTCAGCTGAGGGCGCCGCTTTTAGCGAAGCGCAATTGCTGGAAATGCTGGCGCTGGCGAAGAAGGGCTGCGCCGAATTGGCGGAGCTGCAGCAAGCTGCGATCGAGTCGCTGGGATGAGCCGGCGGCTGAAACGCGGGGACAAAATCGTCGTCGCGACACACAATGCAGGCAAGCTGCGCGAGATCCGCGCGCTTGTCGAGCCCTACGGTATCGAGGCCGTCTCCGCCGCTGAGTTCGGGCTGGCTGCGCCAGAGGAAACCGAGACGACGTTCGAGGGGAATGCGCTGATCAAAGCGCGGGCGGCCGCGCAGCAGGCGAGGCTGCCTGCGCTCGCGGATGATTCGGGTCTTAGCGTCGATGCGATTGGCGGCGCGCCGGGCGTCTACACCGCGGATTGGGCCGAAACCCCTGCGGGGCGGGACTTTGGGCTCGCCATGCGGCGGCTTCATAGCGAGCTGCAGGCCGCCGGAGCGGCCGAGCCTTGGGCGGCGCGGTTCAACAGCGCGCTCGCGGTCGCGTGGCCCGACGGCGAGGAAATTGTATTTCTAGGTCAGGTTGAGGGGCGAATCAGCTGGCCGCCTCGCGGTGATCAGGGCTTTGGGTATGATCCTGTTTTCGTCCGCGCGGGCGAAACAGAAACGTTCGGTGAGATGTCGGCGGACCGAAAGCAGGCGGATGATCATCGTTCGGACGCCTTTGCGAAGCTCTCCGCTGCGATTTTGGAGGAGGAGACTGAATGAGTCGTCGATTGATTTCGAGCGGGTCGCCCTTTGAGGCGCGAATCGGCTATAGCCGCGCTGTGGCGCATGAGACGCCAATGGGCGTCTGGGTGGCTGTGGCGGGCACAACCGGCTACGACTACGCAAAAATGGAAATGCCCGAAGACCCCGCCGCACAGGCGCGCAATACGCTCGACACAATTGCAAAGGCTCTGGCGGAGGCGGGTTGCGGCCTCGAGCATGTCTATCGCGTGCGCTACTATCTGACTGACAATGCTTACGCCGATCAGATCATTCCTGTGCTCGGCCAAGTGTTTGGGGACATTCGGCCTGCAGCCACCATGGTCATCTGCGACTTGACGACGCCAGAAATGAAAATTGAGATCGAAGCTGACGCGTTTAAGCCCGTCTGATCCGCCTGTGGCGGAAGCGGTCGGCCCCAGGGAGGTAAGATGCACTTGCGCTACGCGCCCATCATTGCGCTTCTGATCCTGCTCGTCGGGGGGCGGGCGCTGGCTGAAGACAAACCCGCCCCCGGTCCGGTGGTGAAGGCGCTCAACGCGACCTTGGCGGGGGTCGACTGGTCGCCTTTCCTACCGGCTTGGTTCGCAGATGATACGGCGGCGCCCAGCCTGGGGTTTGTCGCCCATCGCGCGTCTGTGGAGCTGCAAGGCGATCATCTGGCGGTGACGTTTATCACCAAGCTCGAAAGCTTCCACGGCAAGGCGAAGGTCAATGGCCAGGATTATTCCTCCGATGATGCGGATGCGCAAAGCTTCGTGCTGAAGGCGCGCTTGCCGCTTGCGGCCATTGGCGCGGTTCGGAAGCCGACGGAGCAAGCTTTTGTACGGTTGGGCGCGATCGGCGCCTCCGTGGATGCTGTGCGCTCGGCGAAGGCGCCGCTCGAAAGAGTCGGCTTCAAGGCGTTTCAAGTCGTGATCGAATGCGCTGATGGGGCGGAGTGCGTTCAGGTGTCCGTCAAGGGATCGGTGCTCAAGGGCGGCGTCGCCTCCGACGAGGGAGAGGAGCGCTACGCCACCAAAACATTGGAGCTGCTGGCGCCCGACGCCGCCACAATTCGGCGGATCCACGCGCTTGCGACGAAGCTGGTCCGGCCGAAGTCGGCGCCAAGCGGGGCTAAGTAGCGTTAGACAAGATGATATCGGTTACGCGCCCGGTCGAGTGAGCCGCCGCGTCTGCAATGGCCCAAGGGCGGCGACGACGCCGGCCGATTGATCAAACGGATCGCTTATGCCCGCCCAACAGCTCGGCCCAGAAGCGCAGAACAGCCAGTCGATCGAGCTGGCGCCGGCCGATGATGATTGGCGCGTCGGCGGATTTGGCGTCTATGTGCATTGGCCGTTCTGCCAGTCCAAATGCCCCTATTGCGATTTCAACAGTCATGTTTGGGCGGAGATTGATCAATCGCGCTGGCGGCGGGCGTTGATCGCGGAGTTGGGCGCGGCCCATGCCGCGGCGCCGGATCGGGTGGCGGAGACCGTATTCTTTGGCGGGGGCACCCCGTCTTTGATGGCGCCGGAAACGGTCGCCGCGGTCATCGAAGAGATTGATCGTTTGTGGGGTTTGGCGCCAGACGCGGAAGTGAGTTTGGAGGCGAACCCGACCAGCATTGAGGCCGGGCGCTTCGCCGGCTATGCGCAAGCCGGCGTGAACCGCGTGTCGATGGGCGCGCAAGCTCTGAATGACGCCGACTTGAAGGCGCTTGGCCGGTTGCACAGCGTCGCCGAAGCTCGGGCGGCGTTCGACATTGCGCGCCAGCAGTTCGATCGGGTCAGCTTTGATTTGATCTATGCGCGCGTCGGGCAGGAGCCGACGGCCTGGCGGCAAGAATTGCGCGAGGCGCTGGGGATGGCGATTGATCATCTCTCACTCTATCAGCTGACGATCGAGGCCGGTACGCGGTTCGGCGATTTGTATGAGCGCGGCCGGCTGTCGCCGCCGCCCGATCATGCTTCGGCCGAGATGTATGAGATCACGCAGGAGCTGTGCGACGCCGCCGGAATGCCGGCCTACGAAATATCCAACCATGCCGCGCCGGGGGCGGAGTGCCGGCACAATTTGGTTTACTGGCGCTATGGCGATTATGCGGGCGTCGGGCCGGGCGCGCATGGCCGCCTGACCCAAGACGCCGGGCGTATGGCCACGGCGACAATTCGCGATCCCGCCGAATGGCTGGCGACGGTAGAGCAAAAGGGCGCTGGGTGGTCGGAGTGGGAACAGCTGTCTTGCGCTGCGCAAGGGACCGAAATGCTGCTGATGGGGATGCGCTTGCGGGAGGGGGTCGCGGTTGATCGCTACGCGCAGCTGACGGGCGTCCCTCTCGATCGAGCGGCAGTGGCGCGGTTGCAGACCTCCGGCCTGATCGAAAGTGACGGCGATCGGATGCGCGCGACGGCGCAGGGCCGGATCTTGCTGGATGCGGTTCTCCGCGAGTTGCTGACGTAACCTCGGCGCGGCTGTCCCCGCCGCTTAACCAAGCAGCCCGGAGACGCCGTCCCACAGCATCTTGACGCCAGCCAATAGCACGGCGGCGTTCATCAGCGGGTAGAAGATCCGGGCGTGCATGCGCTTGACGATCGCCGCGCCGGCGAAAGTCGAGACCACCGCGACGGGCGATAGGATCAGCGCCGATTTGAGCGCATCCAGATCCAACTCGCCCAACGCGATATAGGGCGCGACCTTAATCACATTCACGATGGCGAAAAACATCACCGAAGTGCCGGTGAACAGCTTCGGGTCAAGCCCGAGCGGCAGGGTGTAGATTTGATAGGGCGGCCCCCCCGCATGCGCGACGAAGCTGGTGAAGCCCGCGACGGAGCCCCAGCTGGCGGCGGCGAGCGGGCGCTGTCGGCGCGGCGCGGCGGGCTGGCTGCGGATCAGCGACGCGGCGTAGCGCGCGACATACGCCATTGCGACCAGGCCGACCATCAGCTTCACCGCGGCGTCGGACACATAGGACGCTGTTGCGGCGGCGGCGGCGATGCCGACCAATGCGCCGGGGATCATCGTTCGCAGGATCGAGCGGTCAAAATAGCGCCGCCAAGCCCAAAGGCCGACGGCGTCCATACTCAGCAAGATCGGCAGCAGCAGCGCTGCGGCCTGCAAGGGCGGCATGACAAAGGAAAGGGTTGGCACGCCCAGCACTCCGAGCGTGCCGCCCATGCCGCCTTTGCCCAGCCCCACGAGGAAAACGCCCAGCGCAGCCACAATAAAGACCCGCGCGTCGGCGAGCACGGGCGCATCCGATAAAAGCGATATCATTGAGGCCTCACCGATCTGGCGCGCCTATACCGGTCAAAGCCCGACCTTTTCCCGCCGTCCGCGTTCTGTTGCGCTTTTCAGCTGGCCGCAGGCGGCGAAGATGTCGCGCCCGCGCGGCGTGCGAACGGGGCTCGCATAGCCGGCGCGGTTGACGATTTCCGCAAAGGCTTCGATCCGCGCCCAGTCTGAGCATTCATAAGGCGCGCCGGGCCAAGGGTTGAACGGGATCAAATTGATCTTCGCCGGAATGCCGGAAATCAGTTTCACCAGCGCACGCGCGTCGGCGTCGCTGTCATTCACCCCTTTGAGCATCACATATTCAAAGGTGATCCGCTCAGCATTCGAAAGCCGCGGATAGTCTCGGCAGGCCTGCATCAGATCCTTCAGCGGCCATTTGCGGTTGATCGGCACCAGCACGTCGCGCAGCTCGTCATTCACAGCGTGGAGCGATATCGCCAGCAAGCAGCCGATCTCCTCGCCCGCGCGCTGCATGGCGGGAACCACACCGCTGGTCGAAAGGGTGATTCGCCGCCGCGACAGGCTAAGGCCCTCATGGTCCATGATAATCTTCAGCCCATCGCGAACGCCGTCAAAATTATACAGCGGCTCGCCCATGCCCATCATCACGATGTTGGACAGCAGCCGCTTCTCCTGCGCCGGTCCGGCCTTTGCGCCCGCGTCGGGCCATTCGCCCAGATCGTCCCGACAGACGAGCACCTGGCCGACGATCTCCGCCGCCGAAAGATTGCGTACGAGTTTCTGTGTCCCGGTGTGGCAGAACGGGCAGGTCAGCGTGCAGCCAACCTGGCTTGAAACGCAAAGCGTGCCGCGGTCTTCCTCCGGAATATAAACCGCTTCAACCTCATGCCCGCCATCAATGCGCAACAGATACTTTCGGGTCCCGTCATTCGAAATCTGTCGCGAGCTGATTTCCGGTCGGCGGATGTCAAACAACGCGGCGAGATCGGCTCGGAAGCCTTTGGCGAGATCTGTCATCTCCTCAAAGCCGCGCGCGCCGCGGCCATAGAGCCAGCGCCACATCTGATCTGCGCGCATCTTCGCCTGACGTTCCGCCGCGCCGGCCGAGACGGCGGCGGCGCCGAGTTCGGCACGGTTCATGCCGATAATGTTCGGCCGAAGGCCCTCTGCGTCCGCCGCCTTACGAGGTATCGGCGCAACTTCGGGCGTGATTGGCGGCGTTGGCTGAGGGCTGGGCGCTTCGTTCATTTGCAGGCCGCCGCGACTGCCGTGATCGACGCGGAAAAGCCGATCAGCGAGTATTCGTCCACAACCTTGGTGCCGCGCTTGGACGTCGCCGTCACGATCGCCTTGGAGCCTTTCTTCATTGCGGCGATTACATCTTTGTCTTTCTCAGGCGTCGCAAGCCACGCGACTTCGCCCGAAGTGAAAAGCTCAAAGTTCTGCTGGCCAACGCTGAGCGTAATGGCTTGGCCGGCGTCGGCTGGGAAGCCCAGGCGGATGCTGACTTCATTTTTCACTTTGTCGCCCGGGTAGGTCGCTATCAGCAGAAACGTGTCGCCGCGTGTAATCTTGTCCACCGGTTTGCCGGAGCGAAACGCGTCCGTCTGGCGTGGCGGCGTCGCGGCGTAGCAATATTTGCCGGAGCCTTTGCCATCGACAAAGACAGACCAGTCACGGTGCGACTCTTGGGCGGGCAGTTGGTCCTGCCCATATGCGGCGGGGGCGAACGCGGCGATAGCGGCGCAGAAGGCGGCGACTTGATAAGCTTGTTTGATCATATCGTCTTCGTTCGGTTGGCGACGAGTTGACGCCGCTCGGATGAAACCTTTGCGAACCTTGCTGGTTCGACGTTAAATGCGCGCTGACGGCGACAACTTGCAGCGAGCGCCTCCACATAAGGAGGTTCGGCGCTGGGCCGTCTGTGACGTCAACGCGCCTGCTGCGCGCAACACAGTACGCGCTTTGAGGCGCTTACATAGCATTCCGGAGCCGCTTTGACAGCAGGGTCTCGCATAACCGACAGCAGCGCGGAAGCGCCGCCTTGCGCGGGGCCTTCTGATGAGGAGCTGTTGGCGCGGATCGGGGCGCAGCGTGATCGCGAAGCGTTCCGAATGTTCTATGAACGCTATGCGCAGAAGTTGCGCGCGTTCATGATTCGAGCCGAAGTGAACGTTGGCGAGGCTGAGGAGGCCGCGCAGGAAGCGTTGATTGCGGTTTGGCGGCGCGCCGAGACATTCGATCCGACCCGTGCGTCGGCTGCGGCGTGGCTTTATACGATTGCGCGCAACCGCCGGATTGATTTGGCGCGTCGTTGGGCGCGGCCGCAGCCGGATCCGGACGATCCGACATACCGACCGGATCCGCCAAAAACTGCGGAAGCGTCGGTCGGAGAGGCTCGGCGCGACGTTGCGGTTCGCGCGGCGATTCTAAAGCTGAGCGATGAGCAGCAGGCCGTCGTACGCTTGTCATTCTTTGACGGCCTGTCGCATCTGGAGATTGCGCAGGAGCTTGGTCTGCCGCTTGGGACCGTCAAATCGAGGCTTCGTTTAGCTTTCCAGCGGTTACGGACGGAGCTTGGATTAAGCTTTCAGAGTGAAATTGACGGCGATTAGATCGCTGACGCGAGAAGCCTCAACCATGTATTAAGTGATATGTTGATCAGCGTTAGATAAGATTAATAATTCGCTGATGGTGTTTTCTAATTTTGCTGGTTGTTAGCTGTGATCACCAATTATCAATTTGTTTTCCGTAGCGTGTACGCATCGTTTAACGCTTTGGGCGGAGTAAACCGTGCGCGTTGTCAAATTTCTGATCCTCGGGGCGGCTGTGGCGGCTGGCGTGGGCGCGATTGCGCTGGTCCAGGGCGAGATTAAGCGCGCCCGTATGGCGGCGCCCGCGCCGGAGGCGACGCCGGCTGCGCCAAAAATCGAAAAAACTCAAGTTCTTGTAGCTGCAAAGCTGCTAAAGCGCGGTCACATTCTACGCGATGACGACCTCGAATGGCGCGATTGGCCGAAGGAGATGGTCGCCGAGACCTTCATCACCCGGCGGGCCGGCGCCGAGGGAGGATTCGTCGGCGCTGTGGTCAAGACCAGCCTGGCGAAGGGTGAGCCAGTTCTGCCGACAAAGATCGTTAAGCTCAATCATCCCGGCGCGTTGGCGGCAATGCTGCGACCCGGGTTGCGCGGCTATTCGATCAAGATGCAGCAGGAAACCGGGGTTGGCGGTTTTATCGCGCCGGGCAACTACGTCGATATCATCTTGACGCGCAAGCACGATCTGGATGTCCGGCAGGCGGATGGAAGCAAGTCCGTCAAGTCGATTATCTTGACCGATACGCTGCTGCGCACCGTGCGCGTTCTGGCGGTTGACGATCAGTTGGATGATGAGGGCGACGCGCATTTTGACATGAAGCGGACGGTGACGCTGGAGGTGACGCCTGTTCAGGCGGAACTGCTGGCGCTGGCGGAGCGCGCTGGTCGGGTCAGTCTGGCGCTGCGCAGCATCGCTGAGCTGGTCGACGAAAATGGCAAAGCGAAAGTGGATCCGATGCCGGTGCTGGCGGTGGATCTCGCAACCTTCACCGGCGCCGCATTGGGGGGGATTACGACCTCCGATCGCGGCGCGCCCAAGCCCACCGTCTCTGAGGCTCGCCGTCCTGCGCCGCCGCCCGCGCCGATCATCAAAGTTGCGCCGACCCCCGCGCCGGCGCCGCCGCGCGCGCCGTCCGCCGTCACCATTCTGCGCTATACGACGCTGAGTGAGACGAAAGTTGACGCGCCAGCCGATCCGGCGGCGGACAATCGGTCAGTCGGACCGTCCGTCAAGCGCGGCCCAAGAGATCCCCAAGCCAGAAGGCGCGCTGGCGAAGCGCCAGCGCCAGCCCCGTCCCATTAATCAGCGGAGCTGAGATCATGAATGATGTTCGATCGAACGCGACAGTGGCCGCGCCGCGAAAAGGCGGGGTTGGGTTGGCCCTAATCGGGCTGTTGCTGTGTTTATGGGCGCCCCTGGCGTTGGCGAAGAGCTGGAAGGAAGTCTCCGGCGCTTGCTGCCGGGACGCGCAACGAATCACGATCTACCTCGGTAAGGCCACGACCGCGCCGCTGCCAAAGGCGGCGGCCGACGTCGTTGTTTCAAACCCAAAGATTGTGGAGGTTGTTCTGCGGACCGCCACGCAGCCGGTGCTGTTCGGCATGCGGCTTGGTCAGGCGAACATTCTGTTTTTCGACGAAAAAAGTAAGCAGATCCGGGCGCTGGACGTGCGGGTGGAATATGATGTCACGCTGCTGAACCAGACCATCCGTTCACAGTTTCCAGGCTCGCGCGTTGTGGCGAAATCGGTGCTGGGGGAGATTATTCTGGAGGGGGTTGTTCAAAACTCCCACGCGGCGAAAGGCATTGTGGATCTGGCGCAGCGCTTTGTCGCCGCCGCGCGGGCTTCGCGCAGCGCGGACGGCGCGGCGAAGGCCGTCGACAAAGCCGCCACTGGCGTCGTCAGCCGGATCGCCGTGGCGAATGAAGAGCAGGTGCATCTGCGCGTCCGCGTTGCGGAGGTGAACCGCACGGTGCTGAAGCGCCTTGGGGTTGATTGGAATGCGGGACTGCAAAGCGCAACCCTATCCAGCACGCTGGTTTTGCGCGATGCGGCGCTTTCCGGCTTTCTCGCCGCGAAAGGGACCCAAATCGCGCTGGGCCCGGAGGTTCTGAGCAGCTTCTTAAAAGCGCTTGAGCAGCATTCGTTGGTCGCCACCCTTGCGGAGCCGAGCCTTACCGCCGTCTCCGGCGAAACCGCCAGTTTCCTGGCTGGCGGCGAATATCCGGTTCCGATCTCGGGGACCGACGGCACGGTCACGATTGAGTATAAAAAGTTCGGCGTCGGCCTGGATTTCACACCCGTGCTTTTGGATGACGGCCGCATCAGCCTCAAGGTGAAAACCGAGGTTTCCGACCTCACGACCAACGGCGCGATAACTGTCGGTACGGTCCAGGTTCAGGCGCTGACAGTGCGCCGGGCCGAAAGCACCGTTGAGCTTCCCTCCGGCGGCACGATTATGATCGCAGGGCTGATCAAGCAAAGCACCCGGCGGCTATCAGCCGGCCTGCCCGGGCTGCGCAGTCTGCCTGTCATCGGTCAGTTCTTTCGCAATGAAGAGGGCACGATCGACGAGACCGAGCTTGTGGTTCTCGTCACGCCCTATGTCGTTCGGCCAAGCGCGCCAAAACGCTTCGCGGCGCCGACCGACGGCTTCAAGCCCGCCAGCGATGTCGACATGTACCTCTTCGGACGGCTGCACGCCGTGTATGGCGCTGGCCCGGAAGATGCGGCCCGCGTTCGGGCGCAAACCAAAAAAATGCCGACGCCGCTTGGCTTTATCATGGAGTAGCCGGTGCGACCCTGGCGAGTGGAGAGCAGAATGGCAGATGTGAGAACCGCGTCGTCTAACGTTCGGCCGCAGCGTTCGTTGGCGCGCCCCGCCCTTCTGGGCGCTGCGCTGCTTGCAGCGTGCGGGCTTGGAGGATGCGCTCAATTTGAAGGGGGCGGCCGCTATGATGCGGTCTACCCGATCAAGATCGAGGCGCAGCCCACAATTCTCAGGACGCCGAACGTTGCGCGACTGTCGGTGCGGGACGCGCGACGGATCGATGCGCTCGGGCGTGACTATCTTCGCCTCGGCAAGGGGCCAATCTCCATTGGCTGGCCAAAGGGCGCGAATGCGAGCGCCGCTGTCGGAAAAATTGCGAAGCGGCTTCATCGCGTCGGCGTTCCGCTCAGATCTATCCGCCGCGGCGCCTATGATCCGGCGGAATATAAAAGCGCGGACATTTTGGTGTTCTTCACGCGGCCGACAGCAGTTGCGCAGCCCTGTCCACGCCTATGGGGCGAGACGATTATGACGCCGCGCAACAGCGGTTCGGGACGGTTTGGCTGCTTCTATCAGCGCAATCTGGCCGCAATGGTGGCGGATCCGCGGGATCTGGAGGCGCCGGCGCCGATGACGCTAGCGCCGGCTGGTCCGCGGCTGCGCGTTCATGCGGCGCACGAGATGGGGAAGATCACCAGCTCCGAAGAAAGCGCCAAATCCCTTGCCACAACAAAATAAACGCAGCGCTGCGGCGTTGTAGGAATGAGTTCGGAGAAACCGGCGATGGCGAACGCGTATGAACATCAGATCGAGCCCGAGGCCCCGGGCGAGCCGGAGCTCATTGCGCCAAGGATCACGATCGAAGCCTTCTGCATGACCGAGGGCTTTGCGACCGCGCTGCAGGACGCGATGCAGGATCGGCGCATGGCGAAGGCGACGTCCGCCGTCGGCATGGGCGGTATTGACGCCGCGGTCCGGCGCTATCGCGATATCGATGCGCCGAATCTGATCATTGTCGAAAGCGTTGAGACGGGGTTTGAGCTGTTTGGCGAGCTGGCCAAGCTGGCCGAGGTGGTGGATGAGCGGACCCATGTCGTTGTCGCGGGGCCCTCGAACGACATCGCGCTGTATCGCGAACTGATGCGCAATGGCGTCAGCGACTATTTGGTGACCCCTTGCGCGCCAATTCAGGCAATCGAGTCGGTCGTGGGGATGTTCAACGAGCCTGGCGCATCGCCAGCGGCGACGAGCTTCGCCGTGTATGGCGTTCGCGGCGGGGTGGGCGCGAGCGTATTCACCCATAACTTCGCCGCCGAGCTCGCCATGCGGGGCGGCAAAGACGCGCTGTTAATTGATCTTGATATTGAGTTTGGCACTGTCGGGCTGAATTTTAACGTTGAACCGAAGAACACGATCGCCGACGCCTACCGCGATATTGATAATCTGGATGATGTGAAGCTCGCGCGGCTGTTGCACGCCCAACAGGATAAGCTGAAGCTTCTGGCTGCGCCGAGTGAGGTGAGCAGTGATCAGCCTCCGACGGAGGCGCAGGCCCTAAGCCTGATCGATATCGCCCGAACCGCCTGCGATCTGCTGGTGTTGGACACGCCGTCCAGCTGGCGCGCGTCGAGCCGCGTTGCGCTACGCCAAGCCTCGAAGGTCATCCTCGTCGCCACTCCCGATCTTGTCAGCCTGCGCAATCTGCGCAGCTTGCTCGATTGGCTGCAATCGGCGCGCCCGAACGACCGCGCGCCGACGTTGGTGCTCACCCAGATTGGTCAGCCCAAGCGGCCGGAAATTTCCGAAGCTGAGTTCGTGGATTTGGCGGGTGCGCCGCCGGCTCTGTCGCTGCCGTGGGATGCGGCGACCTATGGCGCAGCGCTCAATAGCGGCAAGCTGCTGCGGGATACCCAAGGCGGACGCGGCCACGCCGATCTGATCGGAGGTTTTGCGGATGTGATGGCCGGTCGCGAAAAGCGAGCGGCAGGCGGCGGCGCGGGGGTCGCCCGGTTGCTGGGCGCCTTCGGTTTTGGACGGCGTGCGTAGGGCTTGAGCGGCAGGGATTGAGGGGAGCCAGGAGGCGAAAGCGATGTTCGGTAAAAAAAGTGGATCTGGGCGCGCGTCCTCATTTCGGCGCGAAGCGCCGCCTGTTGTGAGCGCATCTTCGACGGATGCGCAATCCGCCACCGACATGTCGTCGCGGCCATCAGAAGCGCCGGGCGAGCAGATGATTGCGCTGTCCAAGCCAGAGGCCACGCAGCCGACGGAGGAGCAGCGTCGCGGCTACTATGCGCAGAAAAACGAAATCACGGCGGCGCTGATGGGGGTTGTGGACCTGCCGCAACTGGCCAGCATGCCGCGTGATGAAGCAGAGCTCGAACTGAAGTCGGTGATCAACGATATCGTTGCGAGCCGCCAGTATGTAATGTCGACCAGCGAGCAGGAACGGCTGAGCCGCACCATCTGCGATGATGTGCTTGGTTACGGTCCGTTGGAGCCGCTGCTTGCGCGAGACGATATTGCCGACATCATGGTGAACGGCGCTGGGCAGGTGTTTATCGAAACCGATGGCCGCATCCAGCTGACCAAAATCCGGTTCCGAGATAATCAGCAGCTGTTGGAAATTTGCCAGCGCATGGTTTCGCAAGTTGGCCGCCGCGTGGACGAGGCCAGCCCGATTTGCGACGCGCGTCTGCTGGATGGCAGCCGCGTCAACGTGATCGCGCCGCCGCTGTCTATCGACGGGCCGTCACTGACGATTCGAAAATTCCGCAAAGAAAAGCTGCGGATGGCGGATCTTGTTCGGTTTCAATCGATCTCGTCGGCTGGCGCAAAGCTGCTTGAAATTGCGGGCGCATGCCGAACCAATATCTTGATTTCGGGCGGCACGGGTTCGGGTAAAACGACGTTGCTGAACTGCTTGTCCGGCTTCGCCGCGGACGATGAGCGGATTGTGACCTGCGAGGACAGCGCCGAGCTGCAATTGCAGCAGCCGCATGTTGTTCGGTTGGAGACCCGCCCGCCGAATATCGAGGGCCAGGGCGAGATCACGATGCGATCGTTGGTGAAAAACTGCCTCCGGATGCGCCCGGAGCGGATCATCGTCGGCGAGGTGCGGGGACCCGAAGCCTTCGACCTTTTGCAAGCGATGAATACGGGCCATGACGGTTCGATGGGCACGCTTCACGCCAACTCCCCGCGGGAGGCGTTGAGCAGGGTCGAGTCAATGATCACAATGGGCGGCTACGCGCTGCCGTCCAAGACAATCCGCGAGATGATCGCATCGGCGGTGAACGTCATCGTTCAGGCGCAGCGGCTGCGCGACGGATCACGCCGGATCACCCACATGACTGAGATTGTCGGGATGGAGGGCGACACGATCGTAACCCAGGACTTGTTGCGGTTTGAGGTCACGGGCGAGGGGCCAGACGGCAAGCTCATCGGTCGGCATGTCGGCGGAGGTGTTGGCCAGCCGCAATTTTACGAAAGAGCGCGCGCTTATGGCAAGGCGGAGCAGCTGAACGCTGTTCTCGCTGAGCTCGATTCCGGCGGGTGATATGACTGAACAAACGCTGCTTCTTACGATTCTTCTTGTGATCATTTCGATCGGGGCGCTCGCCTATGTTCTGTTCTCAACCGAAGAGAACCGCGCGCGCGACATCGCGAAGCGCGGCGGTCGCGGGCAGCTAGGAAGCGGCGCGGAGAACTCGTCCTTTCTCGATGGGTTGTTCGGGCGTGAGCCGAAGACGGCGGTCGATCGGTTGCGCAGGTTGACCGAGGAGCAAAAACATGGGCGTCAGGCCAACCTGCGCGCACGCATGATGCAAGCCGGCCTTGAGATGCAGCCGATGCAGTTTCTAATGGTTTTCCATACTGTCGGCACCGGCGTTGGCGCAGGCGTCTATTTCGCGAGCGGTCAGTTACTTTTCGCCGCGGCGGCGGCGATTATCGTCGGGTTCTGGGGACCGCGCACGTTTTTGGCGCGTCGCATCTCCAGCCGCATTCGCCGCTTCAATGAGCATTTTCCGGGGGCGCTGGACATCATCGTGCGCGGCGTGCGGAGCGGTATGCCGGTAAGTGAGAGCCTCAAGCTTGTGTCGACCGAAGCGCCGGCTCCGGTCGGGCCGGAATTTGAGCGGATTGTGACCAGTATTACTTTGGGCGTGACCTTTGAGGACGCGCTGAAGCAGCTCGCCATGCGTGTTCCGAGCACGGAGGTGCAGTTTTTCCGCACGGTGCTGTCGATCCAGCAAAAAAGCGGCGGCAACTTAGCCGAGACTCTCTCAAACTTAAGCCTCGTATTGAGAGAGCGGAAGAAAATGAAAAAGAAAGTGTATGCCCTGTCATCTGAAGCTCGGATGTCGGCGATTATCATCGGATCCTTGCCATTTATCGTTGGAATATTGGTCTACCTTCTGCGACCGGACTACATCATGATACTATTCAACAACCCAACCGGGCTTTGGTTGCTTGGCGGCGGCATGGTTTGGATGTGTTGCGGTATTTTGATGATGAGATCTATGGTTCGGTTCGAGGTATAGGAGGCGTCGATGTCGGGATATGATTGGGTGCATGCGCTGATATCTGACATCAGCCCGCCGACCTTCGTCGCGGGAATGCTGGCCGCTCTCAGTATTTTTGCATTCTATTCTTTTATATATGGCGAGAAAAGCCGGAAGCACTTCAAGCGTCGTATGGCGGATGTTAAGGAGAACCGCGCTCAATTGCGAGCGTCGCTGACCTCGCGGAGCGACAAGGGCGAACAACCCTCGAAGATCAACAGCTCCAATATCCGCGCAATGCGGGAAAAGGGGCTGATGGACCGCGCTGTTGAGAAGCTGAACCTAGCGGAAAAGGCGAATGACTCGGATCTGAAGTTGCGTCTCGCGCGAGCCGGCCTGCGCCGCGACTCCGATGTGGTCCGCTTTGTATTTCTTCGTATCGCCTTGCCGCTTCTATTCGCGCTTGCCGCCGCCGGGCTCTACGCGTTGCTCTTAGCCAAGTCCGGTGGGTTCAAGCCCGTGCTTGCCGTGTGTTTCGGGCTTGTTGGCGGCATTTTTGGCTTTCTCCAGCCGTCAATGCGCATTGATGGGATCGCGGCGAAGCGGAAGAAAGAGATTATCCAGCATTGGCCAGATGCGCTGGATCTTCTGACCATCTGTGTTGAGAGCGGAATGTCGATCGAGCAGGCCTTCAACAAAGTCGCCGAAGAGATGGAGGATGGGGCCGTGACTTTGGCTGAAGAGCTGAAATTCACCACGGCGGAGCTGTCTTATCTCGGCGATCGTCGGCGGGCGTTGGAGAATTTGGCGTTGCGGACAGATGCGCCCGCGGTGAAAGCGGTGGTGTCGGCGTTGGTGCAGGCGGACAAATATGGCACGCCCGTGGCCTCGGCGCTGCGTGTGATCAGCGCCGAAGGTCGTTTTGATCGTTTGGCGGCTGCTGAGGCGAAGGCGGCGGCGCTGCCGGCGAAGCTGACGGTGCCGATGATGGTCTTCTTCCTGCCGGTTCTCTTTATCGTAATCCTGGGCCCATCGATCCTGCAGGTGATGGACCTTTAGGAGTTCGCACCCTAGGTCGCGCCTCATAAATCCAGGGGCCTCGGGCGGCCTCATTTTAGACCGGACGCGCCACTATAGTTTGGCATGGCCAGCCGCGCCATCCTGCGCAGGTTTGAAAAGTCGAATAAACTCAACCGACTTTCCAAAGCTTATACATTACCCGAGATCGAACACATTTTGGCCAAGGTTGAAAACGTTAAGTGACAGGGCGTTTTTGCAATGGAGGGTTGGATGCTATCCACTTTTAGAACTCTCTGCGCAGCGCTGTTGATCGCATTCGGCGTCGCAGTCACTGCGCAGACCACTGCTTCGGCTCAGGGCCACCCGCCCGGCAGCTTCATCATCCGTTCGGCGCAAAAGGCGCTCGATGGTGATCCTCGCGGCGTATGGGAATTCGTTCGCTGGCGCGAAACGCCGCAAGGTCACGCGTACTGGCTGCGCCAAGCGCGCGCCATGGAGAGTGGCGGCGTTATGGAGTCGCGCGCTCGCCGCATCCTGCGTGGCTGGATCCGCCGTGCGCGCGCTGGTGAGCGCAGCGCTGTTCCGCCAACCTTCGTACTGTCCGCGGCTCGTCGCGCAGCGCGGAGCGACCCAAGCGGCGTCATCAGCTTCGTAACCTGGGCGCGGACCCCGCAGGGCCATAAGTATTGGTCGGCTCAGCATCGCTATGCGACAAATGGCGAGCGCATCTATCCGCTGGCGCGCCGCACGATCCTGAACTGGATCCGTAAAGCCGAGCGCGGCTTCACCCCGCCGCCTCCACCTCCGCCGCGCCCAGTTGCTGGCGGTCACCCGCCTTGCAGCTTCAAGCTGAACGCAGCGCAGCGCGCACTGGATGGCGATCCACGTGGCGTTTGGGACTTCGTATTGTGGCGTGAAACCCCACAAGGCCATGCTTACTGGCAGCGTCAAGCTCGCGCCATGGAAGCTGGCGGCGTTATGTCTCCCCGCGCACGCCGCATCCTGCGCCGTTGGGTCCGTGTTGCTCGCCGTGGCGCACGCAGCCCGGTTCCACCGACCTTCGTTCTGCACGAAGCGCGTCGCGCGCTGCGCAGCAACCCATCGGGCCTGATCCGCTTCGTTACCTGGGCGCGCACCCCACAAGGCCACGCTTACTGGTCGTGCCTGCACCGCAAGGCGAAAAGCGGCACCCGGATTACGCCGCTGGCGCGTCGGATCCTGCGGAACTGGATCAGCAAATACTAAGTCGGCGTTAATTCGCTGACGAGGGCAAGCGGCCGATCCCATACGACCGCTTGCCGATCAGGTCGCGAAGACCCTAACGAGAGGCCGCTTTATGCGGCCTCTTTTGCTTTGCGCTTACGCTCATGCGGATCGAGATACCGCTTGCGCAGCCGAATGTGGTTTGGGGTCACTTCGACAAGCTCGTCATCGTCGATATAGGCGATCGCCTCCTCGAGACTGAACTTCACCGGCGTCGTCAACACCACCGCGTCATCCTTGCCGGAGGCGCGCACGTTGGTCAGTTTCTTACCCTTCAGCGGGTTCACCTCGAGATCGTTGTCCCGGCTGTGTTCGCCGATGATCATGCCCTCATAGACGGTCTCGCCTGAGGTGATGAACAGCTTCCCACGCTCTTCGAGGTTCCACAGCGCGTAAGGCGCGGCGTCGCCATTTTCCATGGAAATCAGAACCCCGCGGCGTCGACCCGGGATCGAGCCTTTGTGCGGCGCCCAGCTGTGGAACACGCGGTTCAGCACGCCGGTGCCGCGCGTATCCGTAAGGAATTCTCCGTGATAGCCGATCAACCCGCGGGACGGCGCATGAGCGACGATGCGCGTTTTGCCGCCGCCGCTTGAGCGCATCTCAACCAGCTCGCCTTTGCGAATGGCGAGCTTTTCCACCACGGCGCCGGAGAACTCCTCATCCACGTCGATGGTGCATTCCTCAATCGGCTCCATCCGCTGACCGTCCTCCTGACGGAAAACAACGCGCGGGCGCGAGATCGAGAGCTCAAAGCCTTCTCGGCGCATGGTTTCGATCAGAACGCCCATCTGAAGCTCGCCGCGGCCGGAAACTTCAAACGCCTCGCCGCCCGGCGTATCGGCGATCGAAATGGCGACATCGCCCTCGGCCTGACGCATCAGGCGCTCCCGAATAACGCGGCTCTGCACCTTGTCGCCATCGCGGCCCGCCAGCGGGCTGTCATTGATGCCGAAGGTGACGGTAATCGTCGGCGGATCGATCGGTTGGGCGGGCAGCGGCGCTTCGATCGAGGGATCGAGCAGCGAGTCAGCGACCGTCGCCTTCGTCATGCCGGCGAGAGCCACAATATCGCCCGCGACGGCCTCCTCAATTGGTTGCTGGCCAAGCCCGCGGAACGCCAGCACCTTGGAGACGCGGAAGCGCTCGATCTCCTCCCCTCCACGGGTCAGGGCCTTCAGTGTTTTGCCTGCGGTCAGCGTGCCGCTCTCGACCCGGCCTGTCAGCATGCGGCCAAGGAAGTTGTCGGCCTGCAGCGTCGTCGCCAGCATTTTGAACGGCTCGTCCTTATGCTCCATCTGCTTCGGCGGCGCGACATGGCGAACGATCAGATCAAAAAGTGGCTTGAGCGAATCGCGCGGGCCTTCCAGCGTTTCGTCCGCCCATCCCGAGCGGCCGGACGCGTAGAGCGTCGGGAAATCGAGCTGCTCCTCATTTGCGTCCAGGCCGGCGAACAGATCAAACACCTCATCCAGGGCCCGATCCGGCTCAGCCTCCGGCTTATCGACTTTGTTGAGGACGACGATCGGCCGAAGCCCAAGCGCCAGCGCTTTCGAGGTGACGAATTTCGTCTGCGGCATCGGCCCTTCGGCGGCGTCGACCAGCAGCACAACGCCGTCGACCATGCTTAGAATCCGCTCAACCTCGCCGCCGAAATCGGCGTGGCCCGGCGTATCGACGATATTGAGCCGCACATCGCCCCATTCGACGCTGGTGCATTTGGCGAAAATCGTGATGCCGCGCTCTTGCTCAAGAGCGTTGGAGTCCATCGCGCGCTCGGCGACGGCTTGATTCTCCCGGAACGCGCCGGACTGTTTTAGGAGTTCGTCGACGAGGGTCGTTTTGCCATGGTCGACGTGCGCGATGATCGCGACGTTGCGCAACTGCATTTGTGGATCTAACCTCACACTGCGCCAGCGTCGCCGCCGCGCTGATACTGCTCCGCTCTGGGCGGGAAACCGACTGTGTCGCGGGTAAAAGCGCCTGATCACCAGACGCCTGCGCCCTGCAGGGGGCTTATGCGGCGCCGCGAAAAAGAGAGCAATGCAATCCTCTAGGTCTAAGATTCGTCGCTTTCGCGCCATGGTTGTTGTGAATGAAATTGTCTCCGCACCCAAAGGTGGTGGATTTTTGTTAACACAACCGTTATTGGATTTACTTACACGGGCGGAAGGAGAACGAGGCGAGCAGCTAGAGGAGAGCAGAGAGTGGCACAGACCTATACGCCTTTTGGCAAAGCTCTGAAGACTTTGCAGATTGATTACGGCTTCCGAACCGCAGATGTGGCGAACGCATGGGGCGCATCAACTTCTTTCGTCTATGCGGTGATGTCGGGCCGTAAACCAGCCCCACCCCAGTTTATTGAGACGATTTCGGAAGAGCTCGGCATCACAGAAGATGATCGCGAGTATCTTAAGATTGCGCTCGATCAGACCCCCGGCGCGGTCAACATTGTCACGAAGAGCCCGCTGCAAGCCGAAGTTGCAAATGCGTTCGCTCGACAGATTAACGGTCTGCCGGACGAAGAGCTTCAGCGTCTGCGCACATTGCTCGGGCGGCCCGCCGCAAGCGAATCGGCGCCGCGCGCCCGCCGGAGCATCTCTGCGGCGTAAAGACGCAGATGTGCAACATCACAGTGCGGTCCGCTGAGGCGGCGGAGCGGGCCCGCTGAATGAACTCCCAAGAAAAGCGGCGTTAACGCCGCTTTTTTCATGCCCGCCGCGCCGACCGTTCAACAAAGCGCGGCTTTGACTGTGCGCTATGCGCGTCCGTCGGTATGGTCTAGATCCGGAAAATCGACCTCGGACGGATGGATCAATGGCTGCGCATACTCCCCAACCCGCTCAAATCGATCGCCGCAGTTGGCTGCGAGGCGCGCTCAGCGTGGGAGCGCTCGGCGCCCCGGCGCTGCTGGTCGGCTGCAAATCGACGACCGACACGTCAGCGCCAAAGCCGACGCCAAAGCCCGCGCCAGAGCCGGCGCCCGCTCCCAAACAGCCAGCGCTGCGCAAAACCGGCGCGGTGTTCCCGCGAATTGCGGACGCTGTGACGCAACTGAACCCGCGTACGGCGGCGCAACTGCGCGCGCTGGGGGTTGAAACGATTTTCCGTTATTATTCCTACGTGCCGTCGAACATCGCCGGCAAAGATCTCACCCCGTCGGAGCGGGACGCAATCTTTGGCGCCGGCCTTTCGATCGGCGTCGTGTTTCAGCACTACAATAACTGCTTTGACACATTTGCGAATGATTGGGGAAAGCGCGACGCGGAACAAGCGCTGAAGCTCGCCGAGAAAAACGCCCAGCCCAAGGGCAGCGCCATCTACTTTGGCGTCGACGGCGACTTCCCATTCGCGTCGATGATCGCCGATCAGATCCGGTATATGCGCGCGGTCGCAGCCGCCTTCGCCGGGTCAGGCTTTAAGGTCGGCGTCTATGGCGGCGGCTGTACGCTGGATCGGGTCCGGCGAGAGGGGTTGGCGGAGATGTTCTGGCTCTCCGGCTCCACCGGCTTCACGGGCACTAAGGCGTTCTACAATCAGGGCGACTGGACGCTGTATCAGAACGCCTACGACTTCCGTCTCGACGGGTCGGTGGGGATGGACACCAACTGGGCCAACCCGAAAACGGGCGGCGCCGTCGGTCAATGGAACGCCAGCGGCGTGGTTGCCGGCGACGCGGCGAAGGCGCGCAAAGTCCTGGCCGATCGCCGTTTTGCACGGCGACGCGTCGACATCCGCTCCGCGCCGCGCACGGACGCAGCCGGATTGGGCGAGCTTCTGCCCGACCGCAATGCGCGCGCCATCGCAGAAGGCGACGGCTGGACCGAAATCGTCACGCGTGAAGGCGGCGACGGGGTGTCGCTCCGCGGTTTTGTGGAAACGGGCGCGCTCTCAAGCGTTGAGCGTTTCACCAGCTCCGCCGCCTATGGGCTATGCGGTGTGGATCGGACGGCGCCAGCGGCGATTCGGGACCAGAACTGCTCAGCCGCAGCCCGGGCTTTCCGAAAATAATGTGGACGCGGCGCTCCGATAGATCCTCGCGCAGGTGTGGAGAGCCGCGTCCTTTTGCGCCGGCGCACATGGCGCCGGGCGCGGTGGGTGAGCGGGGGCCTTATACGAACAGGCTGATAAGACCCGCGCCAATCATGATTGCCGAACTTAGGCTGGCGATCTTCATCCCGTAGTCCAGCGCCTCGGTCCGCATCCGGCGACCATCCCGCACGATCGGACGCGCGAAGCGCAGCCATGCGACCCGGGCATGATCCGCCCAGCTTGGTTCGCCTTCCAGGCTCGTCACCTCCGCGTAGGCGCGAAACGCCCGCCAGTGGTTCTCGAGCACGCCGCGCCCGGTGAGCAATTCAATGTCGGCGTAGCGGGCGAGGATAATGGCGTCCTCTTCCGGCTTCATATTTTCGATTCGCGCCGGATACAGAAAGGCGGTCACCGCTCCATCGACGCCTTGGGCGTATAGCAGCGCCGCGCCGGTTTCTTGAGCGCCAACCCAGTCGCCGCGCAGGCGCGCGTTGGTCAGGCCCGCCATATGGCGGATTTCGGACGCGCCGTAAGCGACTTCGACGACTCGCGCCTCATTGCCGCCAGCGCCGCCAAGCACCGGATCATCGCCGGACACCGAAACACTGTAGCCAGCGCGCGCCTCCATACGGCGGTGGCCTGCGTCAAAATGGGGCTGATCAAAAAACGCGGCTGCGTTTTTCCGAAACAGCGAAAAATCATACTCCCGGCGACGTCGAGAAAGGGCCGCGCCCATTTTCTTCGCGCGGCTCAGTTCGGTTTTGCGTAAGGCGCGGGTTTCGCCCTTCTGCGTTGCTTCAGTCATATCGAGCATTCTCGGCTCCTGAACAGCGGCCGCAGCCGCTGAATTCGCGCGGCGATGGATCGGCTCTGAGTTATGTGCGAGCAAGAGTTCGCAAACGAGTGTTAATGCCGACTTAACTAGCGGGCGACCTGATGACGAATGAAGACGAAACGCAACCTGTTGCAAACAAAGCAATAACAACGATGTCCGCCCCAGCTTTCAACGCCCCCCTGGCGGCCTCCGAGGTCCAGCTGCGCGCGCCAAGCGCTGGCGAGATTCGCGTAAAGGTGGCTGGTTGCGGCGTAAATTTCGCCGATACGCTACTTGTCGCCGGCAAATACCAGGAGCGGCTGGAGCCCCCCATCACGCCAGGCCTAGAGATCTCCGGCGTGATCGAGGCTGTCGGAGACGGCGCGATGATCGATGGGCGTCCAGCCTCTCCCGGCATGCGTGTGGCCGCGATGTGCCAACGTGGGATGGCGGAATATGCGATTGCCGATTCGCGCGCCGCCGCGCCGGCGCCGGAGGCGCTCGATTTGATCGATGCGGCGGCGGCGCCCGTCGCCTATGGCACCGGGCTGGTCGCGTTGCGTGATCGAGCGCGGCTTGCGCCCGGAGAGCGGCTTCTTGTGACTGGTGCGGCGGGCGGTGTCGGGTTGACCGCTGTGGAGCTGGGCAAGTTGCTGGGCGCCGAAGTGATCGCCGCAGCGCGGGGCGCCGAAAAATGCGCAATTGCGGCGGCGAAAGGCGCGGACCATGTGATCGATACTGACAAAGATGATCTCCGGACAGTCTTGAAGGGGCTCGGAGGCATTGACGTCGCTTATGAGACGGTCGGCGGCGATGTGTGGGACGCAACATTTCGCGCCGCACGCCCTGGCGCGCGATTGCTGCCGATCGGCTTCGCCGGCGGCGGCGTGCCGCAAATTCCGGCGAATGTGCTGTTGGTGAAAAATATTACCATCATCGGATTTTACTGGGGCGGATGGATGGCCTTGGATCCGTCCGTGTTCGGAGACGCGCTGAAGCAGATCTTCGCTTGGATCGTGGATGGTCGGCTGAAGCCGGAAGTGACGCGGATGCCGCTTGCTCAGGCCGAACAGGCCCTGAACGCTGTGCGCGAACGCCGTGCGGTCGGCAAGCTGGTTCTGACGCCATAGTTGTTGGAGGCTTGCCGATGTAACTATGGGTAGAGCGTCGGAGATTTCTTCCGGCGCGGCGTCGGAAATAAGAGCAGATTTTACAACGGCCTAGATCGGGCAATCTCAACTGGCGCCAGTTATCGGCGCCGGTCAACCTCGACTTAAACCCTTTGCCGCAAGATGAGCGCTGATTTCAACTATATTGGGCGGCGTTATGAGCATTCGCGCGCATCTACTGCACCTCGCGGCAACCGGCGTAGCCCTTATTTCGGTATTGTTTTTTGGGGCTGATTGGATGATCGGCGGACTGACCGCCGCCTTTCTCGTCATCATCTACGTCGATCGGCTATTGACCACGGCGCCTTCTGTGGAGACGCCAATCACCCCCCAAGACGCGACGGCTGAGAACATACAAGCGGCAATCATTGCTGCAGAGCCGCCAGAAGCGGGGCCAGATTACGGCCCTGCGCTGCAGGAGCTGGCGATGAAGCTGGCGCGCGGCGACATGACGGCGCGCTTGGCGGCGCCCGATCCGGCCGATACGCGCGCGGCCAAAAGCCTGAACGATGCTTTGCAGACCATAAACACCGCCGTTGATGAAGCGTTGGCGCTCGCCGATGTGGCGTCTGGCGGGGACCTTACTGCGCGGGCGAACGGCCGGTATCATGGACATGCGGATGCGTTGACGGCGGCTCTAAACGGGCTTCTCGGCGGGTTGAGCGAGCTGGCGGGAGCGTTACAGACTGCGGTCGAGCAAACGGAGTCCCGGAGCAGTCGGATGGCGCAGGTGGCGGCGGACCTGACCAGTCGCAGCCGCAATCAGCTTACCGCGTTTGAAACGGTGCAGGCCGAGTTCAAAGACATCTGCTCAGGCCTGGATAAGGTGAATTCGGGCGCCGAAACCAGCCGCGCAGCAATTGAAACGACGGTAGTCGCCGCGGAGGCGGGCCGGGAGCGGATCTCTGAGGCGGTAACCGCCATTTCACGCGTCGCCAGCAGCTCAAAGGAAATCGGCGATGTTGTCGAGCTGATCGCCAGCATTTCGCAACAGTCTCAACTGCTTTCGGTAAATGCATCCGTTGAAGCCGCGCGCGCCGGTGAAGCTGGACTTGGGTTCGGTATTGTCGCAAGCGAAATGGGATCGCTTGCCGCGCGCACGAATGACGCGGCGAAGAAGATTGATAACATCGCAAAAGGCGCTGCGCGCGATGTCGCCGAAGGCGCGAAGCTTGTGTCGTCGGCGGTCGAAGCGATCGACCGCATTGAAACCGGCGCCGCCAGCGCCGCCTCGGCGAGCGCAAACATTCTGACGGCGACAGCGGAAGAAACGGACCGGCTGGGGCGCTGTCAGGACACCATCGCCGGCAAACAGCGCGATGTCGCCGCGAACCTGGAGCTGGCGGAGACGGCCCGGCTGCTTGCTGACGAATTGGCGAACAACGCCGAAGCGCTGCACAACCTTTCCAGCCGATTCATCCTTGACGATCCAAAGATGACGGACGCCGTGAAGCGTTGTGCAGATCAAGCGTCGCAGGCGCTGGAAGCGGCGGTCGATCGCGGCGAGATCTCGATGGAGGATCTGTTTTCCCACGAGTACCAGCGGATTAAGGGGTCAAACCCCGCACAATATCTGACCCCCTATGTTCCAATTACTGATCGCTATGTGTCGCCGATCATTGAGACCGTTTTTGACCTCGGGCCGGGAATTGCGTTTGGCGCTGTGATGAATGACGACGGTTTCTTGCCGACCCACAGTCAGAAATTCTCCAAACCTCAGGGCGGCGACCCTGTCTGGAACACGTCGAACTGTCGCAACCGCCGATTCTTTAACGATCGCGTCGGCCTTGCGTGCGGACAAAGCCGTGGCGGTCACTTGCTGCAGGTCTATCGACGCGATATGGGCGGCGGCGTTTACGTGACGATGAAAGACATCAGCGCGCCGATTACTGTAAAAGGCAAGCACTGGGGCGGCTTTCGCATCGGATATCGTACGGTGCAAGAGGACGCGGCTCCGGCGCAGGCCCGAAAAGTCAGCTGACGCCGGCATATTTATGAGTTCGCACCCTAGGTGAGCGAGGCGACTGTGAGCACAATTTTGCCGATATGGGCTGAGCTTTCCATACGGCGGTGAGCTTCCGCCGCGTCCTCAAGATCAAACAAGCGGTCCATCACCGGCGCGATCCGGCCATCCTCGAGCGCAGGCCACACTTTTTCTTCAAGCGCTTGGGCGATGGCGGCTTTAGCCTCATTTGAGCGTGGGCGTAGCGTTGAGCCGCTCCAGCTGATGCGCTTGACCATGGCGGGCGCGAAATTGACCTCTGCTTTCGGACCGTTGAGGAACGCGATGTTTACGATCCGCCCATCCTCAGCAGCGCATTTGAAGTTGCGCGGAATGTAGTCGCCGCCGACCATATCAAGGATCACATCGACGCCTCGACCGGCGGTCTTTTCCTTGATGATCTCAGCGAAATCATGCTCGCGGTAATTGATCGCCAGATCGGCGCCGAGTCGTTCGCAGGCGGCGCATTTCTCAGCGGAGCCAGCGGTCGTAAACACCCGCGCGCCCATTAATCTCGCCAGTTGGATCGCTGTTGTGCCGATGCCGCTGGAGCCGCCATGCACCAGCAGCGTTTCACCTTCAGCCAAACCGGCGCGATCGAAAACGTTGCTCCAGACCGTGAAGAAAGTTTCGGGTACGGCCGCGGCTTGCTCGAAACTGAGCGGCGCGGGGATTGGCAGCGCATGAGATGCGGGGACGACAACATACTCCGCATAGCCGCCGCCGGGCGTCAACGCGCAGACGGCGTCTCCCAACGTCCAGCGCTCAACGCCGGCGCCGAGGTCCACGACTTCGCCGGCAACTTCCAGTCCCGGCAGGTCGGATGCGTCCTTGGGGGGCGGGTATGCGCCTGCGCGTTGCAGGGCGTCTGGGCGGTTTACGCCAGCGGCCCGAACCTTGATCAGAATTTCGCCGTGGCCGGGGAAAGGCGTGGCGCGTGTGGCGAGTCTGAGTTTCTCCGGGCCGCCCGGCTCGGAAATTTCTACGCAGCGCATTAGACTCGCTAAATCAGACATCCGCCTCTCCCGCCAAGCATGCGCGCCAACATTAAGGCGCGTCAACGGACGATTGTTAGCGGAAGAGTTGGCGCGCGGCTATCATGGAGACGCCGCGCGACGGGCCGATCATCGACGCACGGCTTCCCCCGGCTGGCCATGTGGAAGGCAGGGTTCGATCACCGCCCAAGCCTCGTCCGAAAGCCAGAGAAGCCGCCTGCCGAACGCTGGCTCGGCCAGATTTATGAGTTCGCACCCTAGTGACCTTCATACGCGATAAGCGACGACACAGGCACGCCCGCCTCCGCGATGCGGTCAGCGCCGCCCAATTCCGGTAGATCAATCACCGCGCCAAACGCCGCCGGTTCCGCGTCAAGCCGCCGGATAAGATCGATGGTTGCCAGCGCGGTGCCTCCTGTCGCGATCAGATCGTCAACGATCCCGACCCGCGTATTTGGGGGAATGGCGTCGACATGCATCTCCAACGTCGCTGATCCATATTCCAGCTGGTAGTCAGCGCTGATCGTCCGCCAGGGAAGCTTACCTTTCTTACGCACGGGCGCGAAACCAAGACCAAGTTCGCGCGCAATTGCGCCGCCCAGAATGAAGCCGCGGGCTTCAACCCCCGCCACCATCTGCACCGCCTGCGTTCGGAACGTCTCCGCTAGCCGGGCGCAGGCGACATCGAACGCTTCCACATGACTAAACAGCGGCGTGACGTCACGGAAGATAATGCCCGGCTCCGGAAAGTCTGGAATCGCTCGAACATGCTCCTTGAGGTCAACTTCGGCTGCGGATGCGCCGCTGCGCAGATCTTCTGACGCCATTCTCGGCCTTTCCTTCTAAATTACGTCGCCTAGCGCGACAAAACCCGGCCCGCAACTGCGTCTAGTTTCGCCACAACCGCCGGATCACGCGCCTCGGGCGCGGTTATGATCGCATATTCAAGCGCACGGTCGCAGCCATGGGGGCATGGGGTGCGTTCAGCGCCAAGTAATTCGGGCAGCTTGGCCACGGACGCGCGCGCCGCTTCGGCGTTGCCGTTCATTACTTTGATGATGGTCGTGATATCGACTTCGCCGTGATCCTCGTGCCAGCTGTCATAATCGGTGACCATTGCGATGCTGGCGTAACAAAGCTCAGCTTCACGCGCGAGTTTGGCCTCGGGCATGTTGGTCATCCCGATAACATCGCAGCCCCAATTCTCGCGATACAGCTTGCTCTCGGCGAGAGTGGAAAACTGGGGCCCCTCCATCGCCAAATAGCAGCCGCCGCCATGCACCTTGACGCCGCTGGTCTCAGCCGCTTGCGCAGCGACGCCGCTCAATCGGGCGCAGGTCGGATAAGCCATCGAGACGTGCGCGACCAGCCCTTCGCCAAAAAAGCTCTTTTCCCGCGCAACCGTACGGTCAATGAACTGTTCGACAATCACAAAATCGCCCGGCGCCATCTCTTCGCGAAACGAGCCGCAAGCGGAGAATGAGAACAGATCCGTCACGCCGACACGTTTAAGCACATCGATATTTGCTCGATAATTGATCGTGCTCGGGCTGTGGCGATGTCCGCGGCCATGGCGCGGCAAAAACGCCATGGGAACGCCGCTGAGTTCGCCCACGAGCACGTCATCAGACGGCGCGCCCCAAGGACTTTCGACTTTTCGCCATTGTGCGTTTTCCAGCCCCTCAATGTTGTACAGGCCGCTACCGCCCACAACGCCAATCATCCGCTGTTCTGCGCTCACCGCGCTCCTCCCATACAAATCGCGGCCGTTAACCTTTTATGAGCCGCGTTAACCTGAATTCCGAACAAAACTTTAATGAGCCTCAAACACATAATCGCAAAAGTAACGTTTGGGGACCTCTCGATGATAGAAGCGACAAATGCGATCGCGCCGATTGCTCCGGCGCTGAACAAAGTGGGGCAGCCGAGCTCCATCGATCCAACACATGGCTTGGGGCTGAGCACGGACCAACGGCCCGCCCCCTCCGTACCCGTTGTTGCGGGCGCTTCGCCGCCTGCCGCCGGCCAGATCGCTCGGGCGATTGCTGAAATCCAAGAATCGCAACGCGCCAACAAAGAATCGATGTTGCGCGCTATGGCCGACGACGCGCTGACCAAGAGCAAAGAGGGCGATGGCGCAAAGATTCTTAAGCAATCGCAAGCCGGGCCAACCGAAATGGCCCGGGGCGAAGGGGTAGAGGGAGAAACAAGCCGCGCCAAGGAGCGAGAAGCCGCGGAAGATCGGGCGTTTGCGATCGGCGACAGATTCTCCAAACGAGGGGAACAGCTCAGCGAAGAACAAGCGGCTTTCGAGGCGCAGATGCGGGCGAGCGAGGGCTATGATCAGGCGATGCAGGCCCAGCAGCGCCAAGAAGAGAAATACGCCGCGTCACGGATATTCCTCTGAGCCATACAGCTGTTCAGTTTTCGATCGGCGCCGCCAAGCGGAGCCGCCGACCATCACCGCGAGTGGGGGTTCTTCCGCAAATAGACGTATAATGCGCCGCCGCCGCCATGGCTGATATGCGCCGGGTAGACGCCTGTCACAAATGTGCTTAGCGGCGGTTCCGACAGCCACAGCGGCGTTTGCGATTTTAGTATTCCGGACCCCGGCTCCGGCTCACGCCATTGGCCTGGCTCTGGTTCACGCGACCGGCCGCCTTTGCCCGTGATAACCAACACGCAGCGCGACCCAGCCGCGAACTGGCTTTGAACAAAAGCTGAGAGCGTTCGATGCGCACGCGCCATCGTCATTCCATGCAGATCGAGCCGCGCGTCTGGCGCGATCTTGCCTCGGCGCAGACGCTGTGCGGTTCGGCGATCCAGGCCGGGCGTCGACTGGCTCAAGGGTTGGACAGCTTCGCGGCGAGGCGGGACAACGGTCGGCGGCCGCGGCGCGCCCTCCAGCCGAACACTCCGGGGCGGCGCAGGCGTCGGCCGCGCATCTGCGGCAGGCAGGGTATTTGAACTGCGCGGCTTTTCATCAGGTCCGGGCGACGAATAATCGGAGGACGCCCGTTTTTTAAATGGGGTGACGGAGCCAACAACCCGCCGCCAGAGCGCGAGATCCTCATCGCTGATCGGCTTGCCGCCGCGCGTCGTTTTTCCGGATCCTCCGCCTTTGGTCACGATTTAGATCGGCCGATCAGCCGCTTAACCGTCGCTTTCGGCAGAAAGATCGTCAGCGACCCGCGGTGCTTCATTCGACCCGCCAATGCGCCAGCCCTATCGCCGGTTCCCCAGAACAGATCCGCGCGCTGAGCGCCCTTAATCGCGCTGCCCGTATCCTGGGCGATCACCAGCCGGCGAATCGGGCCGGTGGGGCTGTTGTCCGCCATCAGCCAAACCGGCGCGCCAAGCGTGTTGTAGCGCCGATCAATCGCGATGCTGCGACCATCGCTCAATTGCACGCCCAGCGCGCCCAGCGGGCCGCTGTCAGACCTCAGCCCGGTAACTTCCCGAAAGAAGATAAAGCTCTTGTTGGTGGCGAGCAGATCCAGGCCCTTTGCTGGATTGGCGCGGACGTAATCCTGAATGACCTTGGCGGATGCGCGGCCGCGAGTCGTGAGGCCCCGCCGAATCATCTCTCGACCGACCGACTTATAGGGGTAGCCGTTCTTGGCCGAAAAGGCGACGCGCGTCGTGCTGCCATCGGGGAACCGCAATCGTCCAGATCCCTGAACATGCAGGAAGAAATTATCTACGGCATCATCCAGATAGGCGATCTCAAGCTTTCGGCCGCGCAAGCCGCCGCGATAGATCTGGCCACGGGTGAGATAAGGTCTGATCTGGCCCGCCTTCACCATCCCATAGACGCCGCCTTTGCTGACCAGCTCCGGCGGGCGCGCATAGAGCGCATGCACATAGGCGCCGCTAGACCGCCGGCTCGCACGAAGCTCAGGTTCAAAATAAGATGTCACCAATGCGCGCTTGCTCGGCTTCAGGCGCACAGGCTGGAAAGCCTGCTCAAAGAAGGCCTTAGCGGCGCGCGGATCGACGCTTTGCGCCGCCAGACAGACCGGCCGCCAATCCTCGATTTCTGTTCCCAACCCGCCGAGCACTTTCGCCGATCGCAGCTTGAGAATCTTCGCGCAAGACACTTTGAAAGCGCGAAGCCCCGCAGCGTGATCATCCGCCGCCCAACCTGGCAGCGCATCAAAGCTGGCGATTTTAACCCGCACATTGCGATCGGGCTCGACGTAAACCCGACCGGCGGTAAGGCCATAATCGCGCTCAATCAGCGACGCATCGCCGATCGCGGCGGAAATTTCGCCTCTGAGCAGATCCGCATCAGCGGTTTCGATGTCGCTTTTCGTGGTGCAGCCAATCAAAAAGGCCGTCGCCGCGCAGGCCAAAGAAAGTCGCCGATACGTTCGCATGTCACTCGCCCGTTGCTGTCAATGTCCAGTTCGGGTCAGGGTTGCCGAGCATCCGCGAATAGGTCCAAACGTCGCCAATTCGACGTACGGCGTTCTCGTCGCCTTCGACGATCTCGCCACTGGAATTCCGCGTCGCCGAAATCACGTCCGCTGCATAACGTACGGAGATTTCCGCAACCCCTGTCGCGTCATCCACCGTCGCCTCAATCAGCTCTGCGCTTTCGAGACCTACAAACTTCATCTCGACACTCAACCCACTGCTCTTTCTTTGCGCTATGGCGTCTGAAAAAGCGGTGAACACGTCGGGCGCCAGGAAAGGTTTTAGTGTCTCTGTATCCCCAGCTTCGAAAGCAGTTAGCAACATTTCGTAAGCGCCGCGGGCTCCGGTCATGAATTCCGTAACGCTGAACGACGAATCTCGCCGCTTGATCACCATCAGAGCATTCGCCAGCGGCGAACCCTCCTCCGCAACCGCGAGCACTTCCGCATCCGGCGCCGGATCATTCGCAGCGCTGCGGCTGCCTGGAAACGGCGTAACATTATCATCTGCGGAGGAAGAGGATGCTGGTTCGTTCTGTCGGGTGTATTTGTCGGGATCTTCGAACCCCGTCCGCTCACCAAGCACGTTTCGCAACCGAAACAGCAAAAATCCAGCCACCGCCGCTAGAATGATCGTAATCAAAAGGTCATTGTCGCTCATGGAAGTCGCGCCGCTCCGTTTCCAGCTGCTCACAGCTATTTTTGCTCGCGAATTGCGCGCGAGACACTTACCTGGGGTCGATGTATGTAGCCCTAGCGCCCGAGTCTATGACAGTGGCGAGGGTGATTGCGACTTGGACCAGCTGATGCGACTGTTTTTCGTCCTACTACTCGTTCCCATTGTGGAAATCTCACTGTTCGTCGTGATTGGCGGCCGAATCGGCCTCTGGTGGACGCTCGCTATTGTTGCGGCGACGGCGTTGATCGGCGCTACTGCGATTCGGGCGCAGGGCCGTCGGGTGCTTCAGCGAATCGGTCAGCTTGAGAGTCTGAATGACGCCGGTTCGACAATGATTAACGGCGTGATGATCGCCGTCGCCGGCCTCCTTTTGCTGACCCCTGGCTTCCTGACGGATACTTTCGGACTGCTTTTGCTGACGCCATGGGTGCGTTCCGTTCTTGAAGGCGTCATCAAGAAACACGTTATCGTCGTTGCTCAAAACGACATGCGCGCCCGCGCCGGCTTCGCCGCGGAAACCGCAGATAGGGAGCCCGAGCCAACGCCGAGCAGCGCGTCGCTGCATTCTGAGACCGATCAACCGGATCGATCGCAAAGCGAGGAAGCCCCGCGCCGACCAACGGGCCGGCCGGAACGCGATGCGGACGACGCGATCATCATCGATTCAAAAAACTAGCCTAAACGGCGGCTCGACCCCGCTTGCGGAGTGTTTGCGGGTCGGTTTTAAGCTCGGCCACCAAGTTCATGGAGATCAACGCCGATGTCGACCGACGAAACCATCGAGACTACGGACACGCCGCAGCTGAAAACGCTGACGCAATACGCCCGTTCCATTCACTTCACGAATGACGCCGCGACGAACAATACGCCGGTTCGCGGCAACCCGACAATCAACGTGAAGGTCGAGGTCTCAACCCAAAACGCCCCAGAAGGTCGCCACGTCGTCGCGCTGGAGCTGTCGGTTGAGGCGAACGCTGGCGAGGACGCCGTTTTCACCATTGAGATCGACTATGTTGGCGTGTTCGAGGTCACTGGCGTGCCGGAAGAGAAGATGCCAGTCGTCCTCCAGGTTGAATGTCCGCGGATGCTGTTCCCGTTCGCGCGCCGCCTTATTGCGGATATGAGCCGCGAGGGCGGATTTATGCCGCTGCTGCTGGATCCAATCGATTTCCTCGGACTGTTCATGCAGCAGCGCAAAGCGGCGGACGAGGGCGGCGCTAAACTGGAAAATGGCGCGGACGTCCACTGATCGCCGATTCCTGCGCGGTGATCGAGCGGCGCGCCATTCCAGCTATGCAGGCGCGTCGCCGAACTGCTCCGGCGGCCAATCTTTTCGTTCGGATCGCAACCCGAGAATCTAGCTTACTCGGATTCCCCGCTAGATTTGTCCACCAGGCCCGTTGCGTACCAAGATGCTTGGTCCCCCAGCGTTGCGACAAACGCCGTGTGCGCCGCTTTCTCGGCCTCTGAGAGCAGGCTTCGCCGTTGGGGTCGGGAACCAGCAGCCGCTCGTGCGCTCAACTCCGCAGCCGCTCGCGTCTGCTGTGAATTTTGTCCTGCATGGGCGTCAAGGCTCAGCCCCGGCTGACGACCGCCGGTAAGCTCCAAATATACTTCGGCGAGCAATTCCGCATCGAGCAACGCTCCGTGTTTCTCCCGCGCGGAGTTGTCAATTGCGAAACGCCGGCACAGCGCGTCGAGTGAGTTCTGTGCGCCTGGATAGCGTTTTCTGGCGATACCGAGCGTATCGACAACGCGCTTCGGATCCAACGGCTTCAAAGACAGTCGGGCGAATTCCGCGTTGATGAACCGAACATCGAAGGCTGCGTTGTGAATGACGAGCGGATCGTCGCCGATGAAATCAATGAAACTGTCGACGATGGCGCGAAATATCGGTTTGCCGACCAGATCTTCATCTTTCACGCCGGTAATATCGATCGACCCCTGAGATAGTCGGCGCTGTGGATCAATAAATACGTGATACACTTCGCCGGAGGCGACGCGGTTGATCATTTCGACGCAACCGATCTCAAAGATTCGATCGCCATTTTCAGCGTCCAGCCCGGTCGTTTCCGTATCGAGCGCTATCTCACGCATGGCTTTTCCATATCCTCATACGCCTTGCAACGGCCGGCCAAAACGGCGCTCCAGATCAGACAGGATTTCGACGACTTGGCGCTTCGCGTCAGCGATGTCGATACTGGTGTCGACGACATAATCAGCACGCGCACGCTTTTCGCCATCCGGCATTTGCCGCGACAGTATTTTGTCGAGAGCGACTTCGGTCATGGTTGGTCGCGCCAGAACCCTCTGGCGCTGAATCTCCGGCGATGTCGAAACGACCACCACCACGTCACATGCGGTCTCCGCTCCCGTCTCGAACAGCAGTGGAATATCAAAGACGACAAACGGTTTTCCCGCCGCCTGCTGCTGCGCTGCGAATCGTTCGCGATCAGCGGTTACGAGCGGGTGGATGGCGTCTTCGAGTTTCGCCAACAGCGTCGGGTCCGCCAGAACGGCTGCGCGCAACCTGTCTCGATCGACGGCGCCATCCAACAGCGCATCGGGCGCCAAGGCGCCAATGACCTGCGCTCCTTCGCCGTCTGCACGATAAAGAGCGGCGACGGCGGCGTCGGCGTCGTGAACCGCTCCCCCCAGATCCTTAAACAACTTTGAAGTTGTCGACTTCCCCATGCCGATCGAGCCGGTCAATCCGATCCTTATCATGTCGATCGCCTATGCCTTTGAGTTACGCGCATTCAGTACCCGAATGACCTCATTGCGCAGCCCTGCATCGACCTGAACTGGACAATCGAACCAGGCGTCAAAACAAGGCCGGGCTTGATGCAACAACATGCCTAGACCATCAACCAGCCGCGCCCCGGCGCCTTCTGCATCCTCTAAAAATACCGTTTTTAGAGGAACATAGATCAGATCAGCGGCAATAACATGTTTATCAAGCTGTGGAAAACGCCAGGGACGCGCGCCTTCGAGCTCGCCATGCATTCCATATGTCGTCGCATGAACGATCAATGATGCGCCATCGTAGAACCGCTCTGACGCAGGCCATCCTTCAACAACGCGAACCCGCCCGTCGAAAGTCGCCGCAATCGCCTCAGCTCTCGCCGGCGTTCGGTTCGATATCCGAACTTCCTTGGCGCCGCGCGCAATTAAACCCTCAACAATTGCGCGCGCCGCCCCTCCAGCGCCAATAATACAAGCCGTTTGACCCTCAGAGACAAACCCTGTTTCTTCTTGCAGGTTCTCCAAGAATCCATATCCATCAGTACTATCGCCAATAACATCGCCATTACTAAAAACAACAAGATTAACGGACTGCGCACGGGATGCTGTCTCTGAAACACGCGTACAAAGCTTATATGCCGCCTCCTTTAGAGGAGCTGTAATATTAAATCCGGAAAATCCGATCTTTGGTGCGATTTCAAACAGATTTTTTAGATCAATATCTTCGACATCCATTGGAATATAGGCGCCGCTAATCCCGTGTTTTCTAAACCAGTAGTTATGAATAATCGGAGAAAGCGAATGCGCTGTTGGTTTACCTAATACCGCCGCTAAACGATGCGTGGACATCAACTCTTTCCTTTTACGCAATGCTACCGCGCCAGTGCGCCATGTTCCTGCAAGGCTCCGATCAACGACATCAGAGGCAAGCCGAGCGCTGAAAAATAGTCGCCGTCCAAACGTTCGATCAGCTGCGCGCCCAGCGCTTCAATCTCATAACAGGCGACGGACGCAAGCACGCCGGGCCCTACCGCCGCTAAATAGGCCCGCAGCGCGCTGTCGGACATGGCGCGCATCGTTACTGATACGCGGTGCGCATCGCTCCACAGCAATTTTCCCCGGTCAACGAGCACAGTCGCGCCAACTAACGCATGTGTTCGCCCTTGCATACGCCGCAACCGCTCATACGCCGCCTCTATTGAGGCGGCCTTTTGAAGAACTTCTCCATCCAGAACCAACAACTGATCGCCGCCGATGATCAAACCATCTTCGAGTGCGCTAACCGTTTGCGCTTTCGCCTGCGCCAGCTCGAGCGCGAGCATGTCTGGCCTGGCGGCGCGCGATGTGGCGATCAACGCGGTTTCATCGAGCCGAGCGGGACGCGCCGTCACGCGTATGCCCGCATTTTCCAGCAGCCTTCGCCGAATCGCGCTTCCCGAAGCAAGCGTCAACGCCTTGAGCTGAAGCGGAGGGAACGCATGTTCACCAGTCAAATTCTCGATCTCCCCATTGTGAAAAACCTGTGCAGCCTTTGTGCGCAAGCTCCTGTTTGTCGCCGACCGTTTCACGCCAACTCTCCACTAAAGGTAGAGTTTGATAGGATCCGTTCTTTGCTGACGGCAAGAAACTCGATTGGGCTGTGCAACTCTTCAAATTGAACGAACCTCAAGCTTGACGTGGCGCCCTGGGCACAGACTCGCGCCTAGAGATCGCAGCCGGCGCCAGATTTAGAAATTTCTGGAATTTAACGTCGGATATTTGCCTCTGGATAACCCCAGTGGATATGTGGAAACGACAGGTTCCGTCGGCCGACCTTTTCTGATTTCCCAGGATTCACAGGCCAACAACCATCCAACCAAAAAAGAATCTCTTATATGATTGATTGTTCGCACACCCCCTTCATGCGCGCTTTGCGTGGTCACGCCGCGCGGCCGAGCCCTGTCTGGATCATGCGTCAAGCTGGGCGCTACCTGCCAGAGTACCGCGAACTTCGCGCAGAAGCCGGCGACTTCCTTTCGCTGTGTTTCACACCGAAATTCGCCGTGGAGGCGACGCTGCAGCCGATCCGTCGTTATCAGTTCGACGCTGCGATCCTGTTCAGCGATATTTTGGTCGTGAACTGGGCGCTTGGACAAAGCTTGCGGTTCGCTCAGGGCGAAGGCCCGCTTCTCTCGCCCGTATCGGATGCGAAAAGTTTCGAAACGCTGAACGCGGATGCGTTGGAAACGAAATTGGAGCCTGTCTATGAGGCGGTTCGAAGCCTCAAACAGGAGCTTGGCGCGCAAACGCCTCTTATCGGCTTCGCTGGCGCGCCCTGGACGTTGGCCACCTACGCCATTGCCGGACGGGGCACACCCGATCAGGCGCCCGCGAAATCGCTTCTGAAGCGTGATCCTGATCTCTTCCTCGCCTTGCTCGACCTTCTGGAGCGTTCTGTCGCTCGACATCTCGCCGCGCAGATCGAAGCAGGCGTTGATGCAGTGAAAGTTTTCGATAGCTGGGCCAGCGCTGCGCCGTCAGATGCATTTGAGCGCATTTGCCTCGAATCATTTGCGCGTATTCGCGCGGAGTTGGCCGCAAAATATCCGGATACGCCGGTGATCGCCTTCCCGCGCGGGGTCGGTAAAGACGGATATGCTGCTTATGACGCCCATAGCGGCGCCGATTGCTTGGCGCTGGATCAAAGCGTCGATCTTGTATGGGCGGCGCAAAATCTGACGCAGACCACAGCCCTGCAGGGCGCGCTGGATCCTGCTCTACTGCTTGGCGACGCGGCAAGCCTTGAACGCGCGATGGATGCGACGCGCGAGGCGGTCGGCGATCGGCCGCATGTTCTTAATCTTGGTCATGGCGTAACACCGGACGTGCCGCCGGAGATGGTGGCGCATCTGGTTAATTATTGGCGCGGTGGAGAAAAGTGATGACTGCGGAGATTTACTCGCTGGCGAAAGCGCTTCACATCATGTCTTTCGTCGCTTGGATGGCGGGTGTCTTCTATCTACCGCGGCTTTTCGTCTATCACACGCGGCTCGAGCCAAAGACGGACAGCTATAAGATGTTCTGTGAGATGGAGCGCAAGCTGCTCTCCATCATCATGCGGCCCGCAGCAATTTCTACGTGGGTGTTTGGCTTAATCCTCGCATCAGACTTTGTCGCACGTGGCGCAATGCCAGTCTGGCTGTTGGTCAAAATCGCATGCGTCTTGGGAATGACATTGTTCCATGCGTCCTGCGCGCAGCACGCCCAGGGTTTTGAACGCGGGCGGGCGCCTCAGACTGAGCGCTACTATCGATTTTTTAACGAAGTGCCGACAGTCTTCTTGGTGGCGATCGTCCTTCTGGCGGTCTTCAAGCCGACCTTTTTCGGCTGGTAGTCCCCTGCAGCGCAGAACTCAGTTCACCTTCCATTGACAGGGTGAACAACGCTGACTACTTCCAAGCTCCAACCTTATGCGACCCTCGCGAGTCGCTTCCTCCCCCCCACCATCATGGACTGATCATGCAAAGCCAGACGATCCGGCTGGACGATCTGAAGGCGAAATCTCCAAAAGAGCTTCTCGAATTCGCTGAAGAGCTTCAAATCGAAAACGCGAACACCATGCGCAAGCAGGACATGATGTTCGCAATTTTGAAGCAGCTCGCGCGAGACGAGGTCGAGATCGTCGGCAGCGGCGTTCTCGAGGTGCTTCAGGATGGTTTCGGCTTTCTGCGATCGGCTGAAGCCAACTACCTTTCGGGTCCTGACGATATTTATGTCAGCCCAAACCAAGTCAAAAAGTTTGGTCTCAAAACCGGCGACGTTGTCGAAGGCACCATTCGCGCGCCAAAGGAGACCGAACGCTACTTCGCACTTCTCAAAGTCAATCTGATCTGCGGCGAGCCGCCGGAGAACCAGCGTCATAAAGTGCACTTCGACAATCTGACCCCGCTCTATCCGGATGAGCGGCTTAAGATGGAAATCGAAGATCCGACGATCAGAGATCGAAGCGCTCGTGTGATTGACTTGGTCGCGCCGCTCGGCAAAGGCCAACGCGGGCTGATCGTAGCGCCGCCGCGGACGGGTAAGACCGTCCTGCTGCAAAACATCGCCCATTCGATCACAGCAAACCATCCAGAGAGCGTGCTGTTGGTGCTGCTGATCGATGAGCGTCCCGAAGAAGTCACGGACATGCAGCGTTCGGTTCATGGCGAGGTGATCAGCTCCACGTTCGACGAACCAGCAGCGCGCCATGTTCAGGTTGCTGAGATGGTGATTGAGAAAGCGAAACGGCTGGTCGAGATGAAGAAAGACGTTGTCATTCTTCTCGATTCAATCACGCGTCTTGGTCGCGCCTATAACACCGTAGTGCCAGCTTCCGGCAAAGTCCTGACCGGCGGCGTGGATGCAAACGCGCTGCAACGTCCGAAGCGGTTCTTTGGCGCGGCGCGGAACATTGAAGAGGGCGGCTCTCTGACAATTATCGCCACGGCCTTGATCGATACGGGCTCGCGAATGGATGAAGTTATCTTCGAAGAGTTCAAAGGCACCGGTAACTCAGAGATCGTTCTCGATCGAAAAATTGCGGATAAACGGGTTTTCCCAGCAATCGATATTCTGAAATCCGGCACTCGGAAGGAAGAGCTGCTCGTTGACAAGACGGATCTGACCAAAACCTTCGTACTGCGTCGAATCCTGAACCCAATGGGTACGGTCGACGCGATCGAGTTTTTGCTGGGTAAGTTGAAGCAAACCAAGAGCAACTCTGAGTTCTTCGACTCGATGAACGCCTAAACCCGCGGCTGACTCCACCCTGTTGCTAGGCCAAGCCTCGCCGTTTTTGAACGGCGAGGCTTTTTATTTGCATCGGGCTGCGTATCTCTCAGTACTCCAGCGGCGCGGTTGGCGCAGCGTTCAAGTTTCGAAGATCCATGCTCGACACAATCTATGCCTGCGCCAGCGGAGCAGGCCCTTCCGCGATCGCCGTTTATCGGTTGTCTGGAATTCAAACTGACGGCGTTCTGACGGCCCTGGGCGTGCGCAAATTGCCAGAGACACGGCTCGCGTCACTGCGTCGTCTGTATCACCCCGACAATCATCAGATCGTTGATGAGGCGCTTATCCTCCGATTTGCGGCCGGCGCCAGTTACACCGGCGAAGCGAGTGCTGAGCTGCATATCCATGGCGGGCCGGCGGTCCGACGCGCATTGGAGGAAGCCTTAGAGCTTGCCGGCGCTCGGCTCGCTGAGCCTGGCGAGTTCTCGCGGCGCGCCCTTCTCAACGGGCGGATTGATGTGGCGCAGGCGGAGGCGGTAGCTGCTCTTGTTTCGGCGGAAGCAGATGCGCAACGTCGACAAGCGCTTGAAATTCTCGATGGCGCGGTCGGCGTTTTGGCCCAGCAATGGCGCAACGAGCTTGTTGGCGCATGCGCTTTGCTCGAAACGGGGATCGACTTCGTGGAGGAGGGTATCGAAGCGACTATTCGAGATGA
>JALEGB010000101.1 GCA_022760355.1 Neomegalonema sp.
ATCCAATTTCCGAGTTCCCGCTGGCCGGCCATATGTTCGAGATGCTGGCGTGTTTGGCGGCAGCGGTTTATTTGGTCTTCGATCGTGGGGTTGTATCGCCCAGTGTTGGGGTTTATGGACTAACTGTCGCGGCGGTATACGGGGCGCCGGCGCCGCGGCGCCGTAAAATTAGGCCGATGCAAGCGCCTTTTGGGTCAATCTTTACGCGCTATGCCGCTACAAACACGGCGTGGGGCGGGCAAACGGAGTAAGAGGCCGATGGCGGTCAGACTTCATCTCGTATTTGGCGGCGAACTGGTTGATCCTCAGCGGAGCGAATTCCGCGATCCGGACAATCTTGACATCGTTGGAATTTATCCGAACTACGCCGCGGCGTACGATGCTTGGAAATCGGCGGCGCAAAAGACGGTGGATAACGCTCATATGCGGTACTTCATTGCGCATTTGCATCGGCTGCGTGAAGAAGAACTTGAGAATAGCCCGACCACCGAGTGAATAACGGCCGCTTCGGCGGCGGATAGAGGAACGTGGCGTGGCGCGAGGGAAAAAGCGCGGCGTGATCGGGCGAGCGGCGAAGCAGATTGCCGGTTCAAAAGCCTTCGCCGTTTTCGTCGGGTTCGTGGCGAGCCTGTATGTTCGAATCGCCTATTACACCACCCGCTGGCGGTGGATTGGCCGTGAGCATCTGGCGCAGGCGAACGCCGATCCGCGCTCCTATATCGGCGCGGTTTGGCATGGGCGATTGGCGCCGATCGCCATGTTGCGGCCACGCGGACGTCGGGCGGTGGCGTTAGCGTCCGCCGCCCGCGATGGCGAAATGATTGCACAGACCATGCGGTTTTTGAGGGCGGAGACCGTGCGCGGCTCCAGCCGCGATCCCAAAAAGCCAGACCGGGATCGCGGCGGATCCGCCGCCGTCGCGCCTCTTATTGCGGAGCTGCGCGCCAAGGCGATTGTTGTGATCACGCCTGACGGACCGCGCGGGCCGATCATGCGGGTCAAGCCGGGCGTCGCGGTTATTTCCGCCTCCGCCGAAGCGCCTGTTTTGCCGGTCGCTTACGCGGTGCGGCGGGCGAAGCTGTTCAACAGCTGGGACCGGTTTATGCTGCCCTGGCCATTTAACCGCGGCGTGTTTGTGTTCGGTCCGCTGATAGAGCCGGCGCCAGCGCATGATCCGGCCGCGATTGAGGCGCGCCGACAGGAAATTGAAGCCGCTTTGTACGAAACAACGCGCCGCGCAGATGAGGCGATCGGACGGTTGACCCCGCCTCAGGGGGAGCCGCTTGATTTAAGTGACGCGCGGCCGGAATTGGAGAACGCGGCGCCGTGAAGAACTCGGGTCCTCTTCTATTGTATCGCGGCTTTGCCCGGCTCGCCGGTCCGGCTTTGGCGCGTTGGCTGCTGCAACGCCGGGCCGCGCGCGGCAAAGAAGTCGTGGAGCGGTTGGGCGAGCGCTTTGGCCAATCCAGCCGTCCCCGCCCCGCCGGCAAGGTGGCGTGGCTGCACGCCGCGAGCGTCGGTGAGGCGACGTCGCTGCTGCCATTGATCGAGGCGCTGCGGGCGCAATGTCCAGATGTGGGTGTGGTGCTGACGACCGGCACCCGCACATCCGCCGAGCTGATGGCGAAGCGCCTGCCAGCTGGCGCGACGCATCAATTCGCGCCTGTCGATACGCCGCAAGCGGTCGGCGCTTTTATTGATCACTGGCGGCCGAGTTTGTACGCCGTAGTGGAGTCGGAAATTTGGCCGGTCGCATTGGGCGTCGCGAAGGCGCGTGGGTTGAAGACCGCGTTGTTGAGCGCCCGCATGTCGGCGAAGTCCGCCCGTGGATGGTCCTATGCGCCGCGCTCAATCGAAGCGCTGTTGAGCAGCTTCGATGCGATATTGGCGCAGAATGAGGGGATTGCGGATCGGATCAAATCCCTTGGGGCGCCGCCAGCGCGCGTCATGACCGCCGGCTCGCTGAAGGAGGCGGCGCCGCCGCTGCCATGCGATCAGGCGGAACTGGACTATTGGCGGATGCAGCTGTCTGGTCGCCCGATCTGGCTCGCCGCAAGCACGCATGAGGGGGAGGAGGCCTGCATCTTCGCGGCTCATCTCGAAATTGCGGCGGCGCGCCGGGACGCCTTTCTGGTGATCGCCCCGCGCCATCCAGAGCGTGCGGAGACGGTGGCGGAGGTCGCTTCGGCGGCTGGGCTGAGGCTTGTTCGACGGTCGGAGGAGCGGCCTCCCACTCATGCTGAGAATGTCCTGATGGTCGATCGGCTCGGCGAAATGGGGCTGTGGTACCGGTTGGCGCAGGCGACTTTTATCGGTGGCAGCTTGGTTCCTGTCGGGGGCCATAATCCGCTGGAGCCCGCTCGATTGGGGGCGCCGATGGCTTATGGTCCCCATACGGAAAACTGCCGCGAAGAATGCGAGCGGCTGGAGGCGGCGGGCGGCGCGGCGCGGCTCGCCCCGACCACGGCGGCGGTCGTGGCGGAGATGCTGGCGTTGATCGGACCGGACGGGTGGCCGACGGAGGCTGCGAAGGCGCGCAGCGAGGCGGCGCTGAGCGTCGCCGATCAGGGGCGCGGCGCGCTTCAGCGTCATCTGGATGTAGTGGTCTCGCTGATTGGAGCGGGATCGGAGGACCGGCCTCTCGAGGGGAGCGGCGATCATGCGGCAGCCTGAGTTTTGGACCGACGCGCCAGACGATCCGAGTTTAAGCACCCGGCTTTTGACGCCGGTTGGGGCCATGTTCGCGATGGCTGGGCGGTTGCGCCGGGCCTTCGCGCGCCCGTATCGCGCCAACGCGCCGGTCATTTGCGTCGGCAATCTGGTAGTTGGCGGCGCGGGCAAAACCCCAACCGTTCTGGCGTTGGCGGAGCGACTCTCGGTGATGGGCGTCAGTGCTCATATCCTCTCGCGGGGCTATGGCGGTTCAATCAGCGGGCCGCATCGGGTGGATCCAGATCGCGACAAGGCCTCTGAGGTGGGCGATGAGCCGCTCCTGATGGCGCATCGTTTTCCTGTCTGGATTGGGGCCGATCGCGCGGTGACAGCCCAGATCGCTGAAGAGGCCGGCGCCGATGCGCTGATCATGGATGACGGATTTCAAAACCCTGGGGTGATGAAGGATCTGTCCATCCTGGTGATTGATGCGGTGTACGGGCACGGCAATGGGCGGGTGATGCCCGCTGGCCCATTGCGTGAGCCGTTGAGCGAAGGGTTCGGACGGGCGCAGGCGGCTATATTCGTGGGGTCGCCGCCGCCGGGCGGGCGCTGGCCCTGGACGCCGCGACGGTTTCCGGCCTTCGCCGCCCGTCTCGCGCCCGTGCTGAATGACGGGCCGCTGGCGGGGCGCCGCTACTTCGCTTTCGCGGGGATCGGTCGGCCGGAGAAGTTCTTTGACACGTTGCGGGAGACAGGGGCCGAGTTGGTGGGCCGCCAGGGGTTCCCGGACCACCATCCCTATAGCGAAGCTATTTTGGCGCGGCTTGAGGCGCGGGCGCAGGAACTCGGCGCACAGCTGATCACGACTGAGAAGGACGCCGTGCGGTTGCCGGAACGCTATGTGGGACGTGTTGCTTATCTTCCGGTCGCGCTTGGCTTTGCGGACCCGGACGCCATTGATGAGCTGCTGGCGCCGATCGCTGTTCGCGCCCGAAGGCGCGCCCAGCAACGTCGATATTAGGGCTCTAGGCCGCCAACTCATAAATCCGCGGCGTCACCGTCAGGCGGCGTGGCGGGAGCCCTCCGCCGCGCCATCCGCTTGGAAGAACCGCACCAGTTCCGCCAGCTCTTCGGCTTCGCTCGAAAGGCGCGTGGCGTCAGCGGCGCTTTGCTCTGCGAGCGCGGAGTTGCTCTGGGTCATCTGATCCATGTGGCTGATTGCCGACGAGATTTCCTCGATGCCCGACGCCTGTTCGCGGCTGGCCTCAGAGATGTTGGCGACATTCTCGGCCACGCTATTGATCGCTTCCCGAATTTCATTCAGCGCGTCGCCCGTCGACCGGACGAGGTTGGCGCCGTCAGAAACGTGGCTGGAGCTTTCTTGGATCAGGTTGGTGATGTCTTTAGCAGCTTCCGAGGAACGCTGCGCCAAGGTCCGAACTTCGCTTGCAACAACCGCAAAGCCTTTGCCGGCGTCGCCGGCGCGAGCAGCCTCAACCGCGGCGTTGAGCGCCAGAAGGTTGGTTTGGAAGGAGATCGATTCAATCACGCTGATAATGTCGGAAATCTTTTCAGAGCTGGCTTCGATCCGTTGCATTGCGTCAATTGCTTTGGAGACAACTTCACCGCCATGGGATGCGCGCGACGTCGCGTTGTCCGCCGCTTCGTTGGCGTGCCCCGCATTTTCCGCATTCGTCTTCACGCTCGCGGTCATCTCCTCCATTGTCGCGGCGGTTTCTTGCAGCGACGATGCCTGTGCTTCGGCGCGAGAGGAGAGATCTGCGCCACCCTCCGCGATCCGGCTAACCGCGTCGGCCATCGAGTGCGTCACACGTTGGATATTGCCGACCAGCCCGCTCAGACGCTCCACTGTGCTGTTATACGCCTCGCGCAGCGGAGCGAACTGACCATCTACGCTGCTCGGGACACGGCTAGAGAGGTCGCCGTCCGCCAGGCGCGAAAGGGCGCTCGCCATCTGTTCGATATTCTGCACCGTTTCGGTTACGTCGCTGGCATATTTCACGACGCGCACTGGCTTGCCATCTGTGCCGAAAATTGGATTATAGGTAGCGCGAATCCAGATCGGCGAGCCGTCTTTGCGAAGTCGTTTGTAAATGTCCGAGAAAAATTTGCCCTTGTTCAGCGAGCGCCAGAGCTCAGCATAGTCGGGGCTGTCCGTGACGCTTTTCTCGCAAAAAATGCGGTGATGCTTGCCAACGACTTCATCAAGGCGGTAGCCGACCGCCTGCAAGAAGTTGTCGTTCGCCGTGACGATCGTGCCATCCAGCTCAAACTCAATCACCGCGTTTGAGCGCGAAATCGCTTCGAGCTTGCTCTCATTGGCGATTGCTTCGCGGCGGTGATGGGTAATGTCCAGCGCCGTTTTGACGACGCCAACAATCTTACCGGCTTCGTCGCGAATAGGGCTGTAGGAGCCGTCGATCCACACTGGTGCGCCATCTTTCCGGCGGCGTTCAAAGCGATCGCTAAAGCTCTCGCCCGCCTTCAAGCGCTGCCAAAAACCCGCATACTCGGCGCTGGTTCGGGTTGCGTCATCGACAAACATTGCGTGCTTTTGCCCGACGACCTCGTCGCGGCCATAGCCCATAAGGCCGAGGAAATTTTCATTAGCGTCAGTAATTTCGCCATCAGGCGTAAACCAGATCACGGCCTGAGCATGTTGAACCGCGGCGGCGAGTTGCTCAGCGCGCGAGTTGTTCCCCGCCTTCTTTTGAAAAAACATTTCCAATGCCCCAGAGTTTATTTCACTCGTAGAGATTGGCGGAAATTTGCTTCCATCCAGTGAATTAGAATGATGAATCTGAAATGGATGGAGATATATTAGAATATATATCCCGAGTGCATTGAATAATAATGAAAAAAAGCGGGGTCGGGGGGAGAGGCGCGCAAAAAACGCGCCTCTTGATTAGTTACTCCGCTGTTAGCAGCGGTGGTTTGGATCCGGTAAGACGCGGGTGATCTGGCGGCAGAATTTCCATATCCAGCTCACCATCTTTGACCATTACGCGGACTAGGCCGCCTTCGGCGAGCGCGCCAAACAGCAGCTCGTTCGCCAGCGGCTTCTTGATGTGTTCCCGAATCATGCGCGACATCGGGCGGGCGCCCATCTTCGCATCATAGCCCCGGTCCGCGAGCCATTCGGTCGCCTCTTTGCTCAGTTCGATCGAGACGCCGCGCTCCATCAGCTGCGCCTCTAGCTGAAGCACAAATTTTTCAACCACTTGCATGATCACTTCACGCGGCAGCCCGCCGAAGGAGATTACGGCGTCCAGGCGGTTGCGGAACTCGGGCGAGAAGGTTTGTTCGATCGCCGCGGTATCCTCGCCTTCGCGTTTGCTGCGCGCAAAGCCGATCGCGTTCGCCGCCAGCTCTTTCGCGCCGGCGTTGGAGGTCATGATCAGGATGACATTGCGGAAATCTACGGTCCTGCCGTTATGGTCCGTCAGCTTGCCATGGTCCATCACCTGCAGCAGCAGGTTGTAGACATCCGGATGCGCCTTCTCCATCTCGTCAAGCAGCAGCACGCAATGCGGGTGCTGATCGACGCCGTCCGTCAGCAGGCCGCCTTGATCGAAGCCGACATACCCCGGAGGCGCGCCGATCAAGCGGCTGACCGAGTGTTTCTCCATATATTCCGACATATCGAAGCGGAGCATCTCGACGCCCATAATGTCGGCGAGCTGTTTCGCAACTTCCGTCTTACCAACGCCGGTTGGGCCGGCGAACAGGTAGGAGCCGATCGGCTTATCAGGTTCACGCAGCCCGGCGCGGGCCATTTTGATGGCCGAGGCCAGCGCGTCGATCGCCGCATTTTGGCCAAACACCACCCGTTTCAGCTTCACCTCAAGGTCTTTGAGGTTTTCGACGTCATCGCGGCTGACCGACTTTGGCGGAATGCGCGCGATTTTCGCCACGACGGCTTCGATCTCCTCAATGCCGATCGTCTGTTTGCGCTCGCTTTCTTCGACGAGGCGCTGAGCTGCGCCCGCTTCGTCGATGACGTCGATCGCTTTGTCGGGCAGCTTGCGGTCATTGATATGACGCGACGCGAGTTGAACCGCCGTTTCAAGCGCTTCGTCGGTGTATTTAACGCTGTGATGTTCCTCGAAGACCTTACGGACTCCGCGCAGGATCATCGTCGCGTCCTCAACCGTCGGCTCAATGACGTCGATCTTTTGGAAGCGGCGCAACAGCGCCCGGTCTTTCTCAAAATGTTGGCGGTACTCTTTGTAGGTCGTGCTGCCCATACAGCGCAGCGCGCCTGACTGAAGCGCCGGCTTCAGAAGGTTGCTGGCGTCCATCGCCCCGCCCGAGGTCGCGCCGGCGCCAATCACAGTGTGGATCTCGTCGATGAACAAGATCGCGTCCGGATGCTCTTCGAGCTCCTTCATCACCGCTTTCAGCCGTTCTTCAAAGTCGCCGCGATAGCGGGTCCCCGCCAACAGCGATCCCATATCCAGTGAGTAGATTGTCGCGCCGGTCAGAACCTCTGGGACTTCTTCCTGAACAATCCGCCGGGCCAAACCTTCGGCGATCGCCGTCTTGCCGACGCCAGGATCGCCGACCAGCAGCGGATTGTTCTTACGGCGGCGGCACAGAACCTGGACGCAGCGCTCGACCTCGCTTTCTCGGCCGATCAGCGGGTCAATCCGTCCGCTGCGCGCTTTTTCGTTCAGGTCCACGCAGAAGCGCGCGAGCGCCGTATCCTCGTTGCGCTCTTCGCCCTCGACCTCTTCGCCGACGCTGGCTTCTTCCTCTGACGCGCCGCGGACGGAGCGGCCTTCGCTGAGCGAGGTGTTTTTGGCTACGCCATGGCTAATGAAGTTCACCGCGTCGAAGCGCGTCATATCCTGCTCCTGCAGGAAGAACGCTGCATGGCTCTCGCGTTCTGCGAAAATCGCAACCAGGACATTGGCGCCGGTCACCTCAGTGCGTCCCGAGCTTTGCACATGGATCGCAGCGCGTTGAATCACGCGCTGGAAGCTTGTGGTTGGCGACGCTTCGGCCCCTTCTTCGTCGGAGACGAGTGAGGCGAGATCTTCGTCGAGATGCTTTGTCAGATCGGCGCGAAGCTTTGCGAGGTCGACGCCGCAAGCGCGCATCACCTTCGCGGCGTCGGCTTCATCGATCAGCGATAGAAGCAGATGTTCCAGTGTTGCGAATTCGTGACGACGAATATTCGCGAGCGCAACGGCGCGATGGATCGCATCCTCCAAGGTGCGGGTGAATGACGGCATGATCCGGCTCCTTCTACTGCGCTGCGCCCCGCGATGGGGACGACTTCGTCACATAGGATTGCAGCACGGATAAGGAACCCTGTCGATCCGGGAATACGCACAGTTTCGTTTAAATTCTCGGCGAAAAGGCCGGTGAGGCCAATATTATAGCCGGCCCAGCTCACAATTTAGCCAGAATCGCGAAAAAATATGCGCCGATCGCGCTGAGCAGAACACATCGCGAGCTTGGCCGATCACAGCGTGTTTGCGTGTGTTTACTCTTTTTCCATCGCGCATTGCAGCGGATGCTGATGGCGGCGGGCGTAGTCCATGACTTGCGCGACCTTGGTCTCGGCCACTTCATAGGTAAACACCCCGACGACTGCGACGCCCTGATTGTGGACTGTCAACATGATCTGCACGGCGTGCTCATGAGTGATCGAGAAGAACCGCTCCAAGACATGGACGACAAATTCCATGGGAGTATAGTCGTCATTCAGAAGCAGCACCTTGTACATCGATGGGCGCTTCGTTTTAGTTTTCGGCTTGACCGCGATGTCAACAGACGCGCCGTCCCCATCTTCATCCTCACGCCGGATGGGGCCTGCATACTCGGCCGGCTGGGGCGCAAGCGCCGAATTAGGTGTTCGCGGATGCTGATCTTGCAGCGGTGAAATCATTCTCATCGCCCGTACGACTTTTCCAAACCCAAGCAGTAGATGCGGCGCGCTTTCGGGAAACGACCAATATACGAATCTCGGCCGACTTTGGCCTAACCCTATGCGGTCATGCAAGAGGGCGAAGGCTTCCCGATAGGAGCTATGCGTCTAAAGCGCTTACCTAACTCAACGAGCAGAGGGCCTGCCCAGCCAGCTGGTAGAGTATAGGCGTTCAAGGCGAATCAAAAAAGGGGGACGGCGCGTCCCCCTTTCTAACGTGTCGTTTATCAGCGGAATTTGCGCGGATTAGCCTTTGTAGGCGCCCGACTTCACCATTTCGCTGACTGCGGCCATGCGCGCATTGACTGGCTCCGAGCATTCTTTCGCAGCAGCCATGGTCATTTCGTTCAGCTTGCGCGCCTGGTCTGCGAAGCTTTCCATGGTCGCTTTTGCGATCGACGACTGGCGCTCCATGAATTCCGATGGATCTTTCGACTGCGACAGGTCCTTCAGCGCCGCCATGTTTGCTTCCATCGAAGCGCGGGCGAAGCCGAGCATCTGGGTCGCGATTTCTTTCATGCTCTCAGTGGCTTTGGTAGCCGATGCGAACATCGCGTCGACATTGCCTTTGGTGAAGTCTGCGACTTCTTCAAAGCGCGCCGCCATCTGCGCCGACTGTTCGGTGAAAGCTTTTTGAGCGTCTGCTGCGTAGCCTTCGAAGTTGTTTTCTTTAGCCATTTGTCCAGTCCTTCCACTGTCGCGCCAATCCGGAGGAACTCGGGCCGATAGCGTTGCGCGCACGCGCCATCGCCTGTGTGAGATAAGCGAGCGGCTGGGTCTACGCTCAGCGCCGCCTTCGCTGAATATATTGCACTGCAGCATTGATATTGCAATGCACAATTTAAAATTATGTCGACAAAAATGCAGGAAGTTTGAGCGTACTCCGATCGGCGTCGAAACACCATATTAAGCATGTGCGTTAAGGCCATCTGCAAACCTTTGCGTCACCATGTTCGGTAACGAGAATGGTGGGGAAAGAATTGCAATGGCGGGAAACCGACTTCAGGCAGGCTTACGCATCGCAACAGCGCTGGCGCTCGCGATTGTGGGACTGAGCATTCTTGCGCCATCTCACGCGGACGCGCGCCCGAAACGCGGCGCGTATATCATCGTCGATATGAAAAGCGGCGTCGTCCTGTCCTCGCGGCGCTCCCGAGCTCCGATGCGTCCTGCGTCGCTCACCAAGATGATGACGCTCTATCTGACATTCGAGGCGCTGCGGGATGGGCGGCTGCGGTGGAACCAAGTTCTGACCGCGTCGCGGACCGTCGCCGCCGCGCCGCGGGTGCATCTCGGGCTTCGGCGCGGAGATAAAATCACCGTCGGCGCCGCCGTGCTGGCGACGGCGATCCGTTCCGCCAATGACGCGGCGGTGCTGCTGGCCGAGGCGCTCGGCGGGTCGGAGGCGCGCTTTGCGAAGATGATGACCGTGAAAGCGCGTATGCTCGGCATGCGCTCCACGCGGTTTCGCACCGCTTCCGGCCTCGATGCGCGAGGGCATATCAGCACCGCGCGCGACATGGCGGTGCTGGCCCGCCGGCTCTATCTCGATTTTCCCAAGCGTTATCGAATCTTTCGGCGCACGAGCATGACCTATCGCGGGCGCCGATATGGGGCGACCAACAGCACGCTTGGGCGCGGCGGCGTCGATGGTATGAAAACCGGCTTCACCTATCGCGCGGGTTACAATCTGGCCGCGTCGGCGAAACGCGGCGACCGGCGCGTTCTTGTTGTTTTGCTCGGCGGCCGTACGCGCACCAAACGCGATCGGGCGGTGCTGCGCCTGATGGATAAAGGCTTTCGGCTGCTCGCGAAGCTGAATAGGCGGCGCAGCGTGATGGCGCGCCACCGTCTGGAACATCGGCGTACGGTAGCGCCGATCATGGCGCCCAAGCCGGTTGCGAATCCGAAGCGCGCCATCATGGCGGCGACAAGGGCGTCGGATCTGGCGAGCGCGGTCGCTCTCGGCGCCTATGAGACGGCGTCGGTCCCTGCGCCGGCGGTGGAGCGGGACGCTGCGGTTGACGCCGCCGCGATCGGCGAGAGCGTCGCCGCAAAGCTGGCAAGGGCTGAGATGGGGAAGCCGCGCATAACGCCGTCGGCGGCCAGTTCTCACAAATGGGCCGTTCAGATCGGGGCGTTCATGAACCCCAAGCGCGCGGCTGCGTTGATGCGTAAGGTCGTGCGCCGGCGCCCGAGGGCGGTGGCGGGGGCGTTTCGCAGCATCCAACAGGTGCGCCTGAAAACAGACGGCCGCAAGCTGACTGTGCATCGCGTCCGCTTTACTGGGATGACACAGACAGCCGCAGCCTCGTTGTGCGAAAAAATGCAGCGCACGGGCGCGCCATGCGCTGTCGTGCCGCCCGAAGGCTGGCGCGGGCAGGGCGGCTAGGGTCGAAACCCCTTCGCACCCAAGCTCTAGGGCCGAATGCTCGCGCGTCCTACGGAGTGGTAGACGAAGCCCGACTGCAGCGCGTGCGCTGCGCCGTAGATGTTGCGCAGGTCGATCATCAGCGGCTCCCGCAGCGCGTTGCGGAGCCGGTTTAGATCCAGCGCGCGGAACTGGTTCCACTCGGTCAAGATGACCAAGGCATCCGCCCCATCTGCGGCGGCGTAAGCATCTTCGGCCCAAATGACGTCCTTGCCGAGCAGCGGCTCGCCTTCGCGCCGGCCCTCCGGATCGGTCACCACCACTTCAGCGCCATCCGCCAGCAGCTGCGGTACGATCACGAGGCTCGGCGCATCGCGCATATCATCGGTATTCGGCTTAAAGGTGACGCCGAGGATCGCGATCCGCTTGCCGGAAACATCGCCCCCGCAGGCCGCTTTGATCTTGTCGGCCATCTTTACTTTGCGCGCTTCGTTCACCTGGATGACCGAATCGACGATGCGGGTTGGCGCCCCGACTTCTTCGGCCGTCCGGGCCAGGGCTTGCGTGTCCTTAGGAAAGCAGGAGCCGCCATAGCCCGGGCCGGCATGCAAGAACTTGGATCCAATCCGACCATCCAGCCCAATCCCCTTCGCGACATGCTGAACATCGGCGCCAACGCGCTCGCAGATATCCGCCATCTCATTGATGAAGGTGATCTTCGTGGCCAGGAACGCGTTGGCCGCGTATTTGATCATTTCCGCCGATTCCAGAGACGTGAAGACGATCGGGGTCTCGCGCAAGAAAAGCGGGCGGTAAAGCTCCCGCAGTTTTTCCTGGGCGCGCTCGCTTTCGGCACCGACGACCACACGATCCGGGCGCATGAAATCTTCAATTGCGGCGCCTTCGCGCAGGAATTCAGGGTTAGAGGCGACGTCAAAATCAAGATCGGGACGAACTGCGCGAATCTCTTCACGCACACGCGCATTGGTTCCGACAGGGACGGTTGATTTTACGATGACGACAGCTTCATCCGGCAGCACTTCGGCGATCTGCCGGGCGGCGGCGAATACATAGGTCAGATCCGCATGCCCATCGCCGCGCCGCATCGGCGTGCCGACGGCAATGAACACCGCGTCCGCGCTTTTCACGGCCTCGGCAAGCTCAGTGGTAAAGCTGAGCCGCCCCGCCGCGATGTTGGTCGCCATCAGCTGATCCAGCCCCGGCTCATAAATCGGCGCTTCGCCACGCCGCAGCATGGCGATTTTCGCCTCATCGAGATCGACGCAGACGACCTCATGGCCGAAGTCGGAAAAGCAAACGCCCGAGACCAGGCCAACATAGCCTGAACCGATCATGGCGACGCGCATAGCTTGCTCCTGAGTATGGAAGGGCGCGGGCGATGGGGGCCCGCGCCAAGTCGAGCGCCAAGGGGGCGGCTGTTTCTAAGCGATGTTATCGCTCTCGAAGCCCGGAAGGCGCAGTTGACTGACCAGATCGCCGATCTCCCGCCGCGCGGCGAGATACGCCTCGCGGGCGGAGGGGTCGCCATCTGGGGTTTCGATATCGAGCACGGTCAGGCCGGCGAGGAAAAGATCGCGATAGATCATCCTCTCCGCGAAGCCCGGGGCGACCCGGAAGCCAATCCGTTGGGACAGCTTGGTCAATTGCTCGCTAACGCTGAATTTCGCCCGGTCGATATTCGGATTGTAGCGGTTCCGCATGACAATCCAGTCGAGCGGCGGGAGTTCGCTTTCTGCGCGCAGCTTGCGGCACTCCCAAACCATGTCCGCGTAGATCGACGGCCCAATGATTTCTTCATTGTAGGGGTCGTATTTCGCGAGCAGGTCAAAATCGATGTAGCTGTCGTTCATCGGCGTGATGACCGTATCCGCCGCGGCGTGGCCAAGGCGCGACAGGTAGCTGTCTGTGCCTGGGCAGTCGATAATCAGGAAGTCGCAGCTTCCGTAGATCTCCTGCACGGCGGCGGTGAAGCGCTCCAGCTCTTCCTGTTCCGCGACGTCTCGATCGACATTGTCGCTCGCCTGCACTTCCCGCATCAGCGGCATGGGCAGCTCTTGATCAGTATAGCTGTGCTTCTGCTTATGGATCGAGCGGTTCTCTAGATATCGGAAGAAGCTTTTCTGCCGCGTATCCAGGTCAATCGCGCCGACCTTGTGGCCGGACCGGGCGAGCGCCGCAAATATATGCATTGCGGTCGTCGACTTGCCGGAGCCGCCTTTTTCATTGCCAAGAACGATCACATGCGCCGGTGAGGCCATCGGCTGCCCGCCTTTCGTTGCCCATCGTTTCGCCCTTGCGCGGCTTAAAGACACTCGCGCCGCGCCGCCGCTCGATCGAACCGAGCCGGCGCGTTCTTAAAAGTCGAAGCCTTCGAACTTCTTCTTAAACTTCGATACGCGACCGCCGCTGTCCAACAGGCGTTGGTTGCCGCCAGTCCAAGCTGGATGCGCGGTCGGGTCAATATCAAGGTTCAACGTGTCGCCCTCTTTTCCCCAAGTCGAGCGCATTTGTACAACCGTACCGTCGGTCATCGCCACGTTGATCGTATGGTACTCAGGATGAATGTCTTTTTTCACGGTCCACTCCACAGCCGCGGTTCTAAATTCGCCGCAGCGACACTGACGATGGGCGGCGTCGCGCATTCATACGCGAGCGCGGCGCGCGCATCGATGTTTCTCAAGCTGAGGCACATACAAGAGACGCGCCTCAGCGGCAAGCAGGCGAGACGCTTTCGCTGCTTTCTTTAGCGTTTTTGCGGCGATCTAACCCGCGATAGAGGCGTAATATTGGGCATAGATCGGCTCTACCGAGGCTTCATCGAACAATGATGATACCGAGGTATCGTTGCCAACGTTCAAAATCGCCTGCGCCATCAGCGGCGCGATGGACAATCTTTCGATTTTGTCGCTGCTCATGGTGCGTGGATCGAAGGCGATCGAGTCGGTCACGACCAAGCGATCCAGCTCAGAGGCGTCAATCTTCGACGCGGCCGTGACGCCGCCTTTTTCTGACAGCACCCCGTGCGCGATGTAGGCGTGAACGCTCGCGGCGCCATGCTCGCGCAGCAACGCCGCCGCTTTGCATAGCGTGCCGGCCGTGTCGCAGATGTCGTCGACGATCACGCAATCGCGCCCTTTGACCGAGCCGATCAGCATCATCGCTTCGACCTCGTTCGCTTTTTCGCGCCGCTTGTCGACAATCGCCAGATCTGCGCCGATGCGCCCGGCCAAGTTGCGCGCCCGCACGACGCCGCCGACATCGGGCGAGACGACCACGACATTGTTCAGGTCCGCGAACTTCCGCCGGATGTCGATGGCGAAAACCGGGGCGGCCGAGAGGTTGTCGGTCGGGATATCGAAAAAGCCCTGGATCTGGCCTGCATGCAGATCCAGCGTCAAAACGCGGTTGGCGCCAGCTTGCGTGATCAGGTTGGCCACCAGCTTCGCCGTAATCGGCGTGCGCGGCGCCGTTCGTCGATCCTGCCGCGCATAGCCGAAATAGGGCATTACGGCGGTAATGCGATGCGCTGAGGATCGACGGGCCGCGTCGATCATGATCAGCAGCTCCATGAAATTGTCATTCGCAGGGTTCGAGGTTGGTTGGAGCACAAACACATCTTCGCCGCGGACGTTGTCCATAATCTCCACGAAGATTTCACTGTCTGCAAACCGCTCAATGCGCGCCTGCGCCAAGTCGACGGCGTCGCCGTGGGCTTGCGACAAAGCCGTTGCGATGTCTTGCGCTAATGGGCGGTTGGCGCCGCCTGCGATCAAACGCGGCGCTCCCTCGACTCTCTGCATCTGCTGATCCTTTCCAGACCCGGCCTCGCGCGCCGGAGTCATGCGCATATTTTGCGCGGAAATGCTGGGCGAACCAAGTCGCCTACTAAAGCCTAGCTTTGGATGGTCGTTCGCCTAAAAACAGCTCGGACGCAAGTGCTCGCGGAGGCATAATGTCGTTCCTTGTTGTCAAAGCCGCGACATTTTCGGCTGAATTCGCCCGTCTGAATGCAAACCGCTTGCTAAACTGCCGGTTGAAGCCTCCACATGCGCGGACCGCTTTTTACGCGATATGTCTCGTTGCGCGGTCAGAGCGTACGGCGCTGAGACGCTTTCGGCATAAGAGGTTTTCAGACGAAAATGGCGAGCGCGTCATCGGAGATTACAGCAGAGCCGATCACCCTGCTTCATCCGGTTGCAGAGGAAACAGTTCCGTCGGACGCGGCGGATGCGGATGCTGAGGCGGCGGAGACGACCGCTCCCGCGGCGCTGAGCGCGGTTGAAGCGTCCGAATTTCTGACCCTGCGCGGACGGCGCATTTCCTATCGGTCAGCTGGCGAGGCTGCTACAGCGGCCGCGCTGCCTGTGATCCTGGCCCATGGGTCGGCCAGCCATAGCGGGCAATGGCGGCCGCTGATTGGCGATCTCGCCTGCGCGCGGCGCGTTTTGGCGCCTGACTTCCATGGGTACGGCCGCAGCGATCCCACGCAGGGTACTGAGGCGCCGATCTTTTTGCATGATGCGGCGATCCTCTCCGAGTTGCTGACCAAGCAAGAGCAGCCGGCTCATCTGGTCGGGCATAGTTTCGGAGGGTTGGTGGCGGCCCGTGTCGCGCGCGACCATCCTGAACGGGTTGCAAGCCTCACATTGATCGAGCCGACCGTGTTCCAACTGTTGGAGGAAACCGGCGATCCGCGACGGATCGAACTGCTGGAAACCGCCGCCGCGGTTGCGGCGTTGACCGAGTTTGGAGAGCCTGAGAAGGCGATGCGGATGTTCATCGATTTCTGGAATGGCGACGGCGCCTTTGATGCGCTTGGGCCCGAGCCGCAAGCCTACGTCGTCGGGGTTGCGCGCCGGATTGCAGATGATTTCCGCGGCGCGAACCTCCATGCGCCCGGGCAAATGACCTATCGCGATTTCCAGGATATTGAGCCGCCAACGCATCTTATTTACGGTGCCAAGTCGCGGGCGTCGGCGCGCGCTGTGATGGCGCGGCTGCGCAATGCGATGCCCTACGCCACATCCACTGAAATTGACGATGCGAGTCATATGGCGGCGGCGACGGAGCCGGAGCGGGTCAATCCCATCGTGATCCGGTTTATGGACAAGACTGAACAGGCGCGGTCGGAGTGAGCAGTCTCGACGATGATATTACCCGGGCGAAGGAGCTGTTCGAGGCGGTCGGAGGCCTTTCGCATCGCAAGATGTTCGGCGGCGCGGCAATCTACTCGGACGGCCGCATTTTCGCGCTGATCGTTGACGGCGAGCTCATGATCAAGGCCGATATCGAGCGGGCGCCGGATTTTGTCGCTGCGTTGGAGGCCGAGGGCGCGCAGCGCTGGACCTATCAGGGCAAAAAGCGCGAGAAGCCGGTGGCGATGCCCTATTGGAGCTTGCCGGACTCGGCGCATGACGACCCGGACGTCGCCGCAGCATGGGCCCGCCGTTCGCTCGAGTCGACGGGTTAGGAAGCGCTGACGGCGTCTGATGAAGGGGTTTCGACCCTAGCCCGACCGAACGAGCAGGAGCAAAAGAGATGCGAATTATCGGCGGCGCGTTGGCCGGGCGCCGATTGGCGTCAGTTGGAGCCGGCGCGCCAGCGGATCGTTTACGCCCAACGTCGGACCGCGTGCGGGAATCTTTGTTCAATTTGCTTGCGCATGGCGCGTATCCGCCGATTGAGGGCGCGCGCGTGCTTGATCTGTTCGCAGGCACCGGCGCGTTAGGGCTGGAGGCGCTGTCGCGCGGGGCGGAGCGGGCGGTCTTTGTCGATGACGGCGCCGCGGCGCGCGCCCTGTTGCGTGAAAATGTCGAGGCTTTGGAGCTTACGGGCCGCACGAAAATTTTTCGGCGCGATGCGACACGGCTGGGCCCCAACCGCGGCGCGGCGTTCAATCTTGTGTTTCTGGATCCGCCATACGGTCGCGGCTTGGGCGAGCGCGCGATGGAGGCGGCGCTGGCCGGCGGATGGATCGCGGAGGCGGCGGTGGTTGTTTGGGAGGAGCGCGCGGATGCGCCGGAGCCGGAGCTTGAGGCGCTGGAGCAGATCGATTCTCGCGTCTATGGCGACACCCGAATAGCGTTATTACGCCGAAGCTAAGCCACGTCTAAGCCGCATTCTTCGCCGCAGATCCTCCCGCAGCCAATCGGGAGTGTGTGATGAATAACTGGGGTCAATTGGTCGGGGGCGTCGCGATCGCGGCGGGGATCGCGTTCGGCGGCGTAACGCTCGGGTCCAGCCTGATCGACATGCAGCGCGCCAGCCGCACGGTGGTGGTGAAGGGGCTGGCTCAGAAAGAGGTCGAGGCGGATCTGGCTTCGTGGCGCGTCCCCTTCCGCGGCGAGGCGACGACGTCGGCTGCGGCGCTGGCCGCGGCGGAGAAGGGGCGTAAAGAGCTTGCGAAGTTCCTGGCGGATGGCGGCATCGCCGCCGATGAAGTGACCTTCGAACCCTATTCGTTGAAAATCCAGCGCAGCGTGCTGCAGGAGGGCGGCGTTCAGCGCGAGGTGATCCGCTATATCGCGGTCGGCGCGGTGCGGGTGCGGACGACCAAGGTCGACGCGATCGCGAAGCTCTCCGGCGAAACGCGCAAGCTGCTGGACGCGGATGTTCTGCTTGGCGACAGCGACTTCGCGAACGCCGCGCGCCCGGAGTTCCTTTATACAAAGCTGAACAGCGTCAAGCCGAGCCTGATTGAGGCGGCGACGAAGGCGGCCCGCGCGTCGGCGAAGCAGTTCGCCAAGGATAGCGGGGCGACGGTCGGCGATATCGCCACTGCGAATCAGGGGGTCATTCAGATCCTGCCGCGGGACGGGCAGTATAATGAGCGGCAGGAGCGCTATAAGGTCATTCGGGTCGTCACAACGGTGCGCTACTATCTGAACGACTAGGGTGGGAGCTCATAAATCTGGTCGTCCCCAGCCCGTCAAACGCGCTTTTGGCTTGGTTCAGCTCCTTGGCGCAGGGATCCACCCTGCACTGCAGTCGCTTCTCAGCCAAAAGCCGCCTGCCGAACGCTGGCTCGGCCAGATTTATGAGTTCGCACCCTAAGGCGTCAATGGCGGCCGCAGGCGTCCTGCGGCCGTCTTGGTTATCTTTGGATATCAAACTGAAGCGGCGGCAACCCGTCAATTTCGGCGCGGATCTTGTCGCCGCGGGCAACGGGGCCGACGCCGGCTGGCGTGCCGGTGAAAATCAGATCGCCTCGCTCAAGCGGAAAGAAGCGCGAGATATAGGCGATGGTGCGGCCCACGCTCCAGATCATTTGGCCCAGCTCGCCATCCTGGCGCAGCGCGTCGTTCTGGAACAGGCGGATCGCGCCGGTATCAATATGGCCAACCTCGCTTACCGGCGCGATCGGACCGAGCGGCGCGGTGGCGGCGCCGTTCTTGGCCCAGTCCCACGGCGTGCCGGCCTTTTTCGCCTTCGCCTGTAGATCTCGGCGCGTCATGTCGACGCCAACCGCATAGCCCCAGATATGGGAGAGCGCGTCGGCTTCCTTAATTGCTGCGCCGGGTTCCCCAATCGCGGCGACAAGCTCGACCTCGAAATGCCAGCTCTCCGTCTCCGGCGGATAGGGGAGTTCTTCGTCCTGCTGGGTCACGGCCTCGGCCCATTTGGTGAAGAACGGCAGCTCCTCCGCTTGCGCAGCGTGCCCCATTTCCGCAGCGTGGTCAGCGTAGTTTCGGCCAAGGCACAGCAGGCGACGCACGGGAAAACCACGCTCGTTCGTCGTTGCCGCAATCACAGGCGGCGTCGGATCAAAAACCAACTCCATTGAGTTTTTCCTTCAAAGCGGTTGGGCGCCTCCGCGCCGCCGACCGATCAGAACCGGGCGCGGCGTGAGGCCATAAGGTCGAGTGCGCCGGTGGGAGCGCTTTCGGATCAATCACGGTTGCACAAAACGCCCTCAGTCCCGGGGCGGGCGCGATAGCCGAGTCGCTGAACGCATGCGTTCGATATGCGCTCGCTTCAGCTTGGCATGGGAATTTCGTCCGAAACCGGAATAGCATAGCCGCGCTGAACCGCTGGGCGCTCGGCAAGCTGGCGGTACCAGGCCAGCACATTCGGGTAGTCGGTCAGCTCAATACCCTGGCGCGGCCAGCGGGCGATCCAGGGAAAGCAGATCATGTCGGCGACGCCGTAAGCGTCCACGATATAGTCCCGCGCCTCCAGTCGCTTGTCGAGCACGCCGTAAAGTCCACGCGCCGCCGTGCGGAACCGTTCCTCCGCGTAGGGGGCTTTGCCTTTGTTGTAGAAGTAGAAATGGTGGGTCTGACCTAGGACTGGGCCAAGGGCGCTCATCTGCCACATCACCCATTGGACCGTTTCCCAACGTTGCGCTTCATCGCCCAGAAAGCGCCCGTGCTTTTCGCCGAGATAGAGCATGATTGCGCCAGACTCGACAATGGTGCGCCCCGCTTCCGTATCGACCAAAGCGGGGATCTTGCCATGCGGATTGACGGCGAGAAAGGCGGTTGAAGATGACTCATTCGCGCTGAGGTCGACGGGTTTGACCTCAAATTCAACGCCGAGTTCTTCGAGCATAATGGACGCTTTGCGCCCGTTCGGCGTTGACCAAGTGTAGAGCTGATACACAGCATGGCTCCGTCTGCAATTTGCGGTCTCCACGGGCCACTGGCGCATAGTTCATCGGCGACTGCAATGCTCGTTGGCGGATTTGTGCGCACGGGGATACAGAGGCGCCGCCGTCAGGGGGAGAGGTTTCTAAGGATCGGTGTTGTCTCCGCTCGCCCCACGAAATATGGTTGCGGGCAGCGGCCGTACCGTTCTGTCCATGCCTCCGCATGTTGAGGCGGCGGCCTTTGAATTCAGCGTGTACGGGAAACCGCCACGCATCGTGATCCCCTCATCAGGAGGACAAAGCGTGCCAAATCCGCCGCTCAAACGCGTACCGCTCTTTACGGCCGAGGAATATGGTCAACGGCTGGCCAGCCTGCGACAGGCGATGCAGCTGCATGAGGTGGAGCTGCTGATCCTGTCTGATCCCGCCAATATCAGCTGGCTAACGGGGTGGGATGGCGTGGGCCAGGGGCTGCAGCAGGTCGCGATCCTGGATATGCGCGATCCTCCGCGCTGGTGGGGCGCCGAAAGCGATCAGCCTGCGGCCGCCGCCTCTGTGTGGATGCAGGATGATCGTGTCAGCGCGTATAGTGAGACTGGCCGCACTCAGCACCCCTTTGTGGACCTCGCTGCGAAGCTGGCCGAGTGGGGGCATGGCGGCGCGCGCATCGGCGTGGAGCTCGACAGCGCCAATTTCACCGCTGCCTGCATCGGCCAGTTGATCTCCGATCTGCCCGGCGCGCGCTTTAAGGATGCGACCGGGCTGGCGGATCTGCGGCGCTTGGTCAAATCAGAGGCGGAAATCGCCTTGTTGCGCCGCGCCGCGGCGCGCGCGGACGCTGCGTTGGAGCAGGCCTTCGCGATGATCGTCCCCGATATGCGTCCGAGCGCGATCCTGGCTGAGGCGACCAAAGCGCTGCTTTGCGATGATGCGGAACAACCCGCCTTTGGCGGAGTCGCCGCAATAGCGCCGACCGTCCTGGCGGGGGCGGCCGGCGGCGCGCCTGGCTTAGGATGGACGGATGAGCCGTTTGATGCGGGGCAGGCGATCACCCTCTCGCTGGCGGGCGCCGTGCGGCGCTATCATTGCCCGGTGAGTCGCGCCGTATCGCTGGGCGAGCCCGATGATGAAACCGTTCAGGCGGCCGCCCGCGCCGCTGAAGCGCTTGAGGCGGCGATTGCGGCGGCGAAGCCGGGGGCGCCGGTCGGCGCGGTCGCGGATGCGTTTTACGGCGCGCTGGGCGGGACGGCCGCAAAAAGCGCCATTGGGTTTTCCACCGGGTTGGCCTTTCCGCCGCGTATGCGGGAGCGCGGTTTGCGCGTCGAGCCGGGCGAGGGGGCGGAGTTGATCCCAGGCATGTGCTTGCATCTGTGCGCCGGCCCGGCCCAGCTCGGCGCCTCAATTCAGATCGCTGACACCATTCTGGTGGGCGAGGCCGGCGCTGAATCGCTGATCACAACCCCGCGCGATCTCGCGGTAAAACTCTAACAGGCGTGGCGCGGCCGGCCGGTTGATGCGCAGAAATTCTGTGCGATTTGCCGGTCGCCGCCTGTTTGAGGACGGCTGCGCGCCCTATATGGCGGCGCGGGACCTTTGCCGCGCGGAATTCCAGCCGCGGCCATTCAGCGGAGAGACGGATGATCAAAGTTGGCGATACGCTGCCTGAGGCAAGCTTCTTCACCCCAAGCTCGGACGGCCCGCAGGAGGTGAAAAGCCCGGAGTTCTTCCGTGGCAAGAAAATCGTGCTCTTTGCTGTGCCGGGCGCCTTCACCCCGACCTGCCATCAGAACCACCTGCCAGGATATCTTACCCATCATGATGCGCTGAAAGCGAAGGGGGTCGACGCCATCGTTTGCGTCGCGGTCAACGACATTTTTGTCGTGTCGGCCTGGGGTGAGAAAAGCGGCGTGGGCGACAAGGTGATGATGCTCGCCGATGGGTCGGCGCTGTTCACCAAAGCAGTTGGGCTGGATCTGGATCTGACCGAGCGGGGCCTTGGCGTGCGTTCGAAGCGGTATGCAATGATCATCGAAGATGGGATTGTGAAGGAGCTGGCGGTCGAGGACACGCCGGCGACCGCGGATGCGTCGGGCGCTGAGGCGATGCTCGCCAAGCTCTAAGTCTCTGTTTGGTCGCGATTTGCGAGCCGTTAGATGGGTCCATCTAACTTCAAATCGCTCTAGGCTTTTCGGGCGCGCTCCGTGGGGAGCGCGCCTGCGCTAGGGAAAGCGTGGTTCATGTCTCGCAGCCCGGATCAAATGGATTGGAGCCACGTTTCCGCGCCTTCTCTGGCGGATTTCGAAGCGCTCGCGGCTGCGGCTTTTGCGCGGCTGCCAGCTATGTTTCGAGATCGGTGCGCCAACATCGCCTTTCTGGTGATGGATGTTCCCGATGAGGAAACGTTGCGGGCGCTTGGGCTGGAAGATGAATATGAGCTGCTCGGCGTCTATCAGGGCGTGGATGAAACGCGAGCGTCCAGCCTTGCCACGCCGAGCGATCTAAATCGCATTATTCTCTTTCGCCGCCCCCTGCTCGATTACTGGGCGGGCCATGAGGAGACCCTCGGCGATTTGGTGACCCATGTCCTCGTCCATGAGATCGGGCATCACTTTGGCCTTTCGGACGATGATATGGAAGCGATCGAGGCCTCGGCGCGCTGAGCGGTTGATAAGCTGCGTCATGTTTAGAGAAGCGAGAAATACTCGCGCTGCTCCCATTCCGAGATCTCACCGATATATCGGTCCCACTCCGCCCTTTTTAGCTGGGCGTAGTAGGATACAAACGCGTCTCCAAGCGCGCTTCGATATAGATCGCCGCCCTCGAAGGCGCGAATAGCCTCATCCATATTCGCCGGTAAGCGCGGCGCGCCCTCGCTATAGGGTTCTTCTGAAGCCGCCGGCGCCGTGAGGGCGCGGGACAGGCCGCTCAAGCCGCTCAATATTTGGCTGGCGAACGCGTAGTAGGGGTTGGCGGCCGGCTCCGCGACCCGGTTTTCAATTCGGCTGTTGGGGTCGTCGTCGCGCATCAGCGCCCGGATCATCGCGCCACGATTGTCTTCGGCCCATTGGATGCGATTGGGGGCCAGCTGGAAGGCTTGAAAACGGCGATAGCCATTCACCGTCGGCGTCGTCAGCAGGCAAGATTCCCGCGCATGCTCAAGAAGACCGGCGATCCATGCGCTGGCTTTCGGGCTCGGCGCGCCATCGACAGGGCGAAAGATATTGGCGCCCGTTTGGCGCTCCGCCACGGACTGATGGATGTGCCAGCCACTGGCGGCGCAGCTGCCCAGTCGGGGCCGGCACATAAAGGTGGCGTGCAGCCCTCGGCGCGCACAGAGCTGCTTGACCATCGAGCGGAACAGAACCATCGCGTCCGCCTGCGCCATTGGCGGGCCGGGTTCGAAGACGAACTCTATTTGGCTGGGGCCGAACTCCGCCTCCACGCCGCGCACGGCGAGGCCAAGAGCCTCGCAGGCGCGCCGGATCTCGGTCGCAATTTCCTCCATCGCATCGTAGCGCGCCTCGCCCAGCAGCCCAAAGTCACGGGTGATCATCTCAACATCTGGCGCGGCGGCGGGCATTCCTGCGTCCGTCGGCGAGGATTTTGGGTCGGCGACGCTGAAAATGTGGAACTCAATCTCGAGCCCGATCCGCATCTCGAGCCCAGCTTCCGCAAGGCGCGAGAGCGCGGTTCGCAAGACATTGCGCGATGCAAAGGGGATAGCGTCGCCGTTCAGCTGGGCGACGTCGCAGAGCATCCAGCCGGAATTGGGCGACCAGGGCAGGATGTTAAATGTCGACGGATCTGGCGCGAGCAGAATATCCCCGGATCCCGTCAGCGCGCCACGTCCGAAACCGGCGTCTTTTCGCCAAACGGGGAAGGCGGTTCGCTGCGCTGTGTCTTTGAAAAGCAGCGTCGACGGCGCCGTTATTCCGGATTTAAAAGCCGAACGCGCCGCTTTCGCGACAATGGTCTTTCCACGCAGCACGCCATGTTGGTCGGCGCAGACCAGCCGCACCGTTTCCACACCCTCGGCATCGATCCGTTGCAGAACGCCTTCGGCGCGTTGTTGGGCGTTCGGGGCGAGCAATCCGAGTCGCGCTAACTGCCCCGTGTCCAGATCCGCTGTCGCCTTCGTCATGCGCTATGTCCCCCTATCCGCGCCGTATCGCCTCATGCGCGCCCTTGGTCAACGCGACGCGCGCCAAGAACATTGCTGACGGCGAGCCTCATCTGCGGCGCGGTAGACCTCCTCCCAAGCTCGGCCGGTTTCCCCAATTGCGTCAATGGAGATTGGCCCGTGAATGTCGGAGAGATCGCCGCCAGTGCGCATTGGCAGCTCAGTATCGGCGCCGTTGGCTAGACTTGCGATCGCGGCGCGCAGAAGGCGGCGGTAGCGAATGATCGCCACATCGGATTTGCCAAGATGTTCGTCGGTCCGATCCTGGATCGGCCCCATGGACTCGACGGCCCACTGATCGTGAACGTTAATATCCAGCCCCATTCCCGTATAGGTCTGGGTCCGCTGCTCCTCCGGGTCATAGCCGTAGTTGTTGCGTTTGTTTTTGAGCGGCGCGTAGTCCGGAAGCCGATGTTCCTTGAGCCGCTGTTCGCGCATCAGCTCCTTGTCCACCGGCTGGCCGAAGCTAGTGAACATCGAGTACCAATAGCAATTCTCATCATCGATTGGCGCATGCCACTGGGTAATGGTCATTTCATTCGACATTGGGATGCAAATCGCTTCCGGAAAGATCTGGTTCGTGACGCGAACATGGGTTCGGCCGTCTTCGAGATGCCGCAGCGAGATCAGGCGCAGCCCGTAGTCGGTCTCCTCCACCTTGATCTCCGGCCGCGGATATTCGCGCAGCAGCTGTGTCATCGGGATGTCTGTGTTCGCCGCCTTATCGCGAAACTGCTTGCCGTAGCTCTTTGACGGATCTTCGTCTTGCAGGAAACGATGTAGAAAAGAGGCGTGCACAGGATCGATGCCGACCTCCATCGCCTGCAGCCAGTTGCACTCCCAGAGCCCTTTGAAGGCGAATACGTGGCTGTCCGGAGCGGTGAAACAGTCAAAATTCGGGAACTTAGGCGGCTCGCCCGGCCCCAAATAGGCGAAGATGATCCCGTTCTTTTCGATGACGGGATAGCTGCGCGCTTTGATGTTTTCGTGCATCCGGCTCCCCTCGGGTTCGCCCGGCTGCTCAACGCATTGGCCGCTGCGGTCGAAGTGCCAGCCATGGAACGGGCAGCGCAGGCCGTTATCCTCCAGCCGACCGTAGCAAAGATCCGCGCCGCGATGGGGGCAGTGGCGCTGAATCAGGCCGAGCTCGCCATCGCCATTGCGGAACAGCGTCAGGCGCTCGCCGAGCAATGTCACCGGCGCGATCGGACGCGGGCCGTCCAGTTCAACCGTCAAGGCGGCGGGCTGCCAATATCGCCGAAGAACCTCGCCTGCCGGCGCGCCCGATCCCACGCGTGTCAGCGCCTCATTTTGCTCCTGGCTCATCATGTCGGCGTCGCCCTTTCGCGGTGTGCGTCTCTAAATATTACCACTTGTGCGAATATCGCACGCATGTTCATATGATGTAATGAAACGTCCGGCGCCGTCCGCTTCTTGTCAATATCTCGGAGCGTTTCGGCGTGTGCGGCCGAGTGCAAAATTAGCGGATGACGCGCGATGACTTCAATGGACGGGGACATTTCCGCCACCTTCGCAAAGGGGCTCTCGGTGCTCAAAGCGTTCGACGCGACGGAGCCGGAGGGAGACTTGACGCTGGCGGAACTTTCACGCCGGACCGGGTTTGATCGTGCGGTCGTACGTCGGTTGGTCCTGACGCTCGCGCATCTAGGCTATGTTCGGCAGCTCGGGCGAGGCTTCCGCCTTACGCCGAAAATCCTGGTCCTGGCCGGCGGTTTTTTGCAAAGCCGGCGGTTGGTCAAGTCGCTGGTCCCGATCCTGAACGAATATTCGCGGGAGATCGGAGCGCCGATCTATCTTGCAACGCGGGATGGGTATGACGTGGTTTTTCTTGCGCATGCGGCGCTCGAGAGCCGAGCGATTCGTTTTGGCTTTACAATTGGCAGCCGGGTGCCGCTTCTGGCCACGAGCATTGGCCGGGCGCTGACTGCGTTTGCGCCGCCGGAACAGCGGGATGAACTGCTCGCGAACGCGCCGCTGAAGGCCTTCACGGAAAGAACGTCCACCGATCGGGCCCAGATCGCGGCGGCGTTGCAGGAGGCGCGTGAGCTTGGATACGCCCATGTCGACGGTGAGTTCGAGGCGGGCGTTGCGGCGCTGGCCATGCCTGCCTCGCTATGGGATGAGTTTCCGGCTGCGATTGGCGCGTCGTTTGAGCGGGCGATATTCGATACGGAGCATTTCAAGCGCGCTATTCCAGCCTTGCGCGATTGTCGCAACAGCCTCGCCGCGGTTGGGTTCGGGCTGTAGCGCTGGGGGAGGCGTTGTCGCGCCTCAGCTAATGCCGCGCGCCCTTCAGCCCGCCTTGCCGCATCTTTGCCCAGCTTCGCTCGGTTTCGAAGAGCAAGAAGTACACGTTGCCGTATTTCCGCCCCATCAGCCTGCCCCAGAAGCTTTTGAGCAGCAGCTTCAGCGCCGTCAGCCGGTGGCCGCCGTCAACGATCACCCATTTCCCCTTCTGACCAATTCGAGCGATGATCGGATCGGTCGGAAGATATCCGCGGTCCCGGATGGAGCGCACAATCGCATTCAGGCGCGGACCGCCGATGCGCTTGGCGTTTTTAAAGCGAATCTTTCGCAGCAATGACGCCGGCGCTTCAATCGATGCGACGCCGTCAGTGAATATAATGTGGTTGAGTTCCTCCTCCGACCGTACATATTGTACAGACGGACCTCTACTTATCGTTTCCATGCGGTGAAGATGGGGAAAGTCGCCCCCTTTGTCCAGTTGGCGGCGCCGCGTCAAACCCCGCTGGATCGCTCAAGTTGCGGAGTGCTCTCGCCATGTTTGACCATCCAGACTTTGACCATCATGAGCAGGTTGTCTTCGTTGCGGACCCCGCCGCCGGTCTGCGCGCCATCATCGCCGTGCATGATACGACGCTGGGACCGGGGCTCGGCGGCTGCCGAATTCGCCGATATGACAGCGATGATGCGGCTTTGACCGATGTGCTGCGTCTGTCGCGCGGCATGACCTTTAAAGCCGCGCTGGCCGCCCTGCCGCTTGGGGGCGGAAAGTCGGTGATCCTCGCTGATGCGGAGACGGAGAAGACCGAGGCGATGATGCGCGCCATGGGCCAAGCTGTTGAGCGCCTGGGGGGACGCTATATTGCGGCCGAGGATGTTGGGGCGACGCCCGCGGATATGGATGCGATGGCGGTGGAGACCTCGCATGTCTCGGGGCTTTCGACCGGTGTCGGCGACCCCGCGCCATGGACGGCGAAGGGCGTTTTTCTCTGCCTGAATGCTGTTGTCGAGCATATCTTGGGGCGGAGCGATCTGAAGGGCCTTCGCGTCGCCGTGAAAGGTCTTGGCGCCGTTGGCGGGCGGTTGGCGATGTTGCTGTCTGAGGCGGGCGCGGAGCTGATCGTCGCCGATCTTGATCCGGCGCGAGCCGCGCAGTTTGCGGCGGACACCGGCGCAACGCAGGTTGCGACCTCGGAGATTGCGCACCAGGCGGCCGACGTGTACGCCCCCTGCGCGCTCGGTGGGGAATTTGACGCGACGACAATCCCGAAGCTTGGGGCGCAGATCATTTGCGGCGCCGCCAACAATCAATTGGCGGCGGATGCGGATGCGGATCGCCTGTCGGCTGCGGGCCACATTTATTGTCCAGACTATCTGGTAAACGCCGGCGGCTTGATCTCCGTGTCGCGGACGGCGATCGGCATGAGCGATGCGCGCGCTGAAGCGAAGTTGGCCGCGCTGCCGGAAACCTTGAAGATGTTGTTGGACCGCACGGGGCCGAATGGCGGGCATCTGGCGATCGCCGCCGATGCAATTGTGCGCGAGCGTCTGGCGGCGGCGCGCGGGGGCGCCTAAGGGCCCGCGCTATGAGAGGCCGGAGCGATTTGAAGTTAGATGGACCTCTCTAACGGCTCGGCTCTACGCGCGCCAGAACGGTTTGCGGGCTTCCGCCATGGCTTCGGCGCGCGTCAGTCCGACATCGCGTAATGCGCGCTCATCGAGTTGCGCCAGGGCGCGACGCGTGCGGCGGCGCTGGGCCCACAACGCCAGCTGCGGCGCAATGCCGAGACGCTTCGCGACAAGGGGCAAGCGCGGCTCAACACTGGCTTGTTGAAGATGGGCGATTTTGGCCATGACAACCCCTCATCTTAATTGTTACAGTTACAATTGTGCGGGCAGCCGATTGTCCGCATTGGATTGTCTTAATGTATCGCATTCTTCGGGAGCTATTGTTTTATTGCAATGGGTACAATTTGGACGCCAGAGCTCTCGCCGGACGGGCCGCGCTATCGCGCGTTAGCTGATGCGATCGCAGACGCGATTGCGGAGGCGCGTTTAGCTCCAGGCGAGAAGTTGCCGGCGGTGAGAGACCTCGCCTGGCGCTTACAGATGACGCCAGGGACGATAGCGCGGGCCTATCAGCTGGCGGAGAGCCGGGGGTTGCTCGACGCCCGGGTCGGAAGCGGCACCTTTGTGCGCGACTTCGCCGCCCACGCCGCCGCGGACGCCTTTGATCCAACCGCGGCGCGGTTTTCCGATACATTTGGGGAAACCGGTCCGACGCAGATCGATACAATTTTGGCCCCGCCCCTGTCCGGCGCTGCTTGTATTGAGATGGGCAGCAATCGGGTTGTCGATATTGGCCAGAACGCGACGCTGACGGCCGCGCTGCAGAGGTTGGTTGAGCGGCGGGGGGATCTGCCGCTCACCGATTATCATCGGTTTGGCGATGATGAGGCGGAGCGCGCCGCCGGAGCCGATTTCCTACGCGCCGGCGGGGTGCCGGCGCGCACTGAAGACATCATTGTCTCTTCCGGCGCGCAGCATGGCCTATTGACGGCGCTGGCCGCGGCGTGCGGCGGCAGAGATACGGTCGCATTGAGCGAGCCGCTCATCCATCCGGGCATCAAGGATTGCGCACGGGGGCTGGGCGTCCGGTTGGAGCCGGTTGCGGTGGATCAGGAGGGGGTGTCGCCAGAGGCGTTGGACGCCGCATGTCGGCGATATCGGCCGGGCGCGATCCTTCTGACCGCCAACAACCAAAACCCAACTTTGGCCACCATGTCCCTGGCGCGGCGGAAAGAGATTGCGGAGATTGCGCAGGCGCGTCGGACGCCAATCATTGAAGACGACGTCTATGGCTGGTTGGTCGATCAGCGCTTGCCGTCCTTTCCATCCCTATGCCCGGAGCTCTGCTGGTACGTCACCAGCCTGTCCAAATGCGTCGCCGCCGGATTACGGGTTGGATATGTGCTTGCTCCGGTGGGGGAGGGCGCCCGGGCGGCGCGCATTCAACAGAGCTATTTCCAGCATGTCTCTTGGCTGGTTTCCGGCTTGGCGGCGGAGGTGATCCAATCCGGCGACGCCGCGCGGATCATTGCGCAGGTCGGGCGCGAAACTCAGGAGCGCAGCGCGCTTGTCGGCTCGGCGCTGGAGCCGGTGATCGGCTCTGGCCGCCTCACCCTGTCGCCCTCCTGCTCAATGGGATGGCTCGAGTTGCCGGAGCCCTGGCGCGCGGCTGAGTTCTGCGAGGCTGCGCGCAGGGTGGGGGTGCGCTTGGCCTCGGCGGAGGCCTACGCGGTCGGCCGGGCGCCGGCGCCGCACGCCGTGCGGGTCGCGTTCGGCGAGGTGGCGTCTCGCCCGCAACTTCTGGAGGGCGTTGGCCGTTTGGCTGGGTTGCTGCAAGAGGGGCCGCATATTCAGACGCTGCAGGATTTTAGCGGATAGCGTCCAGCCGCTGCGCGATCTAAGCAAGCTCCGCGCGGGAATACAGACGGCGCGCTTTGGCGAGGTTCAGATGCAGGCCCATATTCGTAGAGTCGACTGGCTGTCCTGGGCGTTGCTGGCCTTGCTCGGCGTGATCTGGGGCGGCTCCTTCACTTTGACGACCGTCGCCGTGCGCGATCTGCCGCCTATTTCCGTCGCCGCCGCGCGTCTGATCATTGGCGCGGTTGTCCTGACCCCGCTTGCGTTCTGGGCGGCGGGGCCGCCGCCGCAGCCATTCGCGCGGACGGGCAAGCGGTTGTGGTTATTTGCGCTGGGCAGCGCCGTTCTTTCCAACGCCTTGCCGTTCACCCTGCTTTCCTGGGCGCAGAAGGGGCATATCGACAGCAGCTTGGCCGCAATCTTTATGGCGACCACGCCCTTGATTACGCTGCCCATCGCCGCGCGGTTTGTCGCCAGCGAACGCTTGAGCGGCGTTAAGGCCGCGGGTTTTTTGATCGGACTATTTGGCGTGGCGCTGCTGATCGGGCTGGACGTGCTCGAAGGACTTGGCGCGGGCGGTTTCGCGCTTTTGGCTCAGCTGGCATGCCTTGGCGCCGCCGCATGCTACGCCTCTGGGTCCGTGCTGGCGAAGCGCGCGCCGGCCGCGCATCCGCTAACATTCGGCGCTTTGGCGCTCATCTGCGCCGCAACGCTGCTCACGCCCATTGCGTTGATGTTCGAGGCGCCGCTCAGCGCCCCTTGGACATGGCGGGCGGCGCTGGCGGTGATTTGGCTTGGGGTTGTGCCGACAGCGCTGGCGATGTTCCTGCTGCTGACAGTCATTCGGCGGCGTGGGCCGACATTTTTTGTCCTGGTGAATTACCAGGTGCCGGTGTGGGGCATGGTTTTCGGCGTGGTGTTCTTGGGAGAAACGCTTCCGGCGGAAGCGCCTGCGGCGCTTGCAATTATTCTGATCGGAGTCGCGGTGAGCCAGGGCGCGCTGGGCGCCCTGGCGAAATGGACCAGATCAGGCTGAGCCGGAGGATGCGCCGCCAGCGCGGCGACGGCCGCCGCGGCGGGCTTTGGGCGCCGCGTGGCCGGCATGGCCGAACACGCCGTCGCCTTCGGAGCTGAACGGCCCGGTTGCGGCCTCGATTTCGTCGAGTGTCGGGCGGCTAAGCGCCTCCGGAGCCTCGGTCAGCGCTTTCTTCATCACCTCAAGATGGGCGGTGGTGGTGCCGCAGCAACCGCCGATAATGCGCGCGCCAGCGCGGAGCGCCATAACAGCATAGTCGCCCATGAGCGCCGGGGTGCCGTCATACTCGATTGCGCCATCGACATATTTGGGGATCCCCGCATTTGCTTTGGCGATGACCACGGCTTCTGGCGCCTTTTCGGTCAGGCCCAACACGCTGCGGAGCAGGTCTGACGCGCCAACGCCGCAATTGGCGCCGAAGGCGACCGGCGCTGGGGTCATGTCGCTGGTTTGCCTCGCATAATCGGTTGAGGTCAGCCCCATCATCGTTCGGCCGGACGAATCAAAGCTCAGCGTGCCGCAGAAGGGCGCGCCTAGATCGGCCGCCGCCTTTTGGATCGCTGCGATTTCTTCGCGGGAGGAAATCGTCTCCGCCCACAGAACGTCGGCGCCGCCCTCCAACAGCCCTTCGGCCTGCTCTTTGAAGGCGCTGACCGCATCGTCAAAGGAAAGGGCGCCGACGGGCTCCAACAGCTCGCCCGTCGGGCCGATCGAGCCGGCGACGACAACCGGCCGGCCAGCCTTGTCCGCAACTTCCCGAGCAATACGAGCCGCCGCGGCGTTCAGCTCCCGCACGCGGTTGTCCGCTTTATGCAGCTTAAGCCGGTGGCGCGTGCCGCCGAAGGAGTTGGTGAGAATGATGTCGGAGCCAGCGTCGACAAAGCCTTGGTGCAGCGCTCGGATCTTTTCTGGCGCGTCGATATTCCAAAGCTCAGGCGCATCGCCGGCTTCGAGGCCCATCGCAAAGAGAGTCGTTCCAGTTGCGCCGTCGGCCATCAGCCAACGACGCTCCGAGAGAAGCTCGGAAAGCAAATTGCTCATAAACTACCTATCTGACGCCGCCGCATCGTCTGTGTTCGAATGATCAACCGATCGTGTGTTTACAGCCTGGCGCTCGCCACATCCTCGTCGCTGCCGGGCGGGCGGAGCGCGCACTCGGCCGTTGCTACGCGCAGTGTGCCCTGCGCGCAACGTTGTTCTGGGGGATGGCGACGCGGACGGCTCAGCCCAGCCGCGCCGGGTCTGCGCCGTCAACGGCGACGGAAACCAAATCGCGAAGCCGATCAGGCTCTGGGTGGCCGGCCGTTACCGCCATTTCCGCCATTGCGTGCAGTTCAGCGCCGTCACAACGGACATTGTTGGCGATCAGCCCGCAAGCGGAGCGCCAGCTGTCGTCCCGCCGCTTCTGATCATGCGCATAGCGGCAGATCCAAAGCTCAAGCATCAGCGGGCCGGGCCTGTTGGAGGAATCGACCCGCCATGCCGCGTCAAAGGCGTTGTTGAGCACCTTCAATCCGTCCGCGCGTTTGCCTTCAGCCAGCAGAAAGCGCGCGGCGCGAAGCAGCGTCGGCGCATCGCGCGGGCTCTTTTCAACCGCGCGCTCAAATTCTTGCGCGACTGATTCCGCATCGCCTTTGGCTTCGCGCAGGAAAGCGGCGAACCGCTCCAATGTTCCGGCGCGGTTGTCCGAGGCTTCGACCGCGTCCCGGAAGAACAGCTCAGCTTCTTCGACGTCCTTGCGGATGCGATGATGGAACATCGCCAGCTCTTCAAGCGCCTCGGCGCACGGATCAAGCTCCACGGCCAGGCGCAGCTGCGCCAGCGCTTCATCCGAGTCGCCTTTCACATAGGCGAGGAACCGGCCATGCGCGCGCAAAGCGGCTGAGGAGCGCGGGCTGAAGGCGAGCGCGTCGCGGAACAACGCATCCGCCTCGTCCGCCATTGTCGGCTCCGACGCCAGATGCTCCGCATAGGCCGCCAACGAAACGGGCGCATAGGGCTCAGCTTCGATGGCGCGGCGATGCAATTCGTCAGCGCGTTTGCGATCCTTGCGGCAGCTTGTCAGAAACTGCGCGTAAGCCGTTGCTAGCGCGGCGGAAGAGGGCGTCGCGCGCAGCCCGTCTTCGAACTGAGCTTCGGCCGCGTCGAGATCGCCGCGGCGTTCGGCCAGAAAGTTCGAGAACGCAATTTGGATCCGAGCGTCGCGCGGCTCCAATCCGGCGGCGCGCCGGTAATAGGCTTCGGCGGCGTCAAGATCGCCCTTGCGCTCGGATGCGACGGCGCGGGCGAACTGAATTTCTGGATCATCCGGACCGATGCGAGCGCCTTCGACGAGCACCGCTTCGGCCGCATCGACGGAGCGGCGGCGCTCAATCAGGAACAGAGCGAGTTCGGCGAAGGCGACGGCGCTGCCGGCGGATGCGTCAATCGCTTTGCGCAGATACGCCTCCGCCGACTCCAGCTCGCCGCGTCGGTCCGCGAGGAACCAAGCATAATCAATCAGGCAGGCTGTCGACTCCGGCGCAATCTCAATCGCCAAACGGAAGCAGTCCTCCGCCTCGCCCAGATCGCCGCGGGCGCGAAGGAAAAAGTCCGCCATTGCGCGCAGGGTTTCAGCGTTGCGGACGTCGACTTTCAATGCGGCCACCAGCAGATGCTCGGCCCGCTTCGCGTCTCGCAGCCGATCGAGCGAGAAACGCGCATATTCCCTCAGAACGCCAAGATTTTCGGGCGCCAGCTGCAGGGCTTCTTCATAGAGGACCTCCGCCCGGCCGACATCGCCGGCGCCGACCGCCATAAAGCGCGCATAGCGGGCGCGCAGAACACCGTCATCCGGGTTTGCTTCGATGGCCGCCGCCAGCGCCAAGTCGCCGGCGGAGGCGCGATCGGGTTGGAGCAGCGTACGTGGATCGACAGGCAAGCCGGTAGGTCCTTGGCCCGATGGGCGCGCCCGCCGTCGCACGCTGAAATTTCGCCCTAGTCGGCGAAGCCCTTCGCCCGGGTCGGCGCGCCGCGGCGCGCGTTCCGCGGTGCGGTCCACGAGCGCTTGGCGGGCTGAACGCGACACCAGCTGGGCCCGGCGCCTTTCTCTGCTTTCGCGGGTCGGGCGTGGAATTGAGATTTCCGATTCGTTTTCGAGGGCGGCCAACACATTATCGATGCTGTCGGACGCATCCTCGGCCAACGTGTCGGTCATTCGTGTGGCCGCCGGCAGGGCGCGCCGCTCGCCCGGGCGGAGCTTGGCGAATTCATCCTGCGCAGTTGCTGCGCCAGAGCCGTCAACATCAGTTGCGGCGGCGTCCTGCGCTTGTGCGCGCTGCCCATACGGCGCCAGAGGGCGCGGCGCGACCGGGTCGACGCCTGTTTCCAATCCGCCATCGCCTGGATGGCTCTCCGGGTCGCCATGCAGCTCAAATTGCGCCGCGCTGATCATGCCGCGCATTGGTCCGGCGGCCTGGCGCTCCTCCAGCTGCTCGCCCAAGCTCGCCGTGTCGGAGATCGCGCGCGAATAGGCGTGGAGCGACCGGCGCAAGCGGTCGCGTCGGCTGGCTGCGGTTTCGCGCCGTGCGGCCTGGCCGCCTTTGGGGAACTGAATGACGCCGCCGGCGCGATCATCGAGCGCGGAGCCGACGGAAGGCGTCTCGCTTGGCGCCGTTGAGGGCAAGGTGAGGCCGGAGCGGGTCGAAAGCTCCCGATATTTCGCGTTGTACTTCCGGAACACCCGCTCGAACCGATCGAGCGTCGGGTGCCCAATGCCGAACTCCAAGCGGCAGAAGTAGAACAGCTCATCGAAATCGTCGCTCTTGACCCAAATGGCCCGGCGAGATTGCAGCCAGTCGGCGAACGCGCCTTTCGGCGGCGCGCTGTTAATCCAATAGACGCCGCCGGTTGGCGCGGTGGGCGGAAGACCTTCCAGAAGATCGAGAACCGACGCGTCGCGTCCGCCATAGCCGATAATCGCCAGGCAGCTGTCCGTCAGCCGATCGCGCAGCCGCGCTTTGACCGCGTGCGGCAGGCGCGCACGCGTGACGCCGCCTTCGTCCGCGCCCATATGCGCGTCGCCGAACACTTTCACGACCGTCGGCGCGTCTGGCGGCAGCGGCATCGTTTCGGTCAGGCTCAAATGCGTCAAAATCTGCGGCCGGCGTTGGCTGAACACATGCAGCGCGTCGCCGAGCATGTCGTCAAAATTGACAGTGATGGCCAGATTGATGCGCGGCCCCCATTTGGGGTGGGTCATCAGCTGCGCGAGGGTGGCGTAGCCGAAACCGGGCTCCGCCGCCTCCATCAGACGCTCTAGCTCCTGGCGTTTGTCGCGTTCATTGTGGAACAGCGCCTGGAAGGCCTCGCCGTAAATTGACGCCGGATCGTTCGGGTCATACCGCGCAAACCGGCGCGCCGCCCAGGCGTCGAGATCGGTTTCGTCTCCGCTCTCGAAATAAATGAGCTCCTTAAGCCATAGCTTAACGATTTCCGCCGCGGCGGGAACGCCGGAACTGACTGAGCACCCTGCGCCGAGCAGTTTGACATAAGTCTTGTCGCCTCGCGCAACTCCTCCACGAAAACGTCGCGCGAATTCGCGCGCTGAGATCGTTCGAAAACGGCTTTCATCCATGAAACGCCCCGGCCTCTTCGCCCAAAACGGTCCTACCGACCTTTGCACCCTCTCGCTTGCCACGCGAAAAATATGAGCGTGACAAAGTGCGCAGTATTGCGAAGGAGACTTCCTTCTCGCTGTTCTGCGCCCGCCTCAATTTCGGATCGGCCTGTGGTCTTTCATGACCCTCTTTGCGCCGCCCGATTTTTCTTCTGCGACAGTGTCGCGCCCGCCTGTGTTGGTCAGTTCATTGGGCGCACCTCTGTCAGTGTCCAATCAGTTACCATACGATTCGCGTATTGGCGATGGCCAATTTCATCAACCAAGCAAAATGATGCGGGAGGGCGACTACTTAGCGCAAAATGCGGCGCCAACATGGCTGTGCTGGCTTCAAATTGCGCTGTGGGCAATTTGCTTCAGCCGCGCGATCATCGAGCGCAGGCCGTTCGAGCGCTGGGTTGAAAGCTGGGCGTCAAGGCCGATTTTCGCGAAGGACGCTGCTGGATCGGTCTCTGCTATTTCTTTCGCCGGCTGTCCGTTCAGCAGCGATTTTAGAACCACAATCAAACCGCGTACGATATGTGCGTCGCTGTCGCCCTCAAAATGCAGGATCGGCGCGCCCTGATCGCTTGAGGAGACGCGTGTTACAAGCCAGACCTGACTCGCGCAACCGTCGACTTTGTTCTCTTTTGTTTTCAGAGATTCATCCAGCGCCGGCAGGTCGCCGCCGATTTCGATCAGATAGGCGTAGCGCGCTTCCCAATCATCGAGCAGCTCGAACGTTTCGGCGATTTCGTCAAAGCTCGGTTGGGGTCCGCCTTGTTCCGCCGTCATCTCGCTTAAACTCGCTTCGGTTTGCTATGCGTAAAAATCAGCGCCTCATCTAGGCGATCCAAGCCGCCGCTTAAAGATGCGGCGGCCCATCGGGCTGCGGCTTGTGGACACATTGTATAGTGGCCGCGGATTCCGGGTCTCGACAGCATGAAGACCGGGAGGCCCAACGCCCGCGCCGCGTGGATTTTGGGCGCCGCGCCGCGGCGGCCGTCATTGCGGGTGGCCAGAGCCGCGACGCCCAGCCGTTCAAACAGAGCGCGCTCTCCCTCGGCGGTGAAGGGGCCGGCGCCGGGCAGGTAGGCGATGTGGGGCGGCGGATCGCTCGGCGCGCAATCGCGAACGCGGATCAGATATTCTCTGGTCGCGTCGGCCAGCAGCGGCGCTTCTTCGGCGCGGCCCAACGTCACGAAAACGCGGCCGCCGCTCGGCAGCCTGGAGATCATTACCGCGGTGCTGGGACATTCGATCCAGCGATCCCCCGCCGTTGGCCGCCAAGGGGGGCGGATAAGCCGAAGCGTTGGCGGCGGGGCGGCGCCGGCGCGCTGCGCCTCAGGGGCGATAGGGGCCGCGTAGGGATGGCGCGCGTCGATGATGGCCGTGACGGCGGCGGCGGACGCGCGCGTAAGGGCGGGCAGTCCGGCGCGCTTTAGCAGCTTCGCCATCAGCCGCGCTTCGCGGGTTTCGCCCAGTATCAGGACCCCGCCCGTCAGAGTGCGACGACCCGGACCCCGTCCGCCCCTGCCGCCAGCGCAATATCGCCGCGACGCAAGCGCAGCGCATCCTCGCCAAACGCCTCGCGCCGCCATCCGCTCATCATCGGCAGGCCGTCTTCGGCCCCGTTCGCCAACGCGTCGAGGTCCGCGCTGGAGGCGAGCAGCCGTTGCGCGACGCCGATTTCGTCTGCTTTCGCTTTCAGCAGCACGCGCAGCAGATCTGAAAGCGCGGCCGAGCCAACGCGCTGGGGTTTCGGCTCTGGCGCTGGCGGGCGTTCATCCTCCGGCGTCTCCACACCGCGTTTAACCGCCGCCAGAATTGCCTCAAGCGTCTCCGGCTTGCGCCCCTCGCGGAACAGAAGCCGCGAACGGCTCAGCTCTTCGACGGTTTTAGGTTGGGAGGCGCAAATCTCGAGCAGCGCTTCGTCCTTCATGATGCGCGCTCGCGGCGTGTTGCGCGTCTGGGCCTCACGCTCCCGCCAAGCGGCGAGTTCTTTCGCCACCGCCAGGAAACGCCGATTGTTTGAGCGCGTCTTAAGTCGCCGCCACGCCTCATCCGGTTCGACGCGATAGGTCGAGGGATCTGAGAGGATCCCCATCTCTTCGGCCACCCAATGGCCGCGCCCGGCGCGCTCGATCTGCGCCTTGAGGTGCTGATAAATGCCGCGGAGGTGGGTGACGTCGCCCAGTGCGTAGGCGAGCTGCTTCTGCGACAGCGGCCGCCGGGACCAATCGGTAAAGCGCGAGCTTTTGTCCAGCGAGCTGTTGGCGATCTTGCGCACCAGCGTTTCATAGCCGGCTTGGTCGCCGAAACCGCAGACCATTGCCGCGACTTGGGTGTCGAACAGCGGCGTTGGCACATGGCCGCTCAGATTTAGAAAAATCTCAACATCCTGCCGCGCGGCGTGGAACACTTTCACAACCCGCTGATCAACCATCAGTTCAAAGAACGGGCTGAGATCCAGCCCATCCGCCAACGGGTCGATGATCGCAGCGGAATGCTCATCATCCGGCCCGTTCATCGGCCGTGCGGCTTGGATCAGGCAGAGCTCGGGCCAATAGGTCCGTTCTCGCATGAATTCGGTGTCAACAGTGACAAACGGCGCCGCAGCGAATTCGCGGGCGAGCGTTTCAAGGTCAGCTTGAGATCTCACAATGCGCATTCTGGCGAGAATAAACGGCTGGACTGGCTTTGTCCTGCGAAATTGCGTCGCTGTTCCGCATTCGCGATCGCGCGTTGTTAACATGGTGACAATACTCACATGGTGTACTCGATCGATCAAAAAAGCGATCGGCTACGCAATCGTCGCCAGCTTCTCCGGCCGGCGCATCGCTGATCGCAGCCCCAAACAAGAAGGAGCGACGGCAATGCGCATTACGGTGCTGGCGAATGGGAAAGGTGGATGCGGCAAGACCACTTTGGCCACAACGCTGGCTTCGGCGCTCGCCGTCTCCGGGCGTCGGGTTGCGCTGGCGGATGCGGACCCTCAGCGCTCTAGCATCACGTGGTTGGCCCGCCGCCCAGCTGAAGCTGCGCCGATTGGCGCGATCGACTGGTCTTCCGCCGACGCCTGCGCGGTTGCGCGCAGCCTGGCGATTTCCGAGCGGGCGCTGGACTGGCTGATTGTCGACGCCCCGGCGGATCTGGCGACGAATATCGGCATTCGCAATCGTCTGGCCGCCGTGATCGAGCGGGCGGATAGTATTGTGGCGCCGGCCGCGCCCTCTTGCTTCGATGTGCACGCCACCCGCAGCTTCCTCGCCTGTATCGAGGCGGCGTCGGGCGAGAATGGCTCTGCGGACATTCTGCTCGTTGAGAACCGTGTCCGCAAAAAGCGGCGTGAGCATGCGCTGGCGACATATGCGGCGCATCCGCCGGTCGCGGCGCTGCGGGATCGCGGCGTTTATGCGAAGCTGGCTGCGATCGGGTTGAGCCTATTTGACAGCGCCCGCCCCCGCCATGCGCAGATCAGGGGGGAGTGGTCGCCTCTGCTCGCCGCGATGGCCGCGCCGATGATCGATCGCGTACGCTCCTCGCATTAGGAGTTCGCACCCTAGGAGTTGACGGCCTCGGTTGCTGCGGTCGCCCCTGATCGGGCCCGCATTTCGATTACCGCTTTACAGAGCTGAGCCCCGCGTCCAAGTGAGCGCTGCGACAGGCGGCCGCCCCGCGCGGCCAATCTCACGAGCGGGCATTATGAGCGAAGCGTCGTCTCCCTCCACAACCACTCGGACTGCGCCGGACACGCATCTGTTGGGCGCGACGCTAATGATCGGCGGCGCGTTGGTCGTGCCGATTATGGATCTGCTCGGCAAAGCGCTGGGTCATGGCGCCATTGGTCCGATTGACGGGCCGGCGCTATGGGTGATCGGCGCGCCGATGCCGGCGCTGCAAGTCGGGTGGGGGCGGTTCGCATTTCAGACCATCTTCATGGCTCTGATCTTGCTGGCGACATCGCGGCGGCCGCGGTGGGCGCCGCAACGATTGGGGCTCGTCCTTCTGCGCGGGGGGCTGATTGCAATCGGAACCGTCGCCTTTTTCGCTGCTTTGCAGGTGCTGGGGTTGGCGGAGGCGATCGCAATCTTTTTTGTCGAACCGCTGCTGCTGACGGTCCTTTCGGCGTTGGTGCTGCGCGAGAAAGTTGGTTGGCGGCGCGGCGTCGCCATTTTGGGCGGGCTTATTGGCGCGATGCTGATTATTCAGCCGAACTTTCTGAAGGTTGGCTGGTCCGCCTTGCTGCCGCTGCTGACGGCGGTTTGTTTCGCCTGTTATTTATTGCTGACCCGCGTTTTGGCCGAACGGGAGTCCGCCGTGACGCTGCAGCTCTGGGCCGGGCTGGTGGGGGCGACGCTGTTGAGCGCTGTTCTCGGCGTCGGCGCGGTTGCGGATATTGAGCTGATTCGGCCAATCGAAATGACCTGGCGGCACTGGTTGGTGTTGATCGCCATGGCGTTTGCTGGCGCTGGCGGGCATCTCATTATCACCAACGCGTTTCGATATGCGCAGGCCTCGGCGCTCGCGCCGCTGCAATATTTCGAGATCCTCAGCGCGTCGGTCCTGGGCTATTTTTTCTTTAACGAGACATTGGATCGGCCGACCCTGATCGGGCTGGCCTTGATCATCGGCGCTGGGTTGTTCGTGCTGCGGCGTGAGCGGGAGCTGTCAAAGCGCGCCTCCGCGCCCGAGCCGATCAAGACGGCCGATCAAGCGTGATCGGCCCCAGGGGGGCATTCACCCACGCGCGGCCGAGAGGCGGGCGTTCGCAGGATCGTAGAAGATCGTGCTTTGCAGCTTCAGCCCGTCCCACATCCGCAGCTCAAGCTTAACTTCGATCAGGCCGCCGGCGGCGCCGGGTTTGGCTTTTGCGGACAGGACATGCGCCGAAACGATGTCATTGAAAGAGTAGCTTTTCGAAATGTCGCAAACGCTGAAAAACTCGCAGGCGAACTGACCAAGCGACTCGCCTGGCGACCGGCCGGCGCGATGCATCAGGCCGAACTGTTCGGTGAAGTAAGCTGGATCGACCAGCTTAAGGAAGGCGAGCATGTTTTGACCGGCGAGCGCCTTTTTGAGGCTGTTGAGCACATAGGGCAGATGCGCGTCGCCCGAACCATTCCGAGCCTGATCGAACAGCGCCAGCAGCGTGTCGCCCGGCGCGGTTTTCTTGCTGTCCTGCGCCATTGCCGGAGCGGTCGCGAGCATGGCGCCGATGATGGCCGCCAGGCTCAGCGTCGTAAGGAGGCCGCGCTTCGCGCTGGCTGCGGCGTGCTTGGCTTGGCCGCCCCGTAAAACCATCCGAATGATCATGCTCAGCTCACCTTTCTACGACGCGTTCCACAAACATCTCGACGGCCCCGACTTAGCCGCCGCGGCGCGACGCGGCCGAAGCGGCCGCAATATCCTAAACTGCGCCTGGTCCGAGTTTGTCAGCTCAGAATGTGGCGCAGAGATGTAAAAACCAGCTGGATAAGAGCGCGAAGCGAGCGTCTTAGCCGCTTTGAACCGCCGCGTGTTGCGCAGAAAGTCCTAAATAGATGGCGTAGAGCAACAGCAGCAGCAGACCTTCCCAGCGTGAGAGCCTCGCCCAGCTCCGGGCCATGAACAGCGTCAACAGGGTCGCGCCCAACATCACCCATAGATCCAGCTGCAGGATCTCAGGCGGCGTCGCGAGTTTCGCCCCCGGATCGATCGCCGGCTGATAGAGCGCGGCTGCGCCGGCGATGCCAAGAATATTGAAGATATTTGACCCGAACACATTGCCGAGCGCCATTGCCGAGCGGCCCTTCATCGCCGCCGCCACCGTCGCCGCCAGCTCTGGCAATGAGGTGCCGACCGCCACGATGGTTGCGCCGATCACCGCGCGCGACAGGCCGGCCTTCTCCGCCAGATCAACGGCGCCGTCCACCAGCAACCACGCGCCGCCCACCGTCAGCGCGACGCCGACGATGAACAGCAGGAGCGCCACGAGGAGCCCCCCGGCGTCATCCTCGCCGGCTGCTTCCGCAATCGCCTCCTCATCGCCGGAGCCGCCAGCGGTCCAGCCGATCATCGCGATGATCATAAACAGCGCCAGCGCGCCGACATAGGCCGCGCCTGTGAGTTCGGTCAGGCCGCCTTCGAACAAAGCCCAAGCGAAAGCGGCCGTCGCGGCGAGCATCACCATGCCGTCGCGCCAGATCAGCCGTTGCGTTGTCGCAGCGCCGGCGAGGGCGGCGGCGAAGCCGGCGATGAGCAGCAGGTTGGCGATGTTGGAGCCGACGATGTTGCCAATGGCGAGATCCGGCTCGCCCGCGCCGACACTCCGAAGGCTGGTCACGAGTTCTGGCAATGATGTGCCGAATCCCAGCAGGACCACGCCGATAATCACGGTCGGCACACGCAGCGCGCGCGCGGCGCGAACGCCGCCATTCACGACAAATTCGCCCCCTAGCGCCAGCAACGCCAGGCCGCCCACGATGAATAATCCGCTCATCCAGGTCATTGGCCGATTACGGTCATTTTCCCGCCCCCCTGCATCCTTTCCGCCCCCATGAATCCTCGCCCGAACCGCGATTGCGACGGGACTCAGCGGAAAATTTCGGCAAAGGGCAAGAGGGGGCGGCGCGATTTTTCGTAATGAATCGTGAAGCAAGCGATTTGTGGCGACTCCCGCGCGCCGCGGCGTTCGGATCGCCTGACTTGCGCCGTAAAATGAACGCGCAGCCGCCTTTTCACCATGCTTTTGCACGCTTTGCGCCGCAATTTCGATCGTCGCGGGCCGTCCCGGCGGGGCAAGGGGGCGCCGCGCGCAGGAGGTGTGAGATGCACGAAACGTTGTTCAATGGCGGGGCCGGCGAAATGGTCGGCTTTCTGGTCGCTGTCGTGCTGTATTTGAAAATGCTCGGCAGTGTTTCCTACGATTTGGATCTTGAAAAATCGACCCTGTCGGTCGGTCTGGACCCTGCCGTCATTCTTCCGGATGTTGTGAGGAGCGGCGTGCTGGTCGGTCGCGCAGCGGCTGATATCAGCTATGATGCGATCATCTATGACAAACGGTCCGGCGTGCTTTCAATCAACGGCTTGAACATCGTCCGGCCTGAGGCGGCGGTGGCGATTGAGCGCGTCAGCATCTCCAGCATCCTTGACAAAGGTTCGGAGATCGACTTGCGGATCGCGGTGCAGGGCGTGACGGTCGGGCTGGATAGCCTGAAGAAGCTGCCGCGCCCTGTGAAGCAGGCGCTGAAAAGCCGCGGGCTTGATCCGCTGCGAGCGAGCGCAGTCGCGGAAATCGCCTATGACTTCAGAACCTCGGCGCTGCTATATCGCGTCAGTCTCGAAGCGGATGGGCTCGGCCGGTTCTACGGTCGCCAGACCGCCCGCGGCCTCTATTTAGACAGCGTCGGCCGCTATCGGCCGCGTCTTCGAGGCAAGCTGACGTCAACGGTCGTCGGGTTTGAGAATCGTGGCTTGGTCGAGCTGGCGCTGAATACTGCGGGAATGAGTCCGATGAGCGAGGAGCGCGCTCAGGGCATGGCGAAGCAGCTTTCGGAGAAGGTCAAAGGCTGGTTTGTGGGCGTCGATCGGAACCCCGAGGCGGAGACCGGGTCTGCGCCGCCGCTGGTGACCGCGTTCACCGATGCGTTGGAGAAGGCGGCGCGCGAGCTGCTGACCAAGCGAGAGGGCGTCGCTCTGGTGATTGAGCCGACGACCCCGATTGAAATTGCGGGACTGGATAAGTTCAAGCGGCTGGAGCGTCGCCCGTCGCAGCGGGTTGAACTGTTGGCGTTGTTACAGCCGAAACTCGGCGCTCGGCCCATGTCGAAGACGGCGGTGATCCCCGATCTGTCGCCGGCGGCGCTCGACGCGCTTGAGGGCGCTGAGCGGCTGCGCGTGATCAAAGCGATGATCTCCGGCGTTGGCGCGCCGCGGAGTTTGGGGCGGGCGATCGGGTTGCTGAAGGGGCCGAAGAGCACGCCGAGCGAATCGTTGTTGCTGGCTCAAGCGCTGGTTGCGCGAGGCGGCGCTGGCGACATGGTCGCGGCCTATCGCGCCGCCCGTTTCGCCGCAGCTCATCGTGTTAAGGGCGCCGCCGCCTTGGCGGCGAAAATTGCATCCGAGTTGTCGGCGGCGGAGATGCTCGCGGCGGAGCGTCGAAGCGATGTGGTGGATGATGCGGCCGAGAAGCTGATCAGCGCCGCGAATGCGGGCGACCCGGCGGCGATGCGGCGGCTGGCGGAGGCCTACGAGGCGGGGCAAGGCGTCACCCGGTCATTGGCGCTGGCCTATCGCTGGGCGCTGTTGGCTTCCGCCGCAGGGGATCGGGCGGCCAACCGAATGCGTGCGCGTCTGGAGCACAGCTTTGCCGGCGGAACGGCGGCGGACAAAAAAGCATGGGCCGCGGCGAAGGCGACGGAAGCCGGCGCGGCCTCCACAATCTGGAGCAGCGGGCTCGGCGCAAAGGCGGCGGCGCAATAGGTTTTGCGTTGAGGCGCTTCACGCGGCGCTCGGCTTGACTGCCGCCGCCGCTGAACACTTCGCCGCGCAGTCTGCTGGCTGCGCGGCGTTCTTTATTGTGGGAACAAGAAGCGGGCGACGCTAGAGCTTGTTGATGTTTCTCGGAACCATCAACAAGCTCTAAGTCTCTGTTTGGTCGCGATTTGCGAGCCGTTAGATGGGGCCATCTAACTTCAAATCGCTCTAGGAAGAAAGACAGTCCGCGACCCGTTCGGCCTGCTCAGGCGTCAACGCCAGGATCGCACGGGTTGTTTTTACGCCCCACAACCCATCCACTGCGCCTTTCGCGCCGGCCTTGTCTCGCATACAGGCCTGCAATCGACGGAGCTGCGCGCCGTCAAGCGTCGGACCGCGGCGCCGCTTGCGCACGCCTAAACGCCGCCGCCGCGTGTCCTCGCGGCTCAAATGCGCTTCAACTCGCTGCAGCAGCCGCACGGCGCCTGTTCGGCTGCGGGCTGTCGAAGCGACGCTCGTCGCGGCTGGGCGTTTTGCGAGTTCGGCCTCAAGCGCGCCGATCTTCGCACGCGCTTCGGTGAAAGCGCGTTGTGCGCTCGCCGCTTTCTTTTCCGCGTCGTCGGCGCGGGTTTGCGCTTCGTCGGCGGCGAGGCGCGCTTCCGTCGCTCGGCGCTCCGCCGCGGCGACCATTTCGGCGGCGCGGCCGTCTGGGGTCAGACGCGCCGCGGCGTCCCCAGCCCTTTTCTCGGCCTCGGCGAGGCGGGCTTGGGCCGTGGCGAGTTTGGCGGCGGTTCGCTTCGCCTGCGCTTCAGCCGTGGCGAGCTTCGCTTCCGCTGCTTTTGCGCGGGCCTCGGCGGCCGCGACCTTCTTTGCGGCGTCCAGAGCCTTGTCCGAGACGCGTTTCGCTTCTGCTTCGGCTTTCTCGGCCCGTTTGAGCGCCGCCGCCAAATCCGTTTCCGACTTCGCAATCGCCGCGCGAAGCGCTTTTGTCTCTTCGCGCAGCCGCTTCGCCTCGATTGAGCCGGAGGTGGTCGCGTCCGCCCGCTTGGCCTTGTCCGCTTTCAGCTTGTCGATTTCGTCAACGAGACTGACGGCGGCAAGCTCCAGCTTATCGGCTCGGGCGCTCTCCTTGCGGTGGGCGGTCTCCGCATCCGCCAGACGTCGCGCCGTTACTTTGATTTTCTCGGCCGCGATCCCGGCCTCCGACAGGGCGGTTTCAGCGACTTTGCGCGCTTCATCAGCCTCGGCCTCGGCGCGCGCCGCTTTCTTCTCCGCGGCTTCCAGCGCTTTGGAAAGCTTCGTCGTTTGCGCTTTCGCCTTCTTTAGCGCCGACGTCAGATCGCTGTTGGTTGTTTGCATGCGCGAAATCGCGCGCTCAATCTTGGTGCGATCGTCCCCGGCGGCGGTCAGGGAGGCGACCGCGAGCGTGCGCGAGGCGCTGTCGGCCGGGGTTAGCGCGCAACCGCCATCTGCGCACAGATGCAGCCCGCCCGCGACCAGCGCCGCGGCGGCGGCTGTGCCGATCGACCAGCGCAGAACCCCGCCAACGCCGCGCAGAAACCGCTTGCGCTCCAGCGCGCCGAGCATCTCCGCCGCGAGCGGGCCGAAATAAGGATCGTCCTGATAATCTTCGTGGAAGCTGTGGAAATCTTCGATCGAGCCCGATGGTTCGATCAGGCGCCAGCGCGCCAGCATCGCCTCGGGCGACTTTGGAAATCCGAGCGCGTCCTCCTCCGTGTCGCGCAGGGAGCTGGCGGCCACGGCGATCTCTTTGCGCACGCGCTCAACCAGTGGGCGAACGCGGGCGGATAAAGGCGCGCTGATCTCATGCTCAGGGGTGATGCCGATATAGCTTGCGCTCTGCAGCTTCTCGCTCAGGGCTTCGCCCTTGTCGGCATAGGCGGTGCCCATGAGAACATCTGCGTCCGCGGCCAACGCGTCGGGCGCGTTGGCGTCGTCCAACCGTCCGGCAATCAGCGGGCGATCATACAGCAGCGCCAGGTGGAGATCGCGGCGAAACTCGCGTGAGGCGGCGGCGGCGTGCGAGAGCAAGGGAACCGCTACGTCTGAGCTTTTCATCCGCGCCGCAAGCGCTTCGATTTCGTAACGATCTCCGCGCACCGGCCGTGTCGCCGTGCGGACGCCCGCATCGTCCAGCGCTTCGCTTATCTCGGTCGCCGCCGCGCGGTCGGCCGGGGCGTGAATGATAAACGCGGTCTTCATGCGCATTCTCCACCGTCGATCGGCGTCGGAGCAGCGCTGCTCCGCACCTGAGCGTTCGCTCTCGGCCTGCCGACTGGTCGATCAAACAGGCCCAAGAAGGTCAAAACCGCGCGTCGCCGGTGCGCTGTTGAGTGCAAAACGCACGTTGTGAGCGCGTCGATGACCGGCGAGGCTGCGAATTCTTAACGAGGGATTACGATGGAAGGAGCGCGCGTCAAAGCTTTCGGCGCGATTCGCGCTGAAAACGATCCGATCATAGCGAAAAATGTGGCGAACATGGTTGAAAGCGCGCGTGTGTGGCGAATGATCGGTCTGTTATGCGCTTCCCATGCGATGAGGGCGGTATGTGGACCGTTGCGACAGCCGGCGACCAAGCCCGACTCGGTGCGGATCGGAGGTTTGGTTCGGAGGCGATGAACGAGCGGACTGGGCGTGATCGGCGCGCTGCGCGTCGCTCCCCGATCGTCGATATCTCCCGCCAAGCCGACAGCAGCCCCAGCGGGGAGTCCGCGTCTTACGCGACGTTTTCAGCGTCTGTGGCGCTCAGAGTGGCGGCGTCCGCGCGCAACGCCTCTATCGCTTCGTCAATCGGGCAGGGGCGCGCAAAATAGTAACCCTGGGCGTAATCGCACTTGCATTCCTTGAGCACCGCGACGCCGCGCGCGGTCTCGACGCCCTCCGCCACGACGCGCATATTGAGATCATGCGCCATCTGGATCAGCGCGTTGCAGATCGCCAGGCCTTCGCGATTGGTCTCGATATCGGTCACGAAGCTTTTGTCGATCTTGATGATGTCAATCGGGAAGGTGCGCAAATGCGTGAGAGAGGCGAAGCCGGTTCCGAAATCATCAAATGAAATCGCCACCCCGCTTTTGGCGAGCCCCTCAAGATTGCTCTTTATCGCCTCCACATTCTGCGCGAGCAGCACAGCCTCTGTGACTTCGACCTCAAAGTTTGAAGGCTCCAGCCCCGCATGCTGCAGGCAGGCGACGAAGTCCTCAACGAAGTGATTTGCGACCAATTGCTTCTCGGTCAGGTTGAGCGCCACAGCGCCCGGATCGAGGCCAAGATCTTTAATGCGGGCGACGTCTTCGATCACTTGTTCAATGATTGTTTCGGAGATCCGGGTCGAACGGCGCGGATCACAGATGGCGTGCCAAAAAGCGCCTGGCGTGAGGACGCCGCGATCCGGGCAACGCCAACGCGCGAGGGCCTCAAACCCGGCGATTTTTCCGGTCTTTAAGCAGATCTTTGCTTGGTAAAACGGTTCAAACTGCTCCGCTCGCAGCGCTTTATCTACGGCTTGCAGCGTTTCTTCGCGCTCCGAATAAGCGGCCCCAAACGCCTCATTATATTTGCAGGCTTGATCGCGGCCGCCCCGTTTTGCTTCATACAGCGCTAGGTCTGCTTCCTTCAGCGCGTGTTTGAAGCTGGAGCCGACATCGCTAATTTCCGTATACCCGATCGAAAGCGTGACGCCCCCATTGACGGTGCGCAGCGTCGGCGCCCGCCGCGCAAGGGTGCGAATGCGTTCGGCGGTGGGCGCGGCGCTCCCGTCAGAGGGAAATAGCGTGACAACGCCGAACTCGTCGCCGCCGAGGCGCCCCACAACGTCATGAGCGCCTACCGCGCTGAGCAGCACTTCGGAGACCTCGCGCAAGATCCGGTCGCCGATGTCGTGACCGAAGCTGTCATTGATCGTCTTGAAGTTGTCGACATCGATAATGAAAAGAGCGACGCCAAATTTTTCAAAGTTAGTTTGGTTGATAATGTCTTGAAATCGATTGGTAAAAGCGGCTCTGTTCGCTATTTCAGTCAGATAATCGCGCGAGGCGAGCAGTGCAAAGTCGTCCCGTAGCATTTTTTCATCGGTGATGTCTTGAGCAAAACCGAATGTGCGGAAAACTTGCGCATCCCGCCATTCTGTGTCGCCGAACATCCGGATCCACTTTTCATTCGCAGCGCCGGAATTTACCAGCAGCTCCAAGTCGAAGGGTTCACCCTTCGTCGAGAGCCGCTCCACCGCGTCGACGAGTTTTTGGCGCATCGTTGGGTGGATGCAGTTCTGTGTACGCTCCCAGCAGATCTGTTCCATCTGGTCGATGTCGAACAAACCGAACAGCTCTTCGGACCATGTCAGCTGTTCAGAGGCTATGTCGTATGACCAGATGCCGAACTGTGCGAGGTGAGCGGAAAGCGCGAACTCTCGGCGGCTGGCGTTGAGCGCTTCGTCGATTCGAGAAATTTTGCGCTCAACCCGAGCGAAGGCCGCAAGCATGGCCGCGGCCGCCGTTGTTTCACTGCGCGTAAAGGCGCTATGGACGCGGAGCACGGCCAGTGCGTCGCCATCCGCTGCGACCGCCATTACACGCCCCTGGGGCGCGTCAAAGATCGCGGCGCCGAGGGCGGATGCGCGGGCTCGCGCGGCGGCGGCTTGCAGGGCGGCGCGCATCGCCGCGTCATCGCGCGCGGCGCCGCAGCAGCCCATTATAACGTCGTCGGCGTCAAAGAACATCGCGGCCGTGGCTCGAAACGCTGCGCCGGCGGCGGCGGCGAGCGCTTCGGCCCATGCGTCGTCGTTTGGAGCCTTTGCGTCGGTTGCCAACATCCTGCGCCCTACTACTGCCCGTCTTGTTGGCGCTGCGCGGCGCCGGGGGGGAGCCCTGACCGTCGCTTGCGCAGTTTTGCGCTCGGCGCCGCTTCCGCGTCCAAACCGCCTTGAGCGCTTTGCCCGCGTTAAAGCAGGTGCTAAGTGACCTCGCCTCAGGGTCGTGTAAAAACGCAAAGATTACGTTGCCGCGTCCAACCTTGTGCGGGACGGAATGAAGGTCGTGAAGCGTGGAGAAGCAGCTGATGGTCCAGGATAAACAATCGTTTAGCGGCGGCGCGCAGGTTGCATTTCATGACCTCGCCAAGCTGGATGCGGCGGGACGCGCGGCGCTTCTGAGCCGGGTTGAGGACTCGCTTGAGCCCTTTATGGCCAAGGTTGCCCCGGTGATTGAAGCCGTCCGCATCGAAGGCGATGCGGCGCTGGCGCGATTTGCGCAGGAGTTTGACGGCGCGCCGTTAACGGCGGATGCGATCGCCGCGACCGAAGACGACTTCGCCGCCGCACGCGCGTCGCTTGATCCCGAGCTCATCCACACGCTTGAATATGCGGCCGCCAATATCCGCCGCTTCCAGGAAGCGCAGAAGCCGCGCGAGATGGAGCTGATGGAGGTGCGGCCGGGCGTACTTGTTGGGGAGCGCTGGTCGCCAATCGATTCCGCCGCGCTGTATGCGCCAAGGGGCAAAGGCGCGTTTCCCTCCGTAACGTTGATGACCTGCATTCCAGCCATTGTCGCAGGCGTGCCCGATCCCATTCTGTTGTCGCCGCCGGGCCCAGATGGCGGGATCGATGCGGCGACATTGGTCGCTGCGGAAATTTCCGGCGTCAAACGGGTCTATAAAGCAGGCGGGGCCCTGGCGGTCGCCGCCGCGGCGTATGGCACGGCGACGGTGCCGAAATGCTTGAAGATTGAGGGGCCGGGCAGCCCGTGGTTCGTTGCGGCGAAACGGTTGCTCGCCGGCGTCATTGGCTCGCGTTTGCCGGCGGGGCCGTCCGAAAGTATTGTGCTGGCCGACGAGAGCGCAAACCCGCAGCTGGTCGCGCTCGACATGATCATCGAATCCGAGCATGGGCCCGACAGTTCCGTTTTCACCGTTACCTGGAGCCGTGAGATCGCCGAGGCGGTGATCGCGGCGGCGCCAACCTACTGGGCCGAAATGAGCGCGACATTGGCGGGCTACTCCCAAACCGTGTTGGGTGGAACGAATGGCGGCGTCGTGCTCGCGCCGGATCAAGACGCGGCGTACGCCTTCATCAATGATTACGCGCCTGAGCATTGTCAGATCCATTCGCAGGGCCCGTTTGATCATCTGCCGCATCTGCGCAATGCGTCGGAGATTTTGCTTGGGGAGCACGCCGCTGGCTCGATCGCAAATTATCTGATGGGCCCGAACTGCGTGTTGCCGACCGCGGCGGCGGCGAAGATCCACTCGCCCCTTGGCGTGCGCGACTTTATGAAGTCCTGCTCCATCGGTCATATGACGCAGGCCGGCTATGATGAGATGGCGCCCCACACCCATCGCTTCGCCACCTATGAAGGGTTCGACGCGCATGCGAACGCGGTTTCGCCGTTGCGTCGCCGGGCTCGCGGCAATCACTAGGCGCCCTTCGCGGTCGGGGCGGCGTTGCTTGGGCTGTACGCGCCGCGGTCGACGCGTTACGACGAGCGACGCTATTCGTTATTGCCGAGCCCGCTATGATTGACACCCGACCCGCCCGCCGCGACTGGATCGCAACCGCCCGCACGCTTTCCGAAGCGCTGCCTTTCTTGCAGCGCTATGACGGCCAGACGGTCGTCATCAAATTTGGCGGCCATGCGATGGGCGATCCGGAGTTGATGGATCGTTTCGCGCGCGACGTCGTGCTGATGAAGCAGTGCAATGTTCAGCCCGTGATCGTTCATGGCGGCGGTCCGCAGATCAACAAGATGCTGGAGAAGCTGAGCCTCGGCGCGGAATTTGTCGAGGGATTGCGGGTGACCGATGAGCCGACGGTCAAAGTCGTTGAGATGGTGCTGTCGGGGGCGATCAATGGCGAGATCGTGTCGGCGATCAACCGGGCTGGGGGGAAGGCGGTCGGCTTGTCCGGCAAAGACGCCGATCTCATCATCGCGGAGAAATGGCTCCGGACGGTGAAGGATCCGGATTCCCAAATCGAACGCGCGCTCGATATCGGGTTTGTCGGCAAGCCGACGAAGGTGAACCCCGCGATCCTGGAAAACTTTCTGGCGACGGACTTTGTGCCGGTTGTGGCGCCAGTTGGCGCTGGCGCTGCTCGAGAGACGTTTAACATCAACGCGGACACTGCGGCAGGCGCGATTGCGGGGGCTCTTGCCGCCAAACGCCTGCTGTTGCTCACCGATGTCGCCGGCGTGAAGAATGCGGACGGAGAGGTGCTGACCGATCTGACGCGCGCCGACGCCGAGCAGCTGATCGCGGACGGCGTGATCTCCGGCGGGATGATTCCGAAAACGCAAACCGCGCTCGATGCGATTTCTGAAGGGGTGGGCGCCGCCGTTATCCTCGACGGTCGTCAGCCGCATGCAGTGCTGCTCGAGCTGTTTACGGACCATGGCGCCGGCACGCTGATTAAGGCTTGAGGAGGCCAGCAATGTCTGAAGTTGAATCGCCGACGATCGTCGCCACCGGCTGGCGCGTTTATCTCTCGGGCGAAATCCACACCGATTGGCGCGAGCGAATTATCGATGGCTGCAAGGCCGCAGGGCTGGACGCGCATTTCGATGCGCCGGTGACCGATCACGCCGCCAGCGATAATTGCGGCGTTGAGATCCTGGGCGGCGAGGACAAGCAATTCTGGACCGACCATAAGGGTGCGAAAATGAACGCTATTCGCACCCGGACGCTGATTGCGAAGGCCGATCTGGTCGTTGTTCGGTTCGGGGAAAAATACAAGCAGTGGAATGCGGCGTTTGACGCGGGCTACGCTGCCGCGCTGGGTAAGCCGTTGATTGTAAACCACGCGCCCGAGCTGACCCACGCGCTGAAGGAGGTCGATGGGGCGGCCCTCGCCGTTTGTGAAACGCCGGAGCAAGTCGTGTCCGCTCTGCGCTACGCCATGACCGGTAAGCTGTAACGCCCAGCGGTCGCCCGCCGCCGCTCAACGCGCGTCGGGCGACCGCCGCATATGGGCGGCGCGCTACGTCGCTGCTTCTGGGAACAGTCGCCGCAGCCCTTCTGCGCTGGCGGCGGCGATCCCCCGTTCCGTGACAAGGCCGGTCACAAGCCGGGCCGGCGTCACGTCAAATCCCGGGTTCTCCGCCGGGCTGCC
>JALEGB010000102.1 GCA_022760355.1 Neomegalonema sp.
GGAGCGGGGTAGCAAGGTCAAAGGCGCGGCCAGCGCCTGAGCGATGGCCGCGGGACCAGAGCCACGCGCAGCTGCACAAGCGGCCCGAAGGGACGCGCGGAAGCGAGCATGGCGAGGACCCACCCTTTGACCGCGCGAGGGCGGAGCCCTTAGCTCTTCACTGAAAAGAAAACGCGAGGGATCGACGCCGAATGGCCAGGACACGGGCTTCAAGCCCGTGGCCTGGTTCACGAGAGCCCGATCCGGCGACGCCGGACGCGCCCCGAGGCGTCCAGCGATAAATGATGACGTTCAGAAACCGCCCTACTTCATCGCAGAGCTACGACTTCCGGCTACAAGTAGAAGCCAAGTTGGTCCAAAGTCAGGATAGCTTGAAGAGCACGTGCTTTTGTATAGGTTGCCTCAGGCGCTTCACCATGAGCGACTGTGTGACGGGAACTAGCTATGTTAGCAGGGTTCCCCGATTTAAAACCCGCAAATGTAATACTTTTCATGTATCGTGCAAATTTTTCAGGCAGCAAGATCGTATCTGGCGCACCAGCCTTGCTGATAGCTGCGCCTTCCGCAAGCTTGATCAGTGCTGGGATCTTACCTTTTCGGTTCCCGAAGTGGTCCCTCAAAAGTCCTTCGATTTCAGTAACGACGTTCTTTATCGTCGACACATAGTCATCCCTGAGATATGCATCGAGCGCCGCGTTGAATATACCAGCTCTTGATGCAAAGCTAGGCCGCGCCTTCCAGCGTTCACGCAGGGCCTCAATCCTTTCTTTATCGAAGGCTTCGATCACCTTGTTTCCAACCTCAGAGATGTCAAAACCTGCCTTCAGGTGTTTAATAAAATGCTGGAACTCTTCAAATGACAGCTCAGCAAATGGAAACCAACCATCGGCGGCTAGCTTATCTAGATCGGTTTGGCTGGAGACAAAGTCGTAGAGCCGCGCATAAGCAAGCCTCCTGTAAAGAGTTCCTAGCTCAAGTGTAAGTGCGGACCTCTCCAGACCTCCATTCGTCCTGAGATCAAAGTATAGGAAAAAACGCCATCCAACCCTCACAATACAAATGATGCGATCATCGCTCTGCAAATCTACAGCCGGAAAATCAAAGCCATTTAAGTCAGCAAGGTCGCTTTGAAAGACCAGCTCACCAGCTTTCTTGGCTCTCTTGGTCATGCCACGAAACGCGATTGCCGCGGTATCAAGCCACAGGTCAGCGCTATCATCCTTATGCAGAACAACGAGCGTGCAGTTTGCTTGGTCAACACTGACGCGATCCGGGTCCACAGGGAGATGTCCATTGATCAAACGCGTCACGCCCTCGATAATATCGGGGAAGAGGGGATCATCTGAAGTTAGGCCGTGCTTTACACAGACAGGAAGAGGCTCGCCATTTTTCGCAGACCCCATCGCGAAGCCCGTTACCTTTAAAGAGTTTACGTGAATTGGCGGTGCAAGGTTTTCTATAGAAAACTTCGCAGGCTGTTTCGAATTGTTGACGTTCTTCTTTCTCTTCGATTTCTTCGTCGCCATGCTGGCTCTCCCTTCGACACCAATATTTATACTATAGTGTCAAGCACTTAGAAAGTCGCGTGTGGTACTACGGCTTAATTGGGCGGAGATCGCTTGACTGGCTTAGGGATCGGGCACGACAAGAGCCCGGTCCTAAAGGCACGCGCCCTTCAATGTAAGCGTCCGGCCTCGCGCGCCTTGCGCCGCTTCGCGGTCTGGCCGACTCTGACGCTATGAAGAGTGTACGTGTCCATTATCGCTAATGGGCACTATCGACGGCGAAGGTGCGATGGCGAGGCGGTATCGGCGGTTCTGGCCGGATGACGAGAAGCGACGAATCGTCGATGAGACCCGTGCGCCCGGGATTTCGGTGTCGGCGGTCGCTCGGCGTCACCGCATGAACGCCAATCTGCTGTTCACTTGGATGCGTGATCCCCGCTTCTCAGCGGCAAAGGAAGCGCCTCAGCTTCTGCCCGTCGACATCTCCGACGCACCGGTGATTGAGGCCGAGCAATCGAGGCCTGAAATATCTCGCGGCCAAGTTGAAGTGGAGCTGCCGAGCGGCGTTCGGTTCAGATGCGATGCCGATATCGATCCGGTGCATTTCGCTCGACTGGTTTCGGCATTGGAGCACGGATCATGATCCCTGTTCCAGCTTCGACAAAAGTTTGGCTCGCGGCAGGCGTTACAGACATGCGCAAAGGGTTCAACGGCCTGTCGGCGCTGGCGGAAAAGGTACTGAAGCAAGATCCGTATTCCGGACATCTGTTTGTCTTTCGTGGCCGGCAAGGCGACTTAATCAAAGTGATTTGGTGGGACGGCCAAGGCGCATGCTTGTTCGCAAAGCGCTTGGAGCGCGGGCGATTTGTTTGGCCATCGCCATCCCACGGCCGCGTAACGATCAGCCAGGCGCAACTGGCGATGTTGTTGGAAGGCATTGATTGGCGTACGCCACAAAGAACCTGGCGTCCGTTGAAGACCGGATAGATTCAATATTTACGCCCCCAATGAAAAGGCGCTACAAAATGCGCCATGACTTCGTTTCCAGCAGATCTCGATGAATGCCACACGCTTTTGGCTGACAAGGATGCGGAGATCCGCAGCCAGGCTCTGCTGATTGAGAAGTTGAAACATCAGCTCGCTGGTCATAATCGGTATCGCTTCGGTGCGTCATCTGAAGGGCTGGACCAGCTTCAGCTGGCTCTGGAAGATGAAGAAACGGCCACTGCGCAGGAGCATGCGAAAGAGCCGACGCCGCCGCGAGAGAAGGGCTGGCCCAAGCGTCGTCCACTGCCCGAGCATCTTCCGCGCGATGAAGAGGTACTGATGCCCGGCGAGCGGTGCGCCGCATGCAGCGGCGCTCTGTCCAAATTCGGCGAGGATGTCACCGAGGAGCTGGAATACGTGCCGGGCCGGTTCCGCGTGCGCCGGATCATCCGCCCGAAGTTCTCGTGCAGACGCTGCGAGAGGGTTCTCCAAGCGCCGATGCCGTCACGCCCCATCGAGCGCGGGCGCCCGGGCCCAGGGCTGCTCGCCCATGTGCTGGTCTCGAAATACGCCGACCATTTGCCGCTCTATAGACAGAGCCAGATCTATGGCCGCGAAGGCGTTGATCTTGATCGCTCCACTCTGGCCGATTGGGTCGGGCGTTCAGCCGCGCTGCTGGAGCCGCTGGCTGATCTGATTGGTCGCCATGTGATGGCGGGTCCGGCGCTGTTCGCCGACGATACGCCGGTCAGCGTGCTTGCGCCGGGAAATGGCAAGACCAAGACGGCGCGGCTTTGGGCCTATGTCCGCGACGAACGGCCCTGGGCCGGAGACGCCGCGCCGGCGGCGTTCTACCGCTTCACGCCGGACCGCAAAGCCCGTTGGCCCGCCGAACATCTGAGGTCGTTCAAAGGTTTTATGCATGCCGACGGCTATGCCGGCTTCGAAGGCGTCTGCCGGGACGGACGCATCACCGAGGTCGCCTGCATGGCCCATATCCGGCGAAAGTTCTTCGACGTCCATGCCAGCCAAGGCTCCGCCATCGCCGCCGAAGCGCTGGAACGGATCGCGCAGCTTTACGCCATCGAGGAAGCCGTGCGCGGAAAGCCGCCCGACATCCGCGCCGCGAAGCGCCAGGCCGAAGCTGCGCCGATCCTTGATGATTTGCGCCACTGGCTCGAAGCGCAACTCTCCAAGATCTCCGGCAAAACGCCGCTCGCCGCAGCAATCCGCTACGCTCTGACCCGCATGAAGCGGCTCACGCCCTGGCTCGAACACGGCATTCTGGAGCTCGATAACAACACGGCGGAACGATCGATCCGCGGCGTACCTGTCGGGCGGAAAAACTGGCTCTTCGCCGGCTCCGAGCCCGGCGGGCGGTCAACGGCGACCGCCCTGCCCCTGATCGAAACCGCTAAGCTCAACCGCATCGACCCGCAAGCATGGCTCACCGACGTGCTGGCCCGCATCGCAGACCACAAGATCACTCGCCTCGACGAACTTGCCCCCTGGCGATACGCTCAGATCTGAGCGTATCGGTTGCCGATTCGGTGCGACAGGCGAGGTTCAGCGGACGCTTTCGTAGAGGCCGGGGCCGAGCGGCTTGAGGGGCAGGGCGACCGTCCGCGCGATATGTGCGCGCAGTCGCGCCCGTCCTGTCGCGTCGAGCTCCAGCCGGATCATCTTCGCGCCGGCGAAGGCGGTGGGTGGCGTGGTTTTCAGCCCGACCACATGCAACACTGATTTCGTCGGCCAGAGCAGCGCCTTGGCGGCGAGGCTGACCGAGACGTCGCCCCGGCTCGGCGCTTGGCGGTAGAAGCCGTCATCGCCCCAGCCGATCTCGAACCATCGATAGGCGGACGGGAAGTGGGGGAGAAAGGGCAGCCCAGCGAGATCCTCGCGCGAAAGAACGAGGCCGACATGATAGCCGTGATTGACCAGCCAAATCGGCCCGACGTCGTCACGCCCGATCTTGCGATCCGGCCCCTCGGGGATCAACGCGTAGAGCAGCAGCACTAGCAGCCCGCGCCAGAGCCAACGGCGCGTCATGCGTTGGGCTCGTCCTTATCCGCGCCCTTGTCCCTATGATGACCGTCAAGGGACCGCGCTGCGCGCTCCTGCTCCTGCTGAAGCCGCTTCCGTTCCGCTTTTGGCGTCCCAAAGGCGGCCGAGTTGGCGTCGGCCTCCGCTCTCTTCTGGGCGCGCATCTTCGCCTTCCGCGCCTGGCGGAGATTGACAATTTTGCTCATCGAGGCCTCGAGCCTGGGTTTTCCCATGTTATTTTAGGCAAAGCGCGCGAACGACTGAAGGGCTGCGTCTGCGTGTTTGGCGATGAACCGGTCATTCTGGGGCGCTCTTGCCAGTTTGCTCCTCAAGGAGCCTATGCGCCAAGGCGGTTTCGACGAAGAGCTCAACGATCCTTCGCCGATCCAGCGCTCGCCACGCGAGGCTAATATCAAGCGCGCCCGCAGTCGGCGCGTCCTGGCAAACGCCTGGTCCGACAGTATTCGCCGCGAAGTCTCGATCGACGATGCAGCTTCCATATCCAGCTCGAGAGAGGAGGATGGCGCCCAGCATCGTGTCAGCCTCGGCAATAGAGGTTTGACCCGCCGCGTCTCGGACTCTGCCGAGTTCGCCCATTAATACAGGCGCTTCGGCGCGGGGGTAACTCACGACATGGGGCGTCTTTTCGGGCGCGAGATCCAGCCGAACGAGGTCGCCCGGCGCTATCTGTCGTTCAACGATGCTTGAGGTATGAAGGGGCGGGTGGACAAAGGCGATGTCGATTTCACGGTTTTCAATTTGCGCTTCCAGGCGCGCGGTCGTCCCTTCGCGGAGCAAGATGCGCGCTTTGGGTTGATTGCGAAGGAAAGCGCGCAGGACAGGCTCGACCACGCGGTAAGCGGCGACTTGGGTCATCCCAACGACAAGAGTCTCGCCCATCCCTTCCGCCGCATTGCGCGCGGCCATGACCGCTCGATCCGCCGCCTCCATCGTCGCCCGCGCGCCATCGATAAAATTCATTCCCGCCGGCGTTGGGCGGACGCCGCTACGGTCCCGCTCAAACAGTCGCGCGCCGATATACTGCTCTATCCGCTGGAGGCGCGTGGTCAGCGCAGGCTGCGTTACGCCGAGCAGCGCCGCGGCGCGGGCGAAATGGCGTTCTTCATGCAGCGCAAGCACTGTTTGACAGTCTGATATCGTGATCATTGATAAATCCAACTTATCAAAGTTTCATCAGTATCAATTGGGAAGTCGTTCTGACGTTGCATAGATTCCCGCTTGCCGGCCGGCGCCTCGAAAATGATTGATGAAGCAAGCAGGACTTACCATGACGTTTCAATTGTCTAAGGCCGCTATGCGGTCTCTGGCGGCGTCCGTATGCGCGCTCGCTGCGATACTTTGCGCAGTTCCTTCGACCGCGCGGGATCAACATGGACGGCTCGATTTCAAAGGCCGTTACATCGTGTCTGTTTCTGACGCCGACATGGTCGCCTCCGCCTATGTGGACGGGCGGCTTGGGCCGATCGAAGGCAAGGATGCGCTGAGCGTCATCGCCCTTAAAGGCGATCCGCGCAGTTGGAAGGCGGTTGAGATCGACGTTTCCAACTCGGTTGCTGGCCCGCCGGCCTCGGTCGATATTACGAAAGACGGGCGCTACGCCTTTGTCGTTGAAACCTGGACGCCGCGCCCTGGCAAGGCGGGAGATACGTTTAAGGCGCTGAAATTTGGTAATAAGCTGACGGTTGTCGATCTCTCCAACCCGGCTAAACCTAAGATCGTCGACACGGTGATCACGGCGGCGCGTCCAGACGCCGTGCGGGTCAAGCCCGACGGCTCAATGATCGCCGTCACTTTCCACCAAGCCGGCGCAGGTAAAAAGACGCCGCTGGCGCTGTACCGTTTTCGAGACGGAAAACTGTCCCGGCCGACATTTCCGAAAATTGAGGGCTGGCCGCTCCCCCATGGGCGGTTGATCGATGTGGACTGGCATCCGACCGCCCCGATTCTCGCGCTGATCGATGGCCAAGAGAACACCCTTCGCTTCGCGCGTGTCGGCGATGATCTCACGGTCCGGCCGTTTGGGAATGTCGTCGATGTAGAGCGCACGCCGTTTCGCGTATTCTTCACGCCGGATGGGCGCTTTGCAGTCGTCAACGCTTTGTATTGGGGAAGCGATATCGCGGGGCGTTGGATCGAAGCGCCGCGCGGTTCTGTCGCTACGGTGCGGATGAGCGCTGAGAAGAAGAAGGACGGCTCGGTTCGCCACGCCTTTGTCTCACGCGCGACCACGGGCGTGTCGCCCGAAGGGCTCGCCATCAGCCCTGACGGACGATGGGTGGCGACCACAAATTTAGAGCGCAGCTATCTGCCCTACGCCGACAAACGGATCACCTGGTTTTCTTCGATATCGCTGATCAGGCTAGATCCAAAAACGGGGCAGCTGACCCGGATTGGCGACTTCAGTTATGATGGCATTTTGCCGGAAGCGGCGGTCTTTGACAGCTCGAGCCGCTTTCTCGCGGTGGCGACCTATGATCACTTTGATGATCGCAAGAAGGGCGGCTCGATTGATTTCTGGCGCATCCAAGCCGATCCTCTCGACAAAAGCAGCGTGCGTCTTGTGAAGACCGAGCACTCGGTAAGGGTGACCCGAGGCGCGCATTCTATGGTGATTGCGCGCTAGAACTTTTTGGATCCGCCCCAGTCGGCGCATCCTAAAATTGGCGAGTTTGATCAGATGATTGCGCTTTCACCGCTTGGGTTGGGTCGGCCGATTGCGCTCGAGATCCTGATCGCATGTCAGAACGCCGCAAAACGATGGCGCGCGTTGTTCCAGCGCGCTCCATTTCAACCATTTGGGATTGATGGCGGGCCATGAGAACGATTCTAATTCTGGCTAAGACGACGGTGCTTTTGGCGATGTTTTGCGGCGTGGCGTTTCTTGCAAGCGGCGTTGCTCGCGACGCTTCGGGAGAAGAAACGGAGGCCTACGGCCTCGACCTTACCCACTACGCAACCGTGCGCAGGTCTGATGGTTCATACCGTCGAATGCTGATCACATCGGCCGCGCTGTCGGCGTTCAAGCGCAGCGGCGCGTTGCCGAACGGGACTCGTATCCTGATGGAGACCTACTATTCGCCGGGCGTTCGCTCGACGGTCTTCCACGCCGAAAAACACGATGGGCGTTGGCGCTACGGATCTTTCGGCGGCGCGCGGGTCGATCTATCGACGCGCGCCCAGGCGTCATGCCTATCCTGTCACGCTCGCGCCGCTGATCGAGGTTTTGTTTTTACGCGCGATAGCATTGAGCGCGTCGCAAAAGGGGGCGCGCCGGCTGACTTTAGGTGCGATCGAAGTGGGCGCGCGCCATGCGGCCGCACCGTCTATCGTTCGGGCGCAGCAGATTGATGCGGCGCGAGCATCTTGGAATTGTGCGTGCGCTGCATTGGTTGACGGTTGTTCTTGTCGTCGCCCAATTCAGCCTTATCGGCGTGAATGCGCTGATCTACGAAAGCGCTCCGGTTCTTTCGGAGCAGATTGTGTTGGCCCATGTCGCGACCGGGCTCGCCATTGGCGCTATTGTCGCGGCGCGGGTAATCTTTCGGTGCGTGTCTCGCAGCCCAGAATGGGAGGAGCGGCCGCCGCGCTGGCGGCGCAACCAGCTCTATGGGGTTTTGAGCACGGCGGGCGGTTCTTTCGGCTCGCGCGTGGCGTTGGCGGCGTGTGGCGCGCCCGTGGTCCGCGTTGTCGGCGACGCCGCCAAGGGGGTGAATGCGCGGCCGAACATCGGCGCCAAGCGTCTTGTGGCGCCGATTTCGGTGGTCGACGCAGCGATGCGGCAAAGCTCCGCCGCCCGCCGTCGACATTGAGACGCGGCGGCGTGATCCTGTAACTGCAGTGGCGGGCGTTTCCGCTTCATACGGCGTCCCTCTGGAAGGGCGGCGGTCCGCGCGGCGGCGGGCGTTGCGGTTCGATGACCTCGATGATCAGCATGCGTCCGCCGCAGCAGGGGCAAGGGACCGGCAAGGCGCGCGGCTCCGCGGCGCCGGTTGTCTGATCGGGTTTCGGCTTGGGCGCGGGCGGTTTGGCGCCGAGCAGCTCGCGGGCGCGGGCCAGATTGGCGGCGCGCCGGCCGTTGGCGAGCAGCCCGTAATGGCGGATGCGGTGAAAGCCCTTCGGCAGGACATGGGTCAGGAACCGGCGGATGAACTCGCCGGTCTCGAGCCGCATGGTCTTATAGCGGGCGTCGCCGTCGAGCCGGTAATCCTTGTAGCGGAAGGTCACGCCGTCGGCGTCCGCCTTGATCAGACGCCGGTTCGAGATCGCGACGCGATGAGTGTAGCGCGCGAGATAGGCGAGCACGGCCTTGGGGGCGGCGAACGGCTCCTTGGCGTAGACGACCCACTCGCTCTTGCGCAGCGGCGCGAGGAAGCGGGCGAAGGCGGCCGCGTCCACGAGACCGGCCTGCGCGCCGAAGAACGCCAGCCGCCCTTCGGCGTGAGCAGCGGCCAGCATCTCCAGCATCAGGCGTCGGAACAGGCGCGACAGCGCCCGCACCGGCAAGAAGTAGCTGGGCTTCGAGGCGATCCAACGAGAACCATCCAGCGCCACGCCGCCGCCGGGGACAATCATATGGACATGCGGATGATGGGTCATCGCCGAGCCCCATGTGTGCAGCACCGAGGTGATCGCGACGCGCGCGCCGAGGCGCTTCGGATCGGCGGCGAGCCGCAGCGTCGCTTCGGCCGACGCCTTGAACAACAGCCCGTAGATCACGCGCTTGTTCTGGTAGGCGATGTCGGCGATCGGCCGGGGCAGCGTGAAGACCAGGTGGAAATAGCTGTCAATCGGCCTACAAACGGGACCCCGGATCGGCGCGCAAAAAGGACCCCCTTTCAGGCATTGCGAC
>JALEGB010000103.1 GCA_022760355.1 Neomegalonema sp.
CCCGCAGCTTCTCAACGGCGCTCAGCGCCGCCGGCCAATCCTCCGCATCGCGCGCGGAAGTAAACGCCTCATGCAGGCGCGACAACGCCTCAACCCGGCGCTGCTCCTCCACCGCTTGCGCGCGCGCCGCCTTCGCCGGGTTCGCCTGATTGGATTTGCCGCGCTTCGCCATCGCCGCCGCCTTTTCGGATCATTGCAAGAATGATCTAAAGCTAGACGAACAGGGTTAAGGAGCGGTCAGCCCGACACAGGCGCAATTACAGCCCTGGCGCCGCCTTGAAATCAGCCCAGAGCGCCGCCCGCTTCGCCGCCGCCGCGGCCGCGGCCCGCTCCTTGACGTGACCGAAGCCGCGAATCTCCAACGGCAAACGCATCAAATCGATGGCGATCGGCATCCGCTGCGCACTCAATCCGCGCGCGACGGTCACCACATCGCGCTCGAACTGCTCAATCAGAGCGCGCTCAAGGCGGCGCAGCGCCGTCCAGCCCAGCGGATCAAACATGCCGCCGCGAAGCGCGCGACCATGCTTCAGCACCCGAAGGAATGGCATGATCCATGAACCAAAAACGGCCTTCCGCGGCGCGCCGCTCTCATCCCGCCCCGCAAGCAATGATGAAGTTAAATAGACGACCGGACGCGCCGCCGCGTCGCCAGCAGCCTCAAAAGCCTCCTCCGCCGCCGTTTCAGTCGTTTCACTGAGCAGGCGGGCGACCTCATAGACGTCCCGACGGCTCAACAAAGTAAAGAACCCCTCCGCCGCAGCCCGCGTCAGAGCCTCCGCCCCCGGCGCGACCGCTTTTTCTGCGCCGTGGATCACGTCCAACGCCCGCCGATACCGCGCGGCAAGCGCAGAATCCTGATACGCGACCAGTCGCGCCGCGCGGCGCTCGATAAAGGCCGTGAGCGAGAGCGGGCGTTCTGGCGCCGCCGCCGCTGCGGCCGCAGGATCGGCAACCACTGCGCGGCCGAGATCGAAGGCCCGCCGCGCCTCCTCCCCGGACTGCCCCGCCTCCGCTTCGATCGATGCGACAAGAGCCTCAAAACTGACCTGCAGTTGGGCGGACTGAAAAGCCGCCCCGAGCGCGACCAAGCCCGCCCCCGCTTCAACGCCAAAGTAGCGCGCGCTCAACTCACGCGGCCGCAGATGCTTCAACGCATTCGCTTTGAAGCGGCTTCGGAACAACTCCGGGATGATGGCGGCGTCGTCGGCGCAACTCACCAACGAATCGATTTCTCCCAAGGCCGGCGGCCCCATCAACGCATGCTCGCCCGCGCCAGCGCCCGGCCCTTTATCCGTTGCGATCCGGCACAGAGCGGACAGAGAGAATCCATCCGCCGCACTGGCTGACGGGATCCAGAGGCCAACCGAATGCCCCTCCCGCCGCGCGGCGGCGGCCAGGATACGCGCCATACGCGCGCCGTCGGCCCCGCCAGCGAACCCGATTGTCCAGGGCGCGCGCCGTTGCACAAACGCGCTTTGCGGCGCGGGCGCAGCAGGGGCGCTCGGCGTTACGCGCATTTTCCGACGCGCCCCACTGGCGCCGATAAAGGCGGGACAGGCGCCGGGCAGCTGCGCCGCGTCGATTTTCGATGACGCAGAGTCCAAACGACGCGCTTCGCCGGTTTCAGTGGCGATCGTCCGCAGCGTAGCGGCGCCGCCAGCCCGATCGCAATCGCCGCAACCGTCGCAAATAAAGGGGTTGATCGCCGTGGCGCTCGCCTCCGGCCCCAGGGTGAAACGCCGCAGCGCTTCGGGCCCATCATAGGCGCGCAGATCGACGATCACGGCAACGCCTTCGGCCCGGGCCAGATCCGCCTCCACAGCCTCGACGCTCTCCCCCCGGCGCACTTTCACCGCCGAGGACAAATGGCGCCGATCGATCGGTCGCGCCGGATCGCACAGAAGCGCGACATCCTCGACGCCGAGCGCAAGCAACCGCGCTGCGAGACCGGTGGGCGAGCGCGGATCCGCGATATCGCGCGCCTCCAACGCGTCAGCGTCCTCTTCGCGCAACGCCCGCTCCTCCGGCGCCGGCTCAGCCCATTTGACGACGAACGTCGCCGGCGCGCCCGCGCGCACTGTGGCCTGGATCGCAGCAATCCCGCCCCGCTCGAGCGCCGCGCCGTCAAGCGGGACGACCCGCCGATCTTCCGCGCCGAATCGCGCGGCGCCGATCCATTCCGCCGCATCCGCGCCAAGGACGAGACGCTCGCGCGGCGGACGGGCGGCGAGGGCCGCGTCCCGCGCGGCGACGAGACTCGCCCCATGGTCGCCAAGCGCTGGACGCATGGCGCCAAAGCGACGCGCCAGCGCGACCGCCAGCGTTTCGGCCGCTAACGCGTCAGGTTCAACGCGAAGGGGCGCGAGATGCGGCGCGTCCGCACGGCCGTAAAACGCAGCGCGCACCGCAACTGTGAGGCTGTTTTGCGAATCGGAGGTCTCGACCACGGAGAGGGTTTCCATACCGTCCGCAAAAGCGCGCAGCCCCGCCGGCTCAATCGGCCCGGTCGCGAAGATTCGATATACCGCAAGTCCACATTCCGCCAGCGCAGCTTCATCCAGGCCAAGCAGAGTCAAAGCGCGGTCCAGCGCCGCCCAACCGCCGCCGGTCGCAACCAGTCCAAACCGCGCGCCGGCAGGGCCATGGGTGCGCTGATCCTGCGGCCAGCTCGCCGCGCCCTCAGAGGCGAGCGTTGCGATGGCGGCGGCGTGATGGGTCGTCGCCTCCGCCAGCTCCAACGGCAGGGCGACGCTCACCCAATCCTTTGTCTCGCGCGCCTTTGCAAAGCCAGCCAGGCAGGCCGCGGCGGCTTCAATCGGGGTTGCGGGGTGCAATATCGGCGCGCCAACAAGCCGGAGCGCCTCCGCCGCCGTTTCGCTGGCGTCATCCGCAACAACCGCCAGCCCGCCGCCGGGGGCGCCATGGCGCCGTGCGCGCCGCAACGCCGCAGCGCCGCCGCGCAGCATCCCGCTGGCCGACGCATAGAAAACGCTGAACACGTCATCGCCCGCTTTCTGCGCTCCGGCATGCGCGGCTGCGGCGATCTCAGCCTGCGCCAGCGGCTCAAAATCAACGCCGGCCGCAGCCAAGCCAGCTCGAACCCGGAACGCGGCGGCGCCGAGCCGGGCGAACGCGCCATCCGCGACGCCCGCCAGATATCCGCGCGGCGCGGCGGCCCCGGCGCGGCGAAGACTTTCCGCATGTAAAATCGCGGCCCAAAGCGGCGCGGTCGCACCGGAAAGAAGACCGATCGGCGATGGCGAAGACGCCGCCGCCTCGGCGCCCGCAGACTGCGCTCCGCTCGGATCTGATGCGTCCATTGACCTACTCCATCGCTTCTTTACGCAACGCGCGCGCGACGCCAGTTGCGGTTGATCTGTCCAAAATTTATCAGCGTCGCTTGAACAAAAGGCGCCGCGATCAACCATATTCAAACAGCGGGCCAAGCCGGCCCGGCCCCTTGGCGCGTTAGCCTGCGAAAGTGAAGATGCGGTATGAAGAGCACGAAAAAAGGGCCGAGCACATCGTTTGGCGAGGTTTTCGAGGCGGAAAGCCGCAAAAACGCAAGCGATGACGCGCAATGGTCCGGCCCTCGCGGCGTTTATGAGGCGCGCTACCCGCCAATAGGACAATTTGAGACCGTCCGCACGGCGCGCGACGCCACGCGGATGCATCTGTTCGATGTCGGCCCGACCGATTCTGACGACGCGATTGTCCTTATCCATGGCGCCAGCGGCAACCTCCGCGACTTCGCCTTTTCCTTTATGGAGCGCCTTGCTGAGCATCCCGCCGGTCGCCAGCGGCGCCTTATCGCGATTGATCGGCCAGGCTTCGGATATTCGGAGCGGGGACCAGGCGCTGCGCATGAGCCCGAAGCCCAGGCGCGGCTGATGCAGGCTGCGGTGGCGTTGCGCGGCGTTCGGCGCGTGCTGCTGGTGGGCCATTCGCTCGGCGCCGCGAGCACGCTGGCCTGGGCGCTGGAGGCGCCGCAGATGGTCCGCGGCCTCGTGCTTCTTGGCGGCTTGACCCACGCCTGGTCAGGCTCGGCCGGCGTGGCGTATGACGTTCTCTCCGCGCCCTATCTCGGCGCCGCTGTGGCCCATATTGCAGCGGCGGCGATGTCGGAAGAGCGCGCCATTCCAGCACTCGAAAATATCTTCGCCCCCCAGTCCCCGCCACCGGGATATGCTGAATTTGTGGGCGTTGGCTTGGCGCTACGGCGATCGACGATTCGAGCTAATGGCGAAGATGTAGGCAAAATCAAACCGCTGCTCCGTGCGCAAGCGGCGCGCTATGCCGGGATCAAGGCGCCGATTGCGATTGTACATGGCGCCGAGGACACAATTGTTCCCGCCGCCGTCCATGCGCTTCCCCTAGCGGAAACCTGCCCGTCAGCCGACCTCATAATGCTGGACGGAATTGGGCATATGCCGCACCATGTCGCCGTTGAGCCGATTCTCGACGCAATTTATCGGCTTAATCAGCAAACTCTCGGCCGTTAAATTTCGCGGCGCGGGCGCGCCGCAATCCTCGCATTGCAAAATACGGATAGCGGCTGACCGCCAGCAGCCCTATTGAAACGCGGAACAAAACTCCAACTATGCGCCTCTGCTTCGCCGGATTTCCAGCGCAGCAAGGAGTGAGAGAGCGGCGCGCCGGCGTCGGCGAGGCGCATGCGCCTCCTCGGCGTGCGCGTCCCATGCGAAAAGCCGTCGCTTCGGCGAGGGCTCGAGCAGCGCGCAGTTTTGCGCAGGTGCGGCGGGCGATAGCGTGAAACGCATAGAGCCCAGGCGCGATGAAGGAGTTTGAGATGATCCAGAAACGCCTCGATCAGGGGATTTCGATCATCGAGGAGCGACAAGCTCGCCTCAACCGTGGGGCGGGGAATGCGTCGGCGATGCTGGTGCGGCGTCAGATCGCGCATGAAAGCGCCGCTTTGCTGCGCGCGCCTCGGCGCTCTCCACGCGTCGCCCACGCAACGAAGCGCGCAACCCCTCGTCTTCGCCGACTGGAAACCCGCATTGACGGCTGCCTGGTCCACGCGCTTGAACGTCCGGCCCGCGCCCGAAAATGCGCCGCCGCCGCCGCGCCCGCAATTATACTGATCCATGGCGCCGGCCTGGATCACCGCGACTGGACGTTTGACTTTTTGAACCGGCTGGACCCGCGCCGACGCGTGCTCATCTTCGATCGTCCTGGATTTGGCCGCTCGGAGCGTCCTGGCGGCTTCGCTTCCGCACTGCCAAACGTGCAAGCGCGTCTGCTCAGACATGCTGCGGCGGCGTTCGGAGTGCGCCAAGCGACAATCGTTGGACATAGCTGGGGCGGCGCGGTCGCCATGGCGTGGGGGCTCGAGGCCCCGCAAAGCGTTGTCGGCGTTGTCAGCCTCGCCGGCGCAGTTGCGCCCTGGAGCTTCGCCAGCACATTGCGCAATGGCGCCCAAATGCGGGAGCGGGCGCTCACGGCTCTGGCCGCCGGCGGCCGCCGCAAAGCGCTTGAACACACATTTGAAGTCGCCTTCGCGCCGGCGCGCGCGCCGCGGGGCTACCTCGCCCATATCGCCCAAGCGCATAACGGATCAATCGCCGCAACGCTCTCGGATCTCACGACCATCAACGGCGCGCTGGCGCTGATGACCCCGCGCTATGATCGCTTCGAACGACCGGTCGAGTTGATTTACGGAGATCGCGACGAAATCCTCTGCGTCAATGAACAAGGCCGAGCGGCGGAAAAGATGCTGCCGAACGCGCGACTCTCCGTACTGCGCGGGCGGGGCCATATGATTCATCATACAGATCCGGACCACTGTATCGCCGCAATCGAGCGCATTTTCTCCACATCGTCACATTAGACCACCCCGCCTCAACCTGGCGCCGAATTCGCATGAACAACGCCGCATACGCTGCGTTGTTCACAATTGACGAAGGCGTTAATAGATAGCGTGGGGGCGAGAGACTGGCGTCTCACCGCCTCCGTGTAACGGCGGCGACGCTGAAATGGGCGAGCGAGAGGCGATGTTGGCGGACAGATTCGGCAAGGCGTCGAAGCGCAGCGGCGCTTGGAGTGCGAAGACCCGGCGCGCGATCTCTATTTGTAGCGACGCGGCGCTTACGATCGCGCTTGCAGCAACCTTCGCCGCAGCGCCCGATCCATCGCTACAGGCGTATGCGCAGTCGAGCATCGCCCGTGCTGCGGAGGATTCCGAAGGGGACCTGCTCGCCCGCGGCCGCACCGCGCTGGAAGACGGTCGAGCGCAGGAAGCTCTGGAGGCCTTCGAGGCGGCCCTAGCTCAGGATCCGACCGAACGCCAAGCTATCCTTGGGCGCGCTCAGGCGCTCGATCTGATTGGCCGAATCGACGAAGCCATTGCGATCTATGACGGGCTGCTGGCGAAGAAAGCCAAGGACGCCCCGATTCTCTTCTATCGCGGCGTCGCCAACTACCATCGCGGCCAATTCGAGCGGGCCGAAGCGGATATCCGCGCGGCGATCAAAGGCGGTTTGAAGCTGTCTGTCGCGCATCAGCGGCTGGGAGACGTGTTCTACGCGCGCGGCCAGCTGAAAAAAGCGCTCGAAGCCTATCTAACCGCGGCCAAAGCCCCAACGCCGCATCCCTCGGTCCACCGGGCGCTCGGCAACAGCTATTACGCGCTTGGGCGGTATCGCGCCGCCGACGCCGCCTATGGCCAGGCGCTGAAGCTCAATCCCTCAGACGGGTACGCCGCATACTACCGGGCCTGGACGCGCGAGAAACTCGGACGGCCGCTGCTCGCGCTTGAGGATTACAACCGCGCTTTTGAGATCCTCGGCGGCAAATCTCCGCGCGTCGCAATCGATCGTGGGCGGATCCTGCTCCGCAGCGGCGCTGTCGCCGCCGCGCTGGAAGATTTCCGCGTTGCGCTGGATCGTGAGCCTGAGAACCCCGCCGCCCTCTATGGCGCCGCGCTCGCGCTGATCGCGCAAGGGCAAACAACCACCGCCGAAGAGATTTTAAATCGGCTGGTCGCGATTGTTGGCGATAACCGGCGCCTCGGTTCAGCGGCGCTGCAACTGCGCGCACGCGCCAAAATCGTCAATGAGGACTACGCAGGCGCGGTCGCGGATCTGGATTTGGCGATCAGCCTCAACCCGACCGCCGCGGAAGCATTCTACAATCGCGCTCTGGCGCGGGCGCGGCTGAAGGATGCGGCGGGCGCGCTTGAGGATCTAACCAAGGCGGCAAGCTTAAAGCCCGACGATCCTGAAATTCAATATGCGCTGGCGCGCGCCGCAATCGTCGCCGGTTTGCGCGACGTGGCGATGAAGGCTGCGCGTACAGCGGAGGGGCTGGCCGTCCCCGGCGGTGAGGCGCAGCTTGCCCGCGCCGCGACCCTGCTTGCGCTCGATAAGCCGCGCGAAGCACTGCGCGAGTTGGAGGATATGCTGAAACGAGCGCCGCGGAATGTTGAGGCGCTCAAACTCGCAAGCATCGCGCTGATGCGCGTTGGGCGCCACAGCGACGCGCTGAGCCTGGCGCACAGCTTGCGCCTGCATGCGCCGCGCAGCCCAGCTGGCCCTCTGCTTGAGGCCGAAGCCTACATCGCGCTGTCGAAACCTGGCCGCGCGCGCAGCGCCCTCAACCGCGCCAACGCGCTCGGCGCGCCGCTGGCGAAGATCACCAGCCTTGCCGGGCAAATGTGGATCATGATCGCGCATATGGACCCGGCGAAGCTGCCCCGCATGCAGGTCGACGGCAAATGGGCGCTCGAGCAAGCCGGCGCCGCCTATGACATGGCGGTCGAGCATTCCAAACGCTCGCCAGAAACCTTAAAGGAACGCGCGTCGGTGCGAATCTTGCGCGGCGATTTGAAAGGCGCGCTGGATGACCTGAGCCATGCGGTGGCTGTGCGCCCACAGGACGCCGATTTACGCTTTGCGCGCGCGGATTTGCTGCGCCGGCTGAAACGATGTGCTGAAGCCATTAAAGAATATGACGCTGGCTTATCGCTGAAACCCGACAACGCCGACGCCCGTTCTGATCGCGCCGACTGCAAATTCGACGAGGGCGAATATCTAGGAGCGGTAGGCGACTACGTTGGCAGCTGGTTCTGATGCTTAACAAATACTGGTCATGGTTTATTTTAACCGACTGCACGCCCGCCATATTTCTCTAGAGCTTGCTGATGTTTCACGGAACCATCAACAAGCTCTAAGTCTCTGTTAGTCGCGATTTGCGAGCCGTTAGATGGGTCCATCTAACTTCAAATCGCTCTAGACATCTTTGTTGCGTGGCGACCAATCGCTGTCTGAAATTTAATATTTTTCACCTTGACTGATCCTGGGGCTAGCGGACAGCTTGACCGCACCCCATATTGCGCTGCAGCATAGACGCGCAATTGGCGGCAAGGTGCGAACCATGGAGGGGTTCGCGAAAGGAGCGGTGAGATGGATTGGGATAAGCTGCGCGTCTTTCACGCGGTCGCCGAAGCCGGCAGTCTGACTCATGCTGGCGAAGCGCTACGGTTGAGCCAATCGGCTGTCAGCCGTCAGATCCGCGCGCTTGAAGATGATGTCGACGCGCCGCTGTTTCACCGTCACCCGCGCGGGCTGATTCTAACCGCCGAAGGCGAGCATCTCTATGATGCGACCAAGATCATCAGCAGCGAAGTCACCGCCGCATGCGCCCGGATGCGCGATGCGCGCGACGAAATGAGCGGTGAGCTGAGAATCACAACCACAGTTGGCTTCGGAACATTGTGGCTTGCGCCGAGATTACATCGCTTCCTGGACAAAGCGCCTGAGCTCAATGTGGACATCGTGCTGGAGGATCGAGTGCTCGATCTGCCAATGCGTGAGGCGGATGTCGCGATCCGCATGCGCGAGCCGAACCAGTCCGAGGTTATTCGGCGTCCATTGATGGATGTCTCTATCCGCCTCTACGCCAGCGAAGCCTATATCGAGCGTCATGGCGCGCCGAAAAGCGCGGCCGAATTGCCAGCGCATCGGCTCATCACCTACTCCCCACGCGCCCCGCAACCAGTCACTGAGATGGAGTGGGTGTATTCGCGCCTGCCGACCCAGCGGGGCGTCATTACCGTGAACAACTATTACGGCGTGCTGCAGGCGGCTCGCAACTCGCTCGGTGTTGCAGCCTTGCCGACCTACATGGTTCAAGACGCTGGCGGCCTCGTTCAAGTCTCGACTGATTTGGAGAGCCCGCACTACACGGTCTACCTCGTGTACCCGGACGAGCTGCGCGGCTCGCGGCGAATATCGTTGTTCCGTGAATTTATGCTCGAAGAAATCGCGGCTTTCGAAGCGGAGGCTGCCTGACCCGCAGCCCGCCGCAGCGCAGCATTCGCGCGCTGCTTTGGGGCCCACGCGGACCGGTAGAAATTGTCAGCGCATGCGCCGCGTCGCGCGAGTATTCAATTCCCTTTCAATATCAACTTATTCTAAATCGGAGCGCTTTGTCCGCTCCGATAGTGCGACAGTCGGGATTGGCATAGTCGACGCTTAGGGATCGCAGTTGCGTTACTGCCATGCGGCTCAAGCATATCCGCCATGCGCGGCTCTTATGCGGGAAGACGGCGAACGCAGCGAAAAGCCATAACACTTTGATTTTTAATAATTTTTCCAGGCAATCGCACAACCAGCCTGAAATGTGGCGAATTTTCGCACTGCAAAAAAAGCATTGTGCGCACGCGGCGCCTTGTGTCACAAAGATGGGGACACCGGCGCTTGACCGCCGTCTCCGACGTCGCGAGCCGTTGTCATTTCCTCCCTGTCTGACTTGCCGGGCCTTGTGCCCGGCTTTTTTTTTAGATCGCGAAGTTTTTCGGCAGATCAGCGCCAGAGCCGGTCCCCGACCTTCGCCTCCATCCCGCTATAGAGATGCGCAACCTGCTCGGCATAGCCGTTGAAGAGCTGCGTCGGGATGCGCTTACCGCCGCCGCCGAGCACCTCCTCGGTCGCCTGGCTCCAGCGCGGGTGAGAAACCTTAGGGTTCACGTTCGCCCAGAAGCCATACTCCCGCGCTTGCGCCCGCTCCCAGAAGCTTACCGGCTGCTTTTCAACGAAGCTGATTTTCACAATCGATTTGATCGACTTGAAGCCGTACTTCCATGGCAAATGCAGCCGGACAGGGGCGCCAAACTGCTTGGGCAGCACCTTGCCATATGCGCCCACGACCATGAACGACAGCTCGTTTGCCGCCTCTTCGATCGTCATCCCTTCCGTATAGGGCCAGCTGTACCAAGGCTCACGCTGCCCCGGCGCGACCTTTGGATTGAAGAAGGTCTTGAACTGCACATACTTCGCCGATGAAAGCGGCTTGGCGAGCGCGACGAGGTCCGACAGCTTGAACCCGATCCAAGGCGTCACCATCGACCACGCCTCGACGCACCGATGGCGGATCACGCGCTCTTCAAGCGACACCTTCGACATCAGGTCCTCAAACCCGATCTCAAACGGCTTTTCCACCTTCCCGTCGATTTCAATCTTCCAGCCGGAGGTATCGAGGCGCTGCGCTGCGCGATAGATGCGCTTGTGCGAGGCGAACTCGTAGAAGTTATTGTACGTGGAGCTCACCCCCTCGTCGGTCACAGCGCGGCCCGCATCCGCGTAGGCGGGGTTCAGCGCCGGCTTCGGGGCGAAAGGGGCGCCGGGAACATAGGCGCTCTTTGCCGCCTCCTGCGCGGTGGCTGCGAATGGCGAGGCGATCGTCGCGCCGGCAATACCGGCAGCGCCGGTCAAAAAGGCGCGGCGATTCCAAAACATATGTTCTGGCGTCGCCGCACTCTCCGGCAAGCGCCAGCTCGGGCGTCGGTGATACAGCATCAATGCGTCCTCACAGAAAATGTGTGTGACGCAGACGCTACCGCAGAATCAGCGGTCAAATGCGGCCGATAGCCAAAATGTGTTCACGCCGCCACCCGCAACGCGCTTGGCTCACGCGATTGCGAACTGATCCGCGGGCACGCCCTGCAAATGCAACAACGCCGTCAGATCTGAATGCGCCAGACGCACATCGGCCGCCTCCGCCAAGGCGGGCTTCGCGCGATAGGCAACGCCAATTCCCGCCGCCTGAACCATCGCCAGATCATTAGCGCCATCGCCAACGACGATCGCCTCCGACGGCGCAACGCTAAGCTCCGCGGCGTATTCCTCGAGCGCAACGCGCTTTGCGTCCCGCCCAAGAATAGGCTCCAGAACGCGGCCGGTCATCGCGCCGTTCGCTGACTCGAGTTGGTTCGCGCGATGATGCTGAAACCCAACCCGCGCCGCCACGCGCGAGGTGAAGAAGGTGAACCCGCCCGAAACGAGCGCCGTCAAAGCGCCAAGCTTGTTCATCGTCCGGACCAAGGTCTCCGCCCCGGGCGAGAGCGGCACCCGAGTTTCCGCAACCCGCTGCGCGACATCCACCGACAGCCCTTCGAGCAAGGCGACCCGCGCGCGCAGCGCGCCCTCGAAATCAAGCTCTCCCCGCATCGCTTGTTCGGTGATCGCCGCCACGCGCGCGCCGACTCCGGCCTCGGCGGCCAGCTCGTCAATGCACTCGACCGTGACGATCGTGCTGTCCATATCGGCGAGAAAGAGCTTGCGCGGGCGCAACTCGGCGACCCAGTTCACATCGATTTCCGCGGCGCTCAGCGCAGATTGGGCCGGCGGCAACGCAGCCGCCAGCGCCGGAATCGCAACGCCGCAGGGCCCAAGCCGCCGCCAAGGCTCGCCGCCGGCGGCGTCAGCCGCCAGCTTCGCCGCCTCGTCCGACACCCCGGCCGCGGCGGTTAGAACAATCGCGCTCATCGTACGGCGCGGCGGCGCGACGGCGCCGAGGCGACCAGCTCTTCCGCAACCAGGAACGCCAGCTCCAGCGCCTGGCTCGCATTCAGCCGCGGGTCGCACACAGTGTGATAGCGCTTCGACAGATCTTCGGGCAGAACGCCGCTGACGCCGCCCAGACACTCCGTCACGTCCAACCCTGTCATCTCAAAATGCACGCCGCCAGGATAGACGCCCTCAGCCCGGCAGATGTTGAAGAAGTCGCGCACTTCCGACAGCACATTGTCGAACTGCCGGGTTTTGAAGCCCGACGTCGATTTTTCAGTGTTGCCGTGCATCGGATCACAGCACCAGACAACCGTGCGACCGGCCTCCTTCACCTTGCGCACGAGTTTCGGCAGATGATCCGCGACTTTGCCAGCGCCGAAGCGGCAGATCAGAACCAGACGGCCGGCGGCGTTCGCCGGGTTCAGCGTGTCGATCAGCGTCAGCAATTCATCCGGCTCAAGCGAAGGGCCGCATTTCAAACCAAGCGGGTTCAGGACGCCGCGGCAATATTCGAGATGCGCGCCATCCGGCTGACGGGTGCGATCGCCGATCCAGATCATGTGGCCTGAGCCGGCCAGCGGCAGCCCCGTGATCGAATCGGTTCGGGTGAGCGCTTCTTCATACTCCAGCAGCAACGCTTCGTGGCTGGTGAAGAAATCAACCGCCCGCATTGAGGCGGTGTTATTTGGCGTCACGCCGCAGGCTTCCATGAAGTCCAGCGCGTCAGCGATGCGCTCCGCCACTTCCCGATATTTTTTCGCCTCGGCCGACCCGTCGACAAAACCAAGGTTCCAATCGGCGACCCGATGCATGTCGGCGTAACCGCCGCCGGAGAAGGCGCGCAGCAGGTTAAGCGACGTTGCCGACTGCAGATACGCGTCAATCATGCGCTGCGGGTTCGGAATGCGCGCTTCTTCCGTGAAATCGACGCCGTTGATGATGTCGCCACGATAGATTGGCAGCTCCAGCCCATCGATGGTTTCGGTCGGACTTGAGCGCGGCTTCGCGAACTGGCCGGCGATCCGGCCGATTTTCACGACCGGCCGTTTTGCGCCGTAGGTCAGGACAACAGCCATTTGCAGCAGCACACGGAAAGTGTCCCGGATCGCGTTTGCGGTGAAATCCGCAAAGCTCTCAGCGCAATCGCCGCCTTGCAGGAGAAACGCGTCGCCATTCGCAACCTGGGCCAAGCGTCCGCGCAGATCCAACGCCTCGCCGGCGAACACCAGCGGCGGCATCGCGCCCAAACGCGTCGTCGCAGCCGCCAACGCGGCGGCGTCCGGATAATCCGGGATCTGCTTCGCAGGCTTTGCGCGCCAGCTCGACGCCGACCAGCCCTCGGCGGGCGCTTGTTCGGTGGCGGCGGCGATCGCAGCGGCTTTCACAGTGTCGGCGGCCTGCGCCGCATCTGACGCGTCGGCGAGAAGGCTGTTCGTCATATCATTCCCCTGAGCAGCGCTATTGGTGCGCCTGCGGTTGGGGTTTAGGGGCTTGGCGCGGCGAGCGCAAACCGCTCTGCGAGTTGTCGCGGTGTTTTTTTGACGCTCCGCCGCGAAAAGAGCTGCGCGCACTCCCGTCCCACGCCCTCCTCGCCCATCGCACAGCATAATGCGCCGCCGAATAAGGTCTCGCCAATTGCTCGCGCTTATATCTGCTCGCGCTTACATGTGCTGGCGTTTAAGCGTCCGCTTTCTCGCCCGTCGCCGGGCTCGGACATCTGATCTCGGTGACAGACCAGACCATATCGCTGGCGCCGCGCGGGTCGCTGTCAATCACTCGGAGCATGAGTTCGGCCGCGATGCTCGGCGCCGGCTCACTGCGTCGCTTTGTTTCCCAGGTTTTTACAGTCTCTTCCGGCAGACCGTACAGCGCGCTGAATTGCGACCGCGTCAGCCGTAAGCGTTTTCTCAGTTCCTGCAGCCGTCGGCCAAACCCGACCGGCAGCGCAAGCCCCCCAGCGCCCCCTCGGCGGCGTTTCGCCTCCGCAGTCGCCACTAACAAACCATGGGTCAGCTCTGTGAGAGCCTCCATATCCGATGGGTCGTTATCATCGATGTGAGGGCTGGACGGTTCTGACTTCAACGCTTTCATGTTCAATCCTTTCGCAGCGCAAGCCGTTGGCTTGGGGACGGCCGGCCCCGATGGGCGTGTCGCTTGGCGCCCAGATCTGTAGAAAGTAGAAAGGCGCGAGACGAAATCGTCCCGCGCCCGAGCCCGCTAGATGAACGGGGTTGATAAGACAGTTTCGACGAGGCGTTCCGCGAACCCACGCAGAGACGCGCTCGTGAAATGTTTCAGAGCCTTGTCGCTCGACGAGTAGCTCCGCGCGTAAACGATCGTCACCTTGTCGTACGCATCGTCGATAACGAAGCATATGACGAAACAACGGCCGCCGTGGGTTAGGCTTTTCACGGTTTTGGACCGAAAAAGATCGACATCCGGATAGGGCTGCGTATTCAGCCGCGGCTCCGAAGTGAGTTCATTGATCACCGCTTGATGAAAGTCCGGATTGCCGTTGCGCGCCATCCAATCATCGAACCGAGACAGATCTCCCATCAGTTCAAAACGTTTCAGCCCATTCTGCATCTCCATCATGTCGACCTCCCTCTGTCGACAGCCTCGTCGCGCGCCCTCGGCCAACAACCGGCCCAGTCCAAACGCGCTGCGCCGAAGCAGTGCGCTGCGGCGTTGACAGAGGGAGTAGATTAACACCCCAAAGGTGTCAAGATAACACCCGCGCCGCAGCTGACTTTTTTTGCCGCTCATGATCTCAGGCCAGCCGGCGTCAGAAAGCTTGAGACGCCGCGGAGCGCTCTCTAGGCTGCGACACAGGCGGCCGCTTTTTTTGACCGCATAGCCGACTATGAGGAATGCATGCCGCTCGAGCGCGGTCAGACTGTCCCCTTCATTTTTTATATCGTCAAAGGCGCGTCGATGATCGCATTCGCAGCGGCGATCGAACCGCTGCGGGTGGCCAACCGCATCGCCCAACGGGATCAGTTCTCCTGGACGATCGCAAGCGACGACGGCCGACCGGTTCCATGTTCAAATGGGGTTCTTGTTGGCGCCGACTGCGCGTTGAAAGATGTGGAGCGCAACGCGATCATAATGGTCGTCGGCGGCGTCGATGTCCAAAGAGCCGCCTCTAAACCAGCGCTGGATTGGTTGCGCCGGCAGGCGCGGCGCGGCGCGGCGCTCGGCGGCATCTGTACCGGGGCCTATCTTCTGGCTAGAGCGGGGCTGCTCGAGGGGCGGCGCTGCACCATCCACTGGGAAAACCAGCCCTCTATGGCGGAGGATTTCCCCGAGCTTGACGTCACCAACCATATTTATGAAATCGATCGCGGTCGCTACACATGCGCCGGCGGCGTCGCGGCGTCAGACATGATGTTGAGGATTGTTGCGGAAGTCTGCGGCGAAGAAGTTGCCGGCGACGTCGCCGATCTGCTGATCCATGCGCCTGTGCGCGGCGGCCGCGAAGAACAGCGCGCGTCGATGCCGGCGCGCATCGGGGTGCGCCATCCCAAACTCACGGCGATCCTGCAAACGATGGAGCGCAATCTCGAGGAGCCGGTAAGCCCGGCGACGCTCGCCAAAGAAGCTGGCATGTCGACGCGGCAGCTTGAGCGGCTTTTTCGCCGCTATCTCAATCGCTCGCCGAAGCGATATTACATGGAGATCCGGCTACAGCGCGCACGGCAACTGCTGCTGCAAACCGATATGTCGGTTATCAATGTTGCGCTGGCCTGCGGCTTCACCTCGCCGTCGCATTTCTCAAAATGCTACCGCCACCGCTACGAACGAACTCCTTACCGGGAGCGCGGCGCGCCAACGGCCGAGCCAAGCGGCATTCACTTGGCGCCGACGGAGGGCGTCGCCGGCGACCTGGACGATGCCGGCGACGCCCTCTAAGGCCGCCAACGCATAAATCCGGCGGCGTCAGCAGCGCTTGACGGTGGGGCGCACCGACCACGCGCTGCTTCCTGTTCAAACAAGCCCCGAAAATGGACTTCGACAGCCGGATTTACGAGGCGGCAGCCTAGCCCGAAGGCCTAGACTTTAGCGCTGCTTTCCTTTGGACCTTCGCTCGGCTGAAACGCCTTCATGAACGGAATGAAGCCCTCAATATCGATCAGCTCATAGACCTCGAGGTCTTTGCGCGCCTGCTGGCTCCATCTCATATGTTTCAGCTGATGGCGCGCCTTGGACAGCAGCGCGTGGTTGCGCACCTTGTCCTCTACGTTGGAGCGGCTCCAACGCCGCTCCTCGCGCCGCGCCATCCACATTGCGAGTGAGCCTGGGGCGCGGATCAGTTTGAGGTCATGCAGTTTCGCAACGAACGTATTCAGCGCCCGCCCCTTCAGCCCTTCATCCTCGTGGATATCCTCGAGCAGTTTCTGACGCGCCTTTGTCACCGCCGCCTCGTCGCCGGGATCTGCGTCGCTCTCCGCCCACTCCAGGATCTCTTTCGCGTGGGCCTTCTCAACGATATCTCGTCCTAAGCAACTATAGACGTTGGGCACCACCAGGTAGTTGCGGGCGACATGGAAAACGAAGTGCGATTTGATCCACTCATCATCCACATTCGCGCGCTTCCGCAAATCGGCGATCGCCATCCGCAACTCCGCCGCCGTATCCGGCCGCAGCGCAGGCGCCGCCGGCGGGTTCATCACGGTCAGCGCGAACAGGCCAAGATCGATGCCGAGCGCCGCGAGCAGCGCGATAAGATCGCGTCCGGTGATCGGATCCCCGCCCTCCGTTTCCGCCACCTTCGCGTCGGCGGTCTTCTTATCGTCCTGCGACCAATAGTCGAAGATCGCAAAGAAGTAGCGGCCAAGGTTATCCCAGAGCGCCAGAACCGCTTTCGCCACGCCCGCTGCGCCTTCATTGAACTCCGCCGGCGGCAGGCTGAAGGAGATCTGCTCCTGCGCCTGGTCCGCGGCGCTGCGCAGCGCTTCGGCCAACGCCGCGTCGAAGCAGGTAAAGCCTGGCTGTCCCGGCTTGATCTCAAGATCTTTCGCCAGTTGCCGCAGGCGGGCGGCGTAGGAACGGCCCTGCTCATTTGACGTTGTGGCGATCTCGCTGATGTTGCGACGAATTTCAGTTGCGGATTTACGGAAGGTCGCGCTGCGCTCAGCGACCGTGGCGCCCTTCAGCCCATCCACCAACGCCGCCGCCTCTTTTTCGAGCCTCTCAACATTGCCGCGCACGGGCGTCAGCCATGTCCGTTCGATGCCAGCTTGCAGCGCCGAGACCGAGTCGCGCACCGCGCTCCGCGCGCGATAGAGCGGGCCGCGGCCGGTTCCTGACGGCACGCCGCAGCTGCCGCCGCTGGTTTCCTCCTGCGCCATCCGACGGTTTGAGATGTCGACGGCGAAGATGAGGCTGCCGCTGACCGCTTTCAGCCGCGCCTCAACTTTTTTCGCGACTGTTCGCGCCTCCTCAACCTGCGTGCGCAAGCCTTCTTGCGTCGCAGATGGGCCGGCGATCAGGCTCCACCAGAAGCCGTAGCCGAAACCAACCGACCACAGCGCGAGGAAGAGGTAGAGCGGCAACGACACCAGACGATCGCGCAGCGGGCGGCGGGCGCCAAACGTTTCCCGCAAGGACAGCCACATAAGAAAGGTCAAGGCCACGACGATCGCGATGATCAGCGCTTCGGTTGTCACTGACAGACCGGCGATGCCGCGCTGAGACGGCGCCCCTATTTGGCCTTGGGTTTGGAAACCAAGAATAAAATCACTCATCCCGTGCCACGTCGCGTAGCCGGAAATAAGCAGCAGCATGATCGCCGCAACGCCGATTAGAATATTGCGGCCGAAAACATATCCGAGCGCGTTGGTGATGCGGTCCGCCATTTGTGTCTCCCGGTTCCCTCGCCTCTGCGTAGCTTAGCCTTACGGTGTCAGTAAGGTAATCGCGGCGCATGGATCTCGCGTGAAGCGCTCACGGTCAGCATTTGCGGCCGGGGCGCAACAGCGCCGCCGCGTCGGCGGCTTCGGATCGGGCGTTAGGATAGGGGGCAAGTCTGGATATGCGATGAAGCCGCGCCGCCGGCGCGCGTCTGACGCGCATAAGAAAAGCGCGCCCACCATGATGATGGACGCGCGGTTCTCGGCTCAGATCTCAAGCGATCCGCGGATTAGTACCGGCGACGGCAAACCCGGATCGCGCGCTGCCACGGCATGCCGTAGCGGATCTGACGCTTGAAGCAGCGAACGCGAGCATGTGGGCGACGTGCGCCGGCGCAGAGCCGGACGGCGTTCCGCCAGTTCCACCGGGTGCTGTAGCCAGGCCCGGCGACCCAATCGACCCGGCCAAACATCACCTTGCGGAAACACAGGCCCGGACCGCGATAGTAGCGGCCATTCCGGACGCTTCCACACAGACGACGCAGGTTGGCGACGTTCCAGCGGCGTGAACCGCTGTAGTTCCAGGCGATCCGGCCTTGGATATAGCGCTGACAGCGGGTCAGACGCAGTCCGTAGCGTGGCGGATGGCCGTAGTGCGAGTGAATTTTGACGTAGCCGTCGAACACCGGCGCGTGGCCGACATGGGCGGACGCTTCACCCGCTGCGCCAAACATGGCGCCAACAAAACCAGCTACAGCTGCAGCTTTCACAAAAATCGAGCGAACTCGACCGAACAGTGAACCTTTAAAGACAGACATCATACACCCCTTCGTTGGTCTTTAAGCTATTTTTAGGCTCGTTTGACTTTTCTTCTTCGTGACGCTCAGGGGCTTTGTTTGTTATTGCCCGCTGACGAGTAGGAAGATGGGGGATTTTTATCTGGCTCACTATCCCCTACACTGGGGGACACCCAGCTGGGGGATGTTTTGGTCATGGGAATAGTAAACGGCGGCGGCGGCGCGTCGCGTAAACGGCCCCAGCCGCCAGCTGGGCCGCGCCGAGGGGCGCAATACGCCTTCGCCTGTGATTTACGCGCAGCCGGCGGCGCGGCTTGGAACCTGGATCACCGCGCGCACGCCCCAATGAACCGATCCGGGCAAATCAAAGGTCTCAATGCGCCGCACGCCCAGGCCCGGCGAAAGGAACACATGGTCGATCTGGGCGCCAATCAAAGCCGGAACATCGGGACCTAAGATTGGATTGGGATACACGCCGCGCCATGTACGGCGCAGGCCGCCCACGATCCGCACCCCAGCCTTGCGCTCAATTTCTGCGGCGACATGGCTCCATGGCGCAGCGTTAAAGTCGCCGAGCAAAATGCGCTCGACCGGCATCCCTTTGAGGAAGCCTCTGAACCCCTCGACCTGAACCCGCTGCGCATCCTTCGGGTCGACCCAAGCCCGATCGAAATGGAATGACGCCACGCCGATTTCCCGCCCGGCCACGGTGACGGCGGCCAGCGCGCGATCCAGAACCGGCTCCTTGCCCCAGATCGCGGCGATCACGCGGATCGGCTTCTTGGCGAACAGCCCAGCGCCGCGCGGAAAATCCTTCGGCGCCGCTTCAAGCGCAAAGTGCGGATACGCCGCAAGAAGCGGCGCGGCGGCTTTCCAGAAGGAATCCGACAATTCCTGCACCGCAATCACATCCGCCTTGGTCGCCAGCAGCGCCCGAATCGCTGCGGGCGCTTCTTTGTTGGCGTAGTGCACATTGGCGGTCACGACCGTGAGAGTTGTGTGCGCGCAGCTTTCCGGAAGTTTCGACGGCGCGCGCCAGACCGGCCCCAACATCGCCAATCCGAACGCCCCTGCCGCCAGAGCGCCCAACGCCGCGTTACGTAGGCCGCCAACCACCATCGTCAGCGCCGCAACGAGCAACAAAAGCGCGAACTGCGCGCGCAAATGCGCAAAAGCGTCGAAATTATGCATGAGCGGGCCGACGAAACCGAGCGCCAACCCCACAGCGGCCCCCAACGCCAGCAGCGCGCCGCCCCCTCCGATGATCCGCCGCACCATTGCGTCCCCCTGTGCTCACGAGCGAAAACGCCGCCCGAGTCAAGTTAAAGCACAGAAAAGTCAATAGGACGCTGTCCCCGCGCCGACCTCGCACGATGGCCTGTCGCCCGTTACGGCGCGCGATTGTCGAGCGATTGACGCGCGAAGGAACGGGCTTCCGACCACGGACTACCCGTCGCCGAGATCGCGTATAGGGTCCACGATCACGACGCTTTGCGCTTCGGCGGTCATTTCAAGCGTCGCTCTAGGATGCGGCTGAGGAGGACGGGGCCGCGCCGGGGGAGATCGGCGCGCCTTTCTGCGCCGCCATGAAATACTCTACGATTGTGCGGCAGGGCTTCGAGCAATTTTTGCAACCTAGGCACTGATCGCCGCAGACGATCCGCGGCTGAGTTTGGGGCGCAAAGAGTCCATACATGGCGGCGTCCTCAGGTCATCGATGCTTATCTCACGCGTTCCGGCCTGCAATGGGCCGAGCGCGCATTACTCCGATGATAGTGTGGTGGACAGCGGACGAACGGTCTTTGATCTAGCGCAGGCGCGGCCATTTTTCTCCGCCGGAGCGGATCAGTCGGCGGCCTCGTTGCTCGAGGCGGACCGGGGCGGCCCGGAATAAACACGCCAACAAGCCTGCGATAAAATTGACCGACTGGTCGGATTATGCAACGCATAGAGAAGCAGCGCGGCGGGGTGAGTATTCAACCGCTGACGCACGCGGCCCGCCATTAAGAAAAAACAGGTCGTTGCATCAGGGAGGCCACATGTCGGAGAACCCGCTTCTTGCCGTCACCGAAGAAGGCGTGCGCAAGATCACGTTCAATCGGCCGGATAAGTTGAATTCCTTCAACGCTGTGATGGGCGAACAGCTGTCCGCTGAGCTCGATCACTGCGCGCAGAACGCCGAAATTCGCGCCCTGCTGATCACCGGCGCCGGGCGCGCCTTTTGCGCCGGACAAGATCTGGGCGACCGTGATCCAGCGAAAATGGATGGCCCGCCGGATCTCGGCAAAACGATTGAAGGCACGTACAATCCCATTGTCCGCCGGATGCGCGCGTTGGAAAAGCCGATCATTTGCGCCGTAAACGGCGTCGCCGCCGGCGCCGGCGCAAACCTGGCGCTGGGCTGCGATATCGTTCTTGCGGCGGAATCCGCGCGCTTCATCCAGGCCTTCGCGAAGATTGGGCTCATACCGGATTCTGGCGGATCCTGGCTGCTGCCAACCCTGATCGGCGAAGCGCGCGCCAAAGCTCTGGCCCTGACCGCCGCGCCGCTGGACGCGCCCACCGCCGCCGCATGGGGGCTGATCTGGAAGGCCGTGCCCGATGACCAGCTGATTGAAGAGGCAACGCGCCTGGCTGCATCCTTCGCCAGCGGGCCGACGGTCGGGTTGGGCTTGACCAAGCGCGCCATTCAAGCCGCCGCGAGCCAGCCGCTGGACGCGCATCTGGACCTGGAGCGCGATCTGCAGCGCGAGGCGGGACGGACGCCGGATTACGCTGAGGGAGTCGCGGCGTTCCTGGCCAAGCGCGCGCCGAACTTTAAAGGCGTCCGATGAGCGCCGCGCCGACACAGCCGCAGGCGCTCGCCGAAGCCTGCGCCGCCGCGATGTGGGCCAACGATCAGGCGTGCCAGAAGCTCGGCGTGCGGATCGACGCCGTCGCGCCGGGAAAGGCGACCCTCTCGATGCCGTTGACGGACGCCATGGTGAACGGTCATGCGATCGGACATGGCGGCTATATCTTCGCGCTCGCCGACAGCGCATTCGCCTATGCGTGCAACAGCTACAACCAGAACACCGTCGCCCAACATTGCTCAATCACCTATGTCGCTCCGGCCCGGCTTGGCGACCGCTTGACCGCGACAGCACAGGAAGTAAGCCGTTCCGGCCGCAGCGGGATTTACGATGTGCGCGTAACGAATGACGCGGGCGAAACGATCGCCGAGTTTCGCGGCCATTCGCGCACCATCGCCGGGCGGCTGGTCGGCGAGGCGTCGGAAGAAGGGTAGTATGAATGGCTCGGACGCGTGCGCGCGACTATGATGAGAAGCGCGCGGCGATACTGCGCGCCTCCGCGCGCGCCTTCGCCAAAGGCGGCGTGGATCGAACATCGATGAGCCAGATCGCGGCGGCCTGCAAAGTCTCGAAGGCGCTGCTGTATCACTATTATGAAAGCAAAGAAGAGCTGATCTACGACATCATTCACGATCACCTCGACCAGCTTCTAACCACGCTTGTGGCCGTCGACGACCCCGGCGCCGCGCCGGAACAGCGACTACGCGCGCTGATCGGAGCAACGCTGAACAAATACTCTGACGGTGACGATCAGCATAAGATCCAAATTGAGGCGCTGCCAAAGCTGCCGGCGGATCGAGCCGAAACTATCCGCGATGTCGAACGCGCGATCGTCCGCAAATTTTCCGACGCGATTGCGGCCGTAAACCCTGCGCTCGGCGGCGGCGATCCGAGGCTGGCGCCGACGACAATGTCGCTCTTCGGGATCGTCAACTGGGCGTATATGTGGTTCCGCCCCAACGGCCCGATGAGCCGCAGCGACTATGCGGACCTAACGACGAAGCTGTTCATCGGAGGCATCAAGTCTCTGTAAAGACGCGTAAAAATTACATCACATAAAATCGTTGAAATTACGATTTTTGTGACAAATAATCGAGTGAGACGCCAAACGACCCTGATTCGACGGGTTCGGAAAAACACGCGGCGCTCACCGGGCTTGGAGGATGACAAATGGCTGACGCCTTTATCTGCGACGCGGTGAGAACCCCGATTGGCCGCTATGGCGGCGCGCTGTCCGCCGTGCGGGCGGATGATTTGGCCGCCGCGCCGATTAGCGCGCTGATGGCCCGCAATCCGGATGTCGATTGGGCGGCGCTGGACGACCTGATTTACGGATGCGCCAACCAGGCCGGTGAGGATAACCGCAATGTCGGCCGAATGGCCGCGCTGCTGGCCGGGCTGCCGGCAACTGCCCCTGGCGTAACGGTGAACCGGCTCTGCGCCTCCGGCATGGACGCCGTCGGCCTCGCCTCTCAGGTCATCCGCGCGGGCGATGCGGACTTGATGATCGCAGGCGGCGTTGAAAGCATGTCCCGCGCCCCGTTCGTCATGCCCAAAGCCGAAACGGCCTTCTCGCGCGCGAACGCCGTCTATGACACCACGATCGGCTGGCGTTTCGTTAATCCCAAGATGAAGGCGCAGTACGGTTCGGATTCGATGCCGGAGACTGCAGACAATGTGGCGGCTGATTTCAACGTGTCGCGCGCCGATCAAGATGCGTTCGCAGCGCGCAGCCAGGCGCGATGGGCCGCCGCGCAAGAAGCAGGGCGTTTCGCCCCCGAGATCGCGCCGATCTCCACGCCGCAGCGCAAGGGCGATCCGATCGTCGTCGATACGGACGAGCATCCGCGGCCAAGCGTATCAGTTGAAAAACTGGCGACCTTGCGCGGGGTCAACGGCCCGGATCTGAGCGTCACCGCGGGCAACGCCTCCGGCGTGAATGACGGCGCCTGCGCACTGATCATCGCATCGGCAGAAGCGGCGCAACGGCACGGGTTGACGCCGAAAGCGCGTATTGTCTCGAAAGTCGCGGTGGGGCTTGAGCCGCGGATTATGGGCTTTGGCCCCGCGCCCGCCGTGAAAAAGATCCTCGCCCGCACCGGCTTGACGATGCACCAAATGGATGTCGTCGAACTCAACGAGGCGTTCGCCTCGCAAGCCCTGGCGGTGCTGCGCGATCTAGGGCTGCCGGACGACGCCGCGCATGTGAACCCCAATGGCGGCGCCATCGCGATGGGACACCCGTTGGGCATGAGCGGCGCGCGTCTGGTGACGACGGCGACCTACGAGTTGCACCGGCGGGAGCTGCGCTACGCCCTGTGCACCATGTGCGTCGGCGTCGGCCAAGGCGTCGCGATCATTTTGGAGCGTGTTTGAGCGCAGATTGAAGGAGGTCCGCCATGTATGCGCAAATGGTGAAGTCCACCGGGCAAGGCGTGAAGCCGCGCGAGGAAATGAGCCCGCAGGAACGGGCGTTTCAGGATCGTATCGACGCGGATCAGAAGATTGAGCCCAAAGACTGGATGCCGGACGCCTATCGCAAAACGCTGATCCGCCAGATCGGCCAGCATGCGCATTCGGAGATTGTCGGCCAGCTGCCAGAGGGCAACTGGATCACCCGCGCCCCAACCCTGGAGCGAAAGGCAATTCTGCTCGCCAAAGTGCAGGATGAGGCCGGGCACGGGCTGTACCTGTATTGCGCCGCCGAAACGCTGGGGGTCAGCCGCGACGAGCTCACGCAGGACCTGCTGTCCGGGCGCATGAAATACAGCTCGATCTTCAACTACCCCACCCTGACCTGGGCCGATATGGGCGCAGTCGGCTGGCTCGTCGATGGCGCGGCGATCATGAACCAGGTGCCGCTGCAGCGGACCTCCTACGGCCCCTATAGCCGTGCGATGATCCGGATCTGCAAGGAGGAGAGCTTCCATCAGCGCCAGGGCTACGACATCATGATGAAGATGGCGAACGGCTCCGACGCACAGAAGAAAATGGCGCAGGATGCGCTCAACCGCTTCTGGTACCCGTCGCTGATGATGTTCGGCCCCTCAGACAAAGAGTCCGTCCACTCCGCCCAGTCGATGGCTTGGAAAATCAAGATCAACACCAATGACGAGCTTCGGCAGAAATTCGTTGATCAAACCGTGCCGCAAGCCGAGTTGCTGGGCCTCAGCATCCCGGACCCGGATCTGCGCTGGAACGAAGAACGCGGCCATTACGATTTCTCGGAGCCGGACTGGACGGAGTTCTTCGACGTCCTCCGCGGCGCAGGCCCCTGCAATACCGACCGGATGGCGGCGCGTCGCAACGCCTGGGACGACGGGGCTTGGTTTCGCGATGGGCTGATGGCCCATGCGGAGAAAAAACGCGCGCGCGCCGCGGCGGCGAAGACCGCGGCGGAGTAACGGAGCGGCGCGGACCCGCCCCAGGGCCGCCGCCAATCTCGACACGCATCAAAACAAAAAGCGGCGACACAGGGAGCCGGAACATGACAACGAACGAATGGCCGCTTTGGGAGATTTTCATCCGCGGCCAACATGGGCTCAGCCACCGGCATGTCGGCAGCCTGCACGCGCCGGACGCCGAGATGGCGATCAAACATGCGCGCGACGTTTATACCCGCCGCAACGAAGGGGTGAGCATCTGGGTCGCCAAAGCCGAGAACATCGCCGCCTCCGCCCCGAGCGACAAAGGGCCCTTGTTCGAACCGTCGAATGACAAGGTGTACCGCCATCCAACCTTCTTCGACATCCCGGACGAAGCGGGGCACATGTGATGGCGGCGGCGGTAAAGGCGGCGCCCACCCGCGAAGAGGCTCTGGTCGAGTTTCTGCTCAGGCTCGGCGACAATACGCTGATCCTCGGCCATCGCGTGTCGGAATGGTGTGGCCACGCCCCTGTGCTTGAGGAAGACATCGCGCTGGCGAACACGGGGCTGGACCTCATCGGACAAACCCAGCTCTGGCTCGGGCTGGCGGGGGAAGTTGAGGGCAAAGGACGCACCGCGGACAGTTTGGCGTTTCTTCGCGATGTCTGGGACTTCCGCAACATCCTGCTGGTCGAGCTGCCGAACGGCGATTTTGGCCGCACGCTGATGCGTCAGTTCCTGTTCGACGCCTGGCACGTGTTGATGCTGGGCCGGCTGACCGAAAGCGCCGATGCGCGCATTGCCGAGATTGCGCATAAGGCGGGCAAAGAGGCGGCCTATCACTTGGACCGCTCGTCCGATCTTGTGATCGGCCTTGGCGATGGAACCGACGAGAGCCGCCGGCGGATGCAGGAGGCGCTCGACTATCTCTGGCCCTATGTGGGCGAGCCCTTCATGCCGGACGCGGTTGACCAGCTGATGGCGGCGGAAGGGGTTGCGCCCGACCCGGCCTCGCTGCGCCAGGAATATGACGCCACGCTGCGGCGGGTGTTGGGCGAGGCGACGCTGACCATACCGCAAGATCCGTTCGCCCAACTCGGCGGCAAAACCGGCGTCCGCCACTCGGAGCATCTCGGCCATTTGCTCACCGAAATGCAGTGGCTGCAGCGCGCCTATCCCGGCGCAAGCTGGTGAGCGGCGCCATGGCCTCGCCGCAACATCCGTCAATCGGCCAGGTCTGGGCGTGGCTCGACGCGGTGCCCGACCCGGAAATCCCGGTCATTTCCCTCGTGGATCTCGGCGTGATTCGCGAGGTGCGTTGGGAAGCGGACGAGCTGGTGGTTGCGGTCACGCCGACTTATTCGGGCTGCCCGGCGACCAGCGTGATCAATCTCGATATCGAAACAGCGCTTCGCGATCGCGGCGTGGGCAAAGTTCGACTGGAGCGCCGGCTGGCGCCGCCCTGGACGACCGATTGGCTCAGTGAAAGCGGCCGCGCCAAGCTGGAAGCCTACGGAATTGCGCCGCCGCAGCCGGCGGGCGGCCCCAGCCGGTGCCCCCATTGCGGGGCCGCGAGCGTAAGCCTCGTAAGCCAGTTCGGCTCAACCCCCTGCAAAGCGCAATGGCGGTGCGACGCCTGTCTGGAGCCTTTCGACTACTTCAAATGCATTTGAGCCGGCCCGCCCGGCCAAAGCAGTTCAGACCACGCCCAGAGGAGCGGCTCGCCAAGCAGACGGCCGCCAGGCGACACGCGCGCAGCGCGTCAATAAAGGGGACGGAAGATGGCGCGATTTCATGAGCTGGAAGTCGTCGACATTCACAAAACCATCCGCGACGCGGTGGTGTTGACGTTGCAGCCAATTAATGGCGCGGCGGAGCATTTCGACTTCACGCAAGGGCAATATCTGACCTTCCGGCGAGAGTTTGACGGCGTCGAGCTGCGTCGGAACTACTCGATTTGCGCAGGCAAAGATGACGGCGTGCTGCAGGTCGGCATCAAGCGGGTCGAGGGCGGCGCCTTCTCGACCTGGGCGAATGAGCAGCTGAAAGTCGGCGACCGGATCGAAGCGATGCCGCCCATGGGCGCGTTTCATACGCCGATTGAGCCCGATGTCGAAAAACACTATCTCGGCTTCGCTGGCGGTTCAGGCATTACGCCCGTGCTTTCGATTCTAAAGACCGCTCTGGCGCGAGAGCCAAAATCGCGCTTTACGCTCGTATACGCCAATCGCGCGATTTCAACGATCATGTTCCGCGAGGAGCTTGAGGATCTGAAAGACCAGTATCTCGGCCGCTTTAACATCATCCATATTTTGGAGAGCGACGCGCAGGAAATTGATTTATTCACTGGCCGGATCGATGCGCATAAATGCGAGCTTCTGTTCAAGCATTGGATTGATGTGAGCAACATCAATACCGCCTTTATCTGCGGGCCAGAGCCGATGATGCTGGCGATCGCCGCCAGCTTGCGGGATCATGGCCTGAAGGATGAGCAAATTAAGTTTGAGCTGTTCGCCTCCGGCCAACCGGGCCGCGCGAAGCACAAAGCGGTCTCCAGCCAAGCCGTCGGCGACGACGCGACAACAGAAGCGACGATTACGCTCGACGGCGCCAGCCGCACAGTGCGGATGTCGCAAGACATGACCATCCTTGAAGCGGCCTTAGCGAACGCGATCGACGCGCCCTACGCCTGCACAGCGGGCGTTTGCTCCACCTGCCGCGCCAAGGTGCTGGAGGGCGAGGTGGAAATGGAAGTGAACCACGCGCTTGAGGAATACGAGATCCAGCGCGGCTATGTGCTCACCTGCCAATGCCGCCCTCTGACCGATCGGGTGGTGGTGACCTACGACAATTAGGTCGCCCGCCCGGCCCCAAACGCCCGCCCCTGTGCTCATAATCGCCCTCTGTTGTTAATAAGGACCGCAGCGATGACGAACATCGAACCGCGCCAATTAGAAAGCTGGATCTGCGGCGAATGGTTCCGCGGCGGCGGCGCCCCCAAACAAATCCGTCACGCAGCGACCGGCGCAACCGTCGCCACAATTGACGCGACCGGCGCCGACTACGCCGCGGCCATGGCCTACGCCCGCGAGAAAGGCGGCCCGGCGCTGCGGCGGATGACCTTCCATCAGCGGGCGCTGATGCTGAAGGCGATCGGTCAGGCGCTGATGGAGCGTAAGGAGGAATTCTACACCCTCTCCACCGCAACGGGCGCGACCCGCAATGACAGCTGGATCGACATCGATGGCGGGCTGGGAACGCTGCTGAATTTCGGCTCACGCGGGCGGCGCGAGTTGCCAAACACGCAGCTGCTGCTTGATGGCGAGGTTGAGATGCTGGCCAAAGACCAGACCTTCGCCGGGCAACATATCCTGTCGCCGCTCGAAGGGGTCGCGGTGCACATCAACGCCTACAACTTCCCCTGCTGGGGGATGCTGGAGAAACTGGCGCCGACCCTGCTGGCCGGGATGCCGGCGATCATCAAACCCGCCAGCCAGACCGCCTATCTGACTGAGCTGATGGTGCGCAGGATCATCGAGCTCGATATTCTGCCCGAGGGCGCGCTGCAGCTGATCTGCGGCTCGGCGGGCGATATGCTTGACCATCTGACCTGCCAAGATGTGGCGACGCTCACTGGTTCCGCCGCGACCGGGCGCAAATTGCGCGCGCATCCCGCCATCATCGAAAACTCCGTGCGCTTCACCATGGAGGCGGACAGCCTGAACGCCGCGATCCTTGGCGCGGATGCGACGCCGGGGACGGCGGAGTTTGACCTGTTCGTCAAGGAAGTCGCGCGGGAGATGACGGTGAAGGCCGGGCAGAAATGCACCGCGATCCGCCGTATCATCGCCCCCAGACCGGTTATCGAGCCGCTTGTCGAAGCGCTGGCGGCGCGGTTGGCGAAGACGGTCGTCGGCGATCCGAGCGATGAGGCGACGCGGATGGGGCCGCTGGTCAGCCTGGCGCAACGCGAAGAAGTGCGCCAGCGCGTGGCGGAGCTCGCCCAGGATGGTGAAATCGTTGTTGGCGATCCGGGCGCTGTTTCAGTTGCGAGCGGCGATAGCGAAGCGGGGGCCTTCCTCAACCCGATCCTGCTTCATTGCGCCAAACCGTTCGCCGCGCAGGCCGCGCATGATGTGGAGGCGTTTGGTCCCGTCAGCACCGTAATGCCCTATGACAGCGTGGAGGAAGCGGTCGCGCTCGCCCGTCGCGGCTTGGGCAGCCTCGTCACCTCCGTCTTCACCAATGACCCAACCTTTGCGCGCGAGGCGGTTCGCGGCGTCGCGCCGCTGCATGGCCGCGTAATGATTGGCAATCGGATCAGCGCCAAGAGCTCCACTGGCCATGGCTCCCCCTTGCCGATGCTGGTGCATGGCGGGCCGGGGCGCGCCGGCGGCGGCGAGGAGCTGGGCGGCGTCCGCGCGGTGAAACACTATATGCAGCGAACTGCGATACAGGGCGCGCCGGACCTGCTGACCGCGGTCGCCGGGCAGTGGATTAAGGGCTCCGCACGTAAGGAAGGCGCGCACCCGTTCCGCAAATCGCTGGCCGAGCTTGAGATCGGCGACAGCGTTCTGACCGAAGCCCGGACTGTGACGATGGCGGACATCGAGCATTTCGCTGAGTTTACCGGCGACACATTTTACGCCCATCTGGACGAAGAAGCCGCCGCCGCGAACCAATTTTTTGGCGGGCGTGTCGCGCATGGCTATCTGATCGTGTCCTTCGCCGCCGGCCTGTTCGTCGATCCAGCGCCAGGCCCGGTTCTGGCGAATTACGGCGTCGACAGTCTGCGCTTCGCGAAGCCGGTTAAACCGGGCGATAGTCTGCGCGCTTGTCTGATCTGCAAGCAAATCAACCCGCGCGAGACCAATGATTACGGCGAAGTCCGTTGGGACTGCACGGTGACCAATCAGGAGGACGAGTTGGTTGCGCAATATGATGTGCTGACCCTCGTCGCCAAGACAGCGGCGTGAGTCCGCCCCTGGAGCATTTTTCGTGATCGCGATTGATCCGAAAACGCTCCAGGACCTTGCGCCGATGACGCCGGGTTTATGAGTTCGCGCGCTACGCTAGAGCATTTTCGAAACTATTGCGGTCATGAAAATGCTCTATCTCTTTGAGTTGTCGCGATTTCCGAGTCATCGAATGCGCGCATTCGATTTGAAATCACTCTAACCGGCGTCGCCCCGCCGGCGTGTCGATCTCAGCGACGATTTCAACAGCCGCCGCGGCTTCGATCGCCAGTCGCGGCTCGCTCATTTTGCCTTGCAGGAAAGACTCGATGAGATCCGCGCGCGGATGCCGGACGGTGAGAGACGCGAGACGGCAGCCGCTTTGCGGCAGATTCGCTGCGGGATGCGGGCCCGCCGGCCATTCGATCACAGTTGGAAAAGCGCCCTCCATCGGCAGGGAGCCGTCATCCGGAATCGATATGCGCCAGGACAACTCTCCGCGGCTAATCGGCGTCGCCCGCCCCGCGCCGTCGGGCGCGTCAGCCAAAACCCCGTCGATATCTGCGACGCCGATCACCCATGTCGCCAAACGCAGTGCGCTCCCCCCTTCCGCGTCCAGCCCGAACCAACGAGGTCGATCCGGCGCCGCAGCCGCGGGATCGATTGCGATAATCTCCAGAAACAGCGCATCGCCCAGCTTCAAGAGGTGGTTATGCGTGCCCATCTGCAGGTGACGTCCGCCCACCGGCGCCACAACCCCAAGCTGTCGCTCAACATAATCGACACCCTCCGCCACGCTCGGCGCAATGACGGTGATATGATCCAACTGATACATGCTAGGCCTTCACCACTTCCAGTTTCGACGGCTCATCAGCGGCGGTCCCGTCCAAAAATGCGCTGACAGCCTCAAGCGCGACGTCGGGCGCTTCCTCGGGAATGAAATGCCCCCCCGGCATCGGAGCGAATTGCGGCGCCCGGCACCACTCGCGCCAGATGACTTCCGGCGCGAAATGACGTCCGACTGCGCTTTGCTCGCCCCACATCACAAGGGTTGGGCACTCAATCTTCCGCCCTGCGGCGCGGTCCGCCTCGTCATGCTTCCGATCGATGTGGAACCCGGCGCGGAAACATTCGCACATCGCAATCACGCATTGCGGCCTAGAGCTGGCGGCCAAATAGACTTCGAGCGCCAGCGGATCATAAGGCGCGTCGTTATTTGACGGTCCAACCAGAATCGAGCGCATGAAACCGGCGGGGTCGCCATTAATCAGCGTCTCAGGGATCGGGTACTCCTGCGCGAGAAACGTAAAGTAGAAATAGAAATAGTCCTGCGCGACTTCGGCGTTCAGGCTGTCATAGAAGTTGAGCGCCGGAATGATATCCATCACGACCAGCTGGGAGACGACATCCGGGCAATCGAGCGCCAGCCGGCGCGCGACGCGTGCGCCACGGTCATGGCCGATCACGGCAAAACGCTCGAACCCCAGCGCCGCCATTACCGCGCGCTGCTCCTGCGCCATGACCCGCTTCGCGTAGTGCGCGCCATAGGTGGCGAGCGGCGGCGCATGGCTCTCCCCGCGCCCGCGCAGATCTGGAAGCACCACTGTGTAACGCTCCGCCAATTGTGGCGCGATCTTGCTCCAGCATAGATGCGTCTGCGGATCGCCATGCAGCATCAACAACGGCGGTCCGTCGCCGGCGATCGCCACTGCGATAGGCGCGCCTTCGATATGGATGGTCTGGCGAGAAAACCCCGGCAGCAGCGCCGTATCCGCCCGTTCAAAGAGTGTCATTGAGCCAGTCCTTATAAGCCGCGAGCGCCGCTTCGTTGCGTTTGAAAAATGACCATCGGCCGATCTTGTTGAGGATGAGAAAGTCAGCGCGCCGCAGAATGTCCAAGTGGCGGCTCACGGTCGGCTGAGCCATCTGAAGGCGCTCGGTAATCAGCGTCACGCACACGCCGATTTCCGAGGGACGGCCGGTTTCCTGGTGCGCGAAATATTGGTCTGGGGTCGCCAGCCACTGCAGGATCTGCAGGCGCGCATCACTCGCCAGCGCTTTGGATTGTTCTATTCGAATGTCCATATCCGCCGATACATCGTCAAATAGCTATGAGTCAATGCGTCAAAAGGATAGCGCAACGATTGGAATTCCGCTCCGCATACTCAGCGAATCAGTTAATATTGCCGCCAAGTCCGCCGTGACGTCACTCAATACGAAGGAACCGAACAATGCGCCCAGGGACGGGGTTTATCACGGCTAGCGCCGCACTTCTGCTGACACTTGGCGCCAGCGCCGCTTTCGCAAAAGAAGAAACAGGCTATAAGTACGCGCGCTTTGTTCTCGCGACGAGCGACAAAAATGGCGATGGCAAAGTCTCCCGCCGGGAAATGCCGCCCAGTGGCCGCGAAAATTTCGACGAGATTGACACCAACGAAGATGGATACGCCAGCGTCGATGAAATCGCCGCATGGTATCGCAGTTATTCTCGGATAAATACAAAATCAAAAGAGTAGATTTGACGCCATGCCGACAGATTCTGCGGGCTTTTTCACCCGCAGAACTTTTACCCCCTCGCGACTGCCAACCGGCTCACAACGTCGCCCAGCATCGTTAACGCCAGATTTTTGGCGCGAGCTCCGCCTTGTTCATGTCCCGCATCATGGATCCGACGCAAATTTGTCGCAATGAGGTGCTAGCATTTCCGCTCCGACAATGGGGAGTTGGAGCAAATGGTGCGTCGTCAATTTACGAAATATCTACTGATTGGCCTCGGAGAAGCCTTGGCCAGCATTGCCGCCATCGCAGTAATTGTGTCAATCGCACTGCCAATTATTGTGATTTTCTTTCCAAAATGGAGCTTCTTAAGCCGCTTCGATGTTCCATATATTCTACCGCAGCCGGTGATCGAAGCAACATACAAGGAGCTTAAACGGAAAGAGTACAACCCAGCTTTGATTCTTGACGGCCAAGAGGTCGCGCCGAAGAAGCTGATCAAGGAAACGAGCTTTACGCCGACCAAACAAACGCTGTCGCTCGAGGAACTGAGCCGAGTTGTTGATCGCACCTTGGGCGGCTGCGCCCAAGCAATTGACTATATCGTCGCCGTCGTCACGCTAACCTGTGATGAGAAGCCGGACAGTCGCTTTTCAGACAAGCTGCAACCAGAGACGAGGAGGCTGTTCGCGGCTTCCATGGCGTCGTCAATGATCTCCACCACGCTTCAAACCGCGATTATCGCGATGGCGAGCATCGCTGTTCTGCTGCTTCTCGCGGGACGGCATGTTCCCGGCGCCGCGCTGCTGGACTGGGGGTCCTTTCTCAACAAGATCCTGGGCATCCTGGTCATTATCGTCTCGATTTTTGTGTGGGACGGCGTTGTGGACGCGTTGAACATACTGGCGGCCCCGATCGAACGGTCGACAGAGCTGGTTGAAATTGAGGGGGATACGCGGCCGACCTATATCGTCGCCAATCAGGCGACGCTGTACGTTTATTCTGTCATCTACGGGCTCATGATGATGGCCTCGATGCTCCTCAGGCGCATCGCCGCCGCCACGTAGGGGGCCGCTTGGCGCTATGCCCGACGGGCGGCGCGACAAGGCGGCGGAACCCTGCGCATATGTCGGCCGATCTATCCGGATCGGCCGACCATTGCGACTTTGCAGTCAAGCTGGGCCCGACCTTGCTGCGATCCCGCCCCGTTCCTCTTCCTCAGCCCGCACGGCGCGCTCCTGCATCATCACATCACAGTTTTTTTGCCCTCAGCATATTTTTGTGCCGAATGATTGATTGACCAGTCGGTCGGTTTTTGAGAGCCTTCTTCTAAAGACGCGCAAAACAAGCGCCACCCGCGACAGCCCCGCGGTCTGGGAGGAAACATGCTGTTCAGACGGAAACGCCCCGCAGGCGTGGATCCAGCCGATCCATATGCAATTGAAAACGCATCCCGAGACGAGATTTCAGCGCTCCAGCTGCAACGATTGCAGCAGACTTTGAAGCGCGCCTATGACGGCTCGCCGTTCTACCGCAAACATTTCGACGCGCATGGAGTCTCGCCGGACAATGTCCGGAGCCTTGATGATCTCAGCAAGTTTCCCTTCACGGTGAAACAGGATCTGCGCGACAATTATCCGTTCGGAATGTTCGCGGTCCCACAAGATCAAATCGCGCGACTTCACGCTTCATCAGGCACGACCGGCAAGCCGACAGTGGTCGCCTATACGAAAAATGATATCGACGTTTGGTCCGAAGTTGTCGCGCGCTCTATCCGCGCCGCCGGCGGCCGCCCCGGCGACATCGTTCACGTCGCCTATGGCTATGGCCTGTTCACCGGCGGGCTTGGCGCCCACTATGGCGCGGAACGGTTGGGCTGCACCGTCGTGCCGATCTCCGGCGGAATGACGGAGCGGCAGGTGATGTTGATCGAAGACTTCAAGCCGAAGATCATCATGGTCACGCCGTCCTACATGCTCTCAATCCTCGACGCTTATCGTAAGGCCGGACTGGACCCGCGCGCCTCCTCGCTCAAAATCGGCATTTTCGGCGCCGAGCCGTGGACAAACGCCATGCGCCAGGAGATCGAGCAGGCGTTTGATATGGATGCGACGGATATTTACGGCCTGTCCGAGATCATCGGCCCCGGCGTTAGTCAGGAATGCATCGAAACAAAAGACGGGCTGCATATTTGGGAAGATCACTTTTACCCTGAAGTCATTGATCCTGAGACGGGCGCCGTTCTACCGGATGGCGAGCTTGGGGAGCTGGTCTTCACGTCCCTGACTAAGGAGGCGTTTCCGATTATCCGCTACCGCACGCGCGATCTGACCCGCCTGTTGCCAGGGACGGCCCGAACGATGCGCCGGATGGAGAAGGTTACCGGCCGTTCCGACGACATGATCATCTTGCGCGGCGTCAACGTGTTTCCGAGCCAGATCGAGGAGCAAATCATCAAATGCGCCGATCTGGCGCCGCACTACGAGATTGAACTCACGCGCGATGATCGGCTGGACAAGATGACCGTCCGCTGCGAATGCCGAACGCCGGGATCCGCGCTCAATGTCGGCCCGGCAATGGCGTCGGAACTCTCCCATCACATCAAGAGCGTGATTGGGGTCAGCGCGCGCGTCGAGGTGGTCGAAGTTGGCCAGATCGCCCGTTCCGAAGGAAAAGCCAAACGGGTTACAGACTTGCGCCCGCCACGCTAGGCGCGAACTCATAAATCTGGTCGTCGCCAGCCCGTCAATCAGGCTGAGCCGGGCCCATCCCGTCGACGCGGCGCGACGCGCTGTTGGGCTTCTTTGACGTCCCGGCCGAATGCTATCCGCCCCCCTTGCGGATCTCCGCGATGCGCCGTTCAATCTTGGCGCGGCGGGCGGCTGCTGTGGCGGCGGAGATGTCTTGGTCGGGGTAGTAGAGCTGCTGCAGCCGGTCATAGCGCCGCTCCCCTGGGAGTTCGAGCGCTGCGGCGAAGGCTCGCTCGGCCGCCGCGGCGTCGCGCTTGGCGAGCTGCTCCCGCCCAAGGCGCAGCAGCGCCTCAACCGCATCGATGGCGATGACGTCCCCGCCGACCAAGCGGCACACTTTTTCAGACAGCTGAAACGCCGCGCATTGCTGGGCGACGGACAACGGCTTTAACCGCGCGATCACCTCCCCCGCCCATTTATAGGGCTCGGTGAGGGAGCGTGGCCAAATCCGCAGCGTGTCGTCGTTGCTCCAGGAGAGGATGCGCCCATCCGCGAGGATCTCGGCGCCCAACACATCGCCCCTATGCCCCTCGAGCACCGCGATCTCCGCGCCCTTGGCGCTCCACAAACGCAGCGTTTTGTCGAAGCTCCAGGAGAGGATGCGCCCATCCGCGAGGATC
>JALEGB010000104.1 GCA_022760355.1 Neomegalonema sp.
ACTCCACCACTGCGCAATTGCGAAGCGATTGCGCGCAGATTTCCGAGACATAGCAGGCGGCAGCGTTTTCCGAAGGAAAAGCGCGAGAGCCCCGGGGGCGAACCTCCTTCGTCCAACTCCACCACTGCGCAATTGCGAAGCGATTGCGCGCAGATTTCCGAGACACTCCAGGCGGCAGCGTAATTCGAAGAATTGCGCGAGAGCCTCCGGTTGGTTCTCAGCGCTTGGATCGTCGATCTCCGCGCCGAGAAGGTGAGGCGAGCGCGCAGTTAGCCGCCCCCCATGCGTGCTGAAAGCGTCTCGGCTATCGCCTTGATCTCTTTGGTCAGTTGTTCGCGAAGATCGTCGAATTCTTCGACCGGAAAACTCACCGCGACCCCCGCTATGGCTCGGCCTTGAGCATTGAGAATGGGCGCCCCCAGGCAGATCATCCCTTCGCGGGTTTGCTGCTGGTCAATCGACAGGCCATGCGCGCGCGCGGCCGCTACATTTTCGAGCACATCGTCGATCGTCCGAACGGAGTAAGGCGTCAGCGGCGCTGGCAAGCCGTTCGAGAGTTGCGCGCGGATCTCCGCATTGCTCATTCGGGACATGATTGCCATGCCCGTTGCGGTGAAGGCCGCCGGCAGGCTCATGCCAATTCTGAAGTCAACCCAGGGCGTGGCGCCGGAGTTTCGCGCGCCAATATAGACGACGCGGTCGCCCTCCAACACCGAGAGCGTGATTGTCGCGCCAGGCAGCGTTGTGGCTGTATCCCAAATTTGCGCGAATTCTCGTCCGATATCAGTCTGTCTCTCAAAGGCCGCCCCCCAACGCGCAACGTGCGGACCCATTGAGTAGGTTTGATCGCCACGCCTCACCAGCAGGCCCAGTTCGCACAGGGTGCTCAACAGGCCGTGCGCGGAACTTTTTGCAATTCCGACTTTTTTGCAGATTTCAGTGGCGTTTGGCGCGATCTCCGCCCCGGCGACAAAGTCTAGGATTTGAACGCCGCGATCCAGTGCGGGCACGCGCTTAGCTTCTTTCGGGATACTTTCTCTCACGTCCGGACTCAATCTCCCTTGACGGCTGCGGTAAAGCCGAACAAAATTCACTCAAACGAACATGGTTCGATATTTCGAACAATAATTCAGTTCACAATAGTGAACTTTCAGGGGGGCCACAATCGCCGATGCTTGCTTCGCATGACACAGCGCGCTCGCGACAGCATGGCGTGGTGAGCTGTCGCTCCAGATATCGGATGCAAATCACGCGTGAAATATCTGATCATTTTGGAGCGGGTTATTCCAAATATATGGCGCGCGTGTATTTGGAAATTGAATGAAAAAGTCTGTCAGATTGGGTAACGGCGTAGTCAAAAATGCCGGCTCAACACAAAGGGAGGTTACTGTCTCATGAAGTATCTAGGAAAAATGCTGGCGGCGGCGGCAAGCGCAGCCGTTCTGGTTGGCGGCATTGCGACCGCCGAGCAAGAAAAAAAGCCGCTTAAGATTGGTATTCCCGTCTTCTTGTCTGGCGCGGCGGCTGGTCCTTTCGGCCTTCCTGAGCGCAAAGCGGCGGAGCTCGTGATCGATGCTCTGAATGCAGGCAAAGTACCTGCGCCCTACACGAAGATTGGCGTGAATGGACGAAAGATTGCGCCGACTTTTGTTGATGAGGCGGCCGACGCGCCAACCGAATATCGCGCTCTGGTTGAGCGTGAAAAAGTTGAGGTCGTTGTTGGCTACACCTCTTCGGGCAAATGCAAAGCCATTGCGCCACTCGCCGAAGAGTTGAAGGCGTTCACAGTCTTTATCGATTGTGGCACGCCGCAGATCTTTGAAGAGATTGTTACGAAGCCTAAGTTCTTGTTCCGCACAGGCCCGACCGCTACGCCTGACAATGTCGGCGCGGCTCGGTATCTGGTGGATAGCGGCATAGATCTGTCACGTGTCGCCGGCATCAATCAAAACTACGCTTGGGGCCAGGACAGCTGGCGCGACTTCAGCACATCGCTGGCTGCGCTGGGCGTAAAGTCAAAGATCGTCGATAAGCAGTTCCCGAAGATCTTCGCGGGCGAGTATGGCGCAGAAGTTTCGTCGCTCCTCACCTCGACGCCTACTGTCGTTCACACCTCATTCTGGGGCGGTGATCTTGAGGCGTTTGTTCTGCAATCGGCGCCGCGCGGCCTGTTCGCTCGGACGCGTGTTGTCATGACCACCGGTGAAGCGCTGTTCCCGCGCCTGGCCAAAGACATTCCCGAAGGGGCCATTGTAGGAGCGCGCGGCCCGTTCTCGATCTTTGCGCCGGATACTGAACTCGCTCGCTGGTTCGCGAAGGCGTACGAGGAAAAATACGGCGAAAGCCCAACTTACCCGGCATGGAAGATGGCGCAGGCTCTGTTTGGCGTGAAAGCGGCCTATGAGGCGGCTGGTGTTGACGCGACGCCTGAAGAAGCGGCGGCGGCGCTGGTCGGCCTTGAGTTTGAGGCGCCAGCTGGCATTGTCAAAATGGCGATCGGCAATGGCCACCAAGCCATTCAGAGCATCGCTTACGGTGTCTACAAGCTCGGCGCTGACGGCAAGCCGACCGTTGAAAAAGTGCGCACTTACAAAGCGGAGTGCGTCAATCCACCGAACGGCATGACTTCGGCCAAGTGGATCGCGGCCGGCTTCCCTGGCGCTAAGTGCAAATAGCGCGAACTGCGCCTGGCGCCAGACGCGTCGGACTTGCGTTTTAGCGCACTAAGCCCAGCAGGCGGCGCCTCTAACCGAGGCGCCGCCAGTCGAACTGGCGCTCAGGGTCGCTCATTTCATTCTCACAAGCCTGCGCCGCAAGCCACATGGTCGATTTGCGACGCCCGGAGGGCTGCTCCCATGCTCAAAACAATTGCGATCTTGCTGGATGGGTTGAATTATTCAGCATGGTTATTTTTGGTTGCTGTGGGCCTCACGCTTATTTACGGCGTGATGCGTATTCTTAACATCGCACATGGCGCATTTTATGCGATAGGCGCCTATTCTTGCGCGACAGCGCTTGGGCTCTATTACAGCGCCGGCCTGCCCGAAGCGGGGGCTTTCCTGGTCATGGCGCTGGTTGCGGTTGTCGTCGGAATGCTCGTGGGCCTCGCCATTGAGCGCGGCGTACTTCGGCATCTCTATGGTCAAGATGAAGTATTAATGGTGCTGATCACCTATGCTCTCTTCTTGATATTGGAGGACTCGGTCAAGTTAATTTGGGGCGTTGAGAGCTATTTCGCGTTCAAGCCGTATGCGTATTTCGGCTTTATTGATGTCGGCGGGTTGCCCTACCAAGTCTATGACCTTCTTATGGTCGGGCTAGCGGTGGTGCTGGGCGTCGGTCTCTGGATCTGGCTGACGCGCACGCGCACCGGGCGCTTGATGACCGCAGTTGTCGCCGATCGCGAGATCTCCGCCGCCATGGGAGTGAACGTAACGTTCATTTTCGCGACGACATTTGCGGTCGGAACCGCCTTGGCCGTGGTCGGCGGCGTTGCGACGGCCCCCAAAATCGCCGTGACGCCGGGCATTGGCGTCGAGGTGATCATCCTCGCGTTCGCAGTGGTGGTGATCGGTGGGCTTGGCTCAATTCCAGGCGCGGCGATCGGCGCTTTATTCGCAGGCTATGCGCGCGCGGCCTCGGTGCATCTCGCACCTGAATTCGAGCTCTTCGCGATCTACGCTGTGATGGCGCTGGTGTTGGCGATCCGGCCGCATGGGCTGTTTGCGCGCACCGATGGGCGCAAGATTTAGGGGGCGGGAAATGACGATTGATTTCACCAAGGATTGGCGCAACGTCGCTTTGCTGGCGGTGCTGTTGGCCGCCGCGTTTTTCTTGCCAAGCTGGCTCCGATTTTTGCTGCAAACCGCGCTTGCCGGCGGGCTCGTGGCGCTTGGCGTCATGATCCAAATGCGCGCGGGGCTCGTGAGCTTCGGGCAGGGGCTCTATTACTGCATTGGCGGGTACGCCGTCGGATTGCTCGCTGCGAAGGCGGGCGTGGCGGAAGCGACGCTTGTCATCGCGGCGGCTGTGATCAGCTCCGTGGTGATCGCCTTGATCCTCGGTCCGCTTCTCTCGCGCTATCGCGAGATCTTCTTCGCCATGCTGACGCTGGCCGTCTCGATGATCCTATATGGGTTGCTGGTGAAGGCGGCCACGCTCGGATCAACCGACGGCTTCAACGTGCCGCCAGTCACCTTTTTCGGCTTCTTGCCAGCGCAGGAGGCGCGCGGCGATTGGACCTATGTGCTGACCGCGCTTCTTGTCGTCGTCGCATGTTTTTTGATCGCGCGCTATTTGGCGTCTGGCGCCGGCGCTTTGCTGGAGGCCGTCGCCGAGAATGAGCTGCGGCTTGAGTATCTTGGCTCTTCGGCGCGCCAAGCCGTGTATATTGTCTATGTCATTGCGGCCGCTGTCAGCGGCCTTGGCGGCGCTCTGGCGGCGATTGCGACCGGTCATGTCGACCCCGAAATGGCCAACTGGACAACATCGGGCGGCTTCGTATTCGTCGCTTTGCTGGCGGGCCGCGGTTCGGCCATCGCGCCTGTTCTTGGCTTCTTTCTACTTGAGCTTGTTCGCACCTACGCTCTCGATATCGCGCCGAACGCGTGGCAGCTCATCTTGGGCGCGGTGATGTTGGCGGTGATCCTGCTGCTGCCGGACGGGCTGTGGTCGCTTGTTCGGAGGGCGCCCAAATGACAAATCAACCGCTTCTCGTTACAGACGGCCTTGAAAAAAGCTTCGGCGGCGTTGTCGCGGCGCGAGACATCTCCATCAGTGTACATGCTGGTGAAACCGTCGCGATTATTGGGGCGAACGGCGCCGGCAAAACGACTTTCGTCAATATGGTCACCGGCTATCTGACGCCGTCCGCCGGCTCAATCAGCTTTCGTGGTCGCGACATTACCGGCCTTTCCCCGCGTCAAACGGCTCGGGCGGGCGTTCGCAGGTCGTTTCAAATTGCGCAGATCTTTCCCAAGCTCACTGCGCTCGAAAATATCATTATCGCCGAGATCGCGGCGGAGAAAGAGAGCGTCGGGCTCACGACCCCGTCGCTCGTGCGCAGCAGAGTTGAGGCGGGCATGGCCCTTCTTGCCCGCTTTGGTTTGGAAAGCATGGCGCAACGGCGGACCGGAACGCTTCCGCAAGGCGTGCGCAAGCAGCTGGATATCGCGATGGCGGCGGTCTCCAACCCTGAGATGATCCTGCTGGATGAGCCGACATCGGGCGTTTCGGCGGATGAAAAGATCTCGATGATGGACAGCGTCATTGCGCCGCTAAAATCCGAGAAGGCGACTGTCCTGTTCATCGAGCACGACATGGACATTGTGCGCCGCTTCGCCGACCGGGTGATCGCATTTTACGAGGGGACGATCTTGATCGATGACGGCGTGGATGTGGTTCTGAATGACGCGAAGGTGCGCGAGTTCGTGATTGGAGGCGTTTATGCTTGAAGCAAGCGCAATCAACGTCTCGATCGCCGGCACACAAATCCTGCGGTCGGCGAGCCTGTCGGTTGGCGCCGGCCGAACGGTCGGCCTCATCGGCCGCAACGGCGCTGGAAAGACGACATTCATGCGCGCCGTCATGGGACTTATCGAACTCAGTGACGGCGAGATTCGGATTGGCGGCGAAAGGGTCTCTGGCCAGCCGGCGCATGTCCGCGCCGCTCTTGGCGTCGGATATATGCCTGAGGATCGCCGGCTGATCCCCGAATTCTCGGTTGAGGACAATATTCTACTGCCGATCCGCGCGCTGGGGCGATCGCTTGATCGCAAACGCTTGGAGTGGGTGTACGAACTGATGCCGGAAATCGCACGGTTCGCGACCCGCCGCGCGCTGGCGCTTTCGGGCGGACAGCAAAAGTTGGTCGCGCTCGGCCGCGCGCTGATTGTTGGCGAGCGTTTGCTCTTGCTTGACGAACCCTTCGAAGGCGTCGCGCCGGCGCTGGCGCAACGGCTGGTGGAGGTGATCGGCGCATTGCGCAGTGAAGGGCTGTCGGTCCTGCTGTCCGAATCGGATCATGTTCATTCAGCTTCATTGCTCGACGCGTTGTTCGTCATCGAGCGCGGCGAGGTCAGCGAGAGAGAGAAAGAAGTCGGATCCGTCGGATCAGAGCGCGTTTGACGGGCTGGCGACGACCAGATTTAGGAGTTCGCACCCTAGAGCGCTGCGCGTTCCTGGAGACCCCGAAGCGCGCCCCCGAAGCACACTAACCAATGAGGCCGCCCATGACGCCGTTTATGTTCAACACCACCGCCTCGCTTGTGTTCGAGCCCGGCGCCAGCAAACGGCTCGGCGCTCTGCTCGCTGGGCGCATCGGGGCGCGGCCGCTGTTTGTGACCGATCCGGGCTTGCGACGTCTCGGCCTCTGCGATCCGGCGCTTGCGTCGCTGACAGAGGCCGGGGCGGAGCCGACGATTTTCGATGCTGTGGAGGCTGACCCATCGCTGGCGACGCTCAACGCCGCGGTTGAGGCTGGGCGGGCCGCTGGCGTGACCGGCGTGATCGGCTTCGGCGGCGGCTCATCGCTCGACGTCGCCAAGCTGGCGGCGCTGCTGCTCGGATCGGGCGAAGATATTGACGGCGCCTGGGGCGTCGGCCAAGCCAAGGGGCCTCGGTTGCCGCTGACGCTGGCGCCGACGACCGCGGGCACCGGCTCAGAGGTGACGCCTGTTTCGATCATTACGGTCGGTGCGGAGGAGAAGCGCGGCGTATCAAGCCCGCTCATCCTCCCTGACATTGCGGTGCTCGACCCCGAGCTGACTCTGGGCCTGCCGCCTGCGATTACAGCGGCGACCGGTGTTGACGCGATGGTGCACGCGATTGAGGCCTACGCCTCGAAGAACGCCAACAACAATCCGCTTTCGCAGATGTTGGCGCGCGAGGCGCTCAGGCTGCTCGGCGCCAATATAGAACGTGCGGTGTCCGATGGATCCGACATCGACGCCCGGAGCGCGATGCTCCTTGGCTCCATGCTCGCCGGTCAAGCCTTCGCCAACGCGCCGGTCGCCGCTGTCCATGCGCTCGCTTATCCGATCGGCGGAACGTTTCATGTGCCGCATGGCCTCTCAAACGCGCTGGTCTTGCCGCATGTGCTGCGGTTCAACGCCCCTGACGCCGCGCATCTCTATGCGGAGATCGCGGCCGACGCCTTCCCTAAGCTGGAGCGCGAGGAGGGGACACAGGCCCGTTGCGCCGCTTTCATCGAAGAACTGGCCGCTTTGTCCGCGCGGCTGGGTTTAAAAACCCGTCTGCGCGACGTCTCGATCAGTGAGAGCGATCTGCCCAAGATGGCGTCCGACGCCATGAAGCAGCAGCGATTGCTGGTGAACAACCCTCGCGAGGTCAGCGAGGCGGACGCGCTGACAATCTATCAGGCGGCGTGGTGATATGTGGGGAACGGCGGCCGGTTAGAGTGATTTCCGAGTCATCGAATGCGCGCATTCGATGGCTCGGAAATCGCATCCTAGAACGCCGTTCCCGGTTCTTCACCGATATTTTGCGGCGGTGATAAATTCGCCGAACGCCTCGCACCAGACGACCACGGTGTTGTAGGAGTCGATGTTCGCGCCGGCCGGGAGGTCGACCAAGAACCCGTCAAAGTTTTTAACATCGCCTACTCTAAGAGACTTGCTCTTGACCCGTAGGAACGACGCCTCGTCTTCAACAAACTCGGGAACGAGATACAGTTTATAATCCGGCCCTGGCGCGAGTTTGCCTTGATGCACGATCTGAGTCGAGCTCACGCTGACTTTGCCTTCGCCCCAGTGCAGAAAGTCGCTTCCTTTCAGATCCCGCTTGAAAGCGGCTTTGTACTGCGCCGTCTCCGCCTTTTCCGCCAGCATCGAGCGATCCAGGCTCTCAGGGGCGGTCAGAATGGGAAGTGTATAGATTCCGATCGCGAATCCGACCGCTAGCGCAACGCCATGCGTTGCGAGCAACATTATCCACCGCATCTTCCGCATCCCTATTTTGACTGGCGAATACTTCTACCCAACGTGGCTACGCGCGCCGTCGCCACCAAAGCAAATGGGCGTGAGAAGTTGGGGGGCGGCGCGCGCTCCTTGGGGTGGAGCAGACGCTCTTACGCATGTGGCGCGGCGACCTCTCTAACAGGGCGGCGCCGCGGACGCTGTTTCGGTCGGGCGCCGCGGCTCACGCTCGGCGCCGTCAACATCTGTTGCGGATGCTGGCGGCGGGAGCGTGCGCCGGCCACATGGAAGCCGGTTGGCGGAAACAGCGCGCGACAAAACAGCGATCTAGGCCTTGATCTAGGCCTTGAGCTGGGCCTTCGCCGCCGCCGCAACAGCCTCGGCCGTGATGCCGAAATGCTGGAACAGCTGCGCCGCCGGCGCCGATGCGCCGAAGCCGCTCATCCCGACAAACGCCCCTTTGTCGCCGATCCAACGCTCCCATCCGAGCTGGACGCCGGCTTCAACCGCAACGCGCGGCGCATCGCCAAGCACGGCGGCGCGATACTCGGGCGATTGACGCTCGAACAGCAGCCAGCATGGCATCGAGACGACTGCGGCGGCGATTCCGTCGGCCGCCAGCGCATCGGCCGCCGCCAGAGCGATCTCAACCTCCGAGCCGGTCGCCAGCAGCGTCACCGCCCGTTCGCCATCCGCCTCGCGCAGCACATATGCGCCCTTCGCCGTGAGGTTGTCATCCGTGTGGCTGGTGCGCACGGTCGGCAGGCCTTGTCGGGTCAGGGCGAGCGCTGAGGGGGTGTCCTTCAACTCAAGCGCAGCCTCCCACGTCTCCGCCGCCTCGACCGCATCCGCCGGGCGGAAGACGGCCAGGTTCGGAATCGCGCGCAGCGCGGCCACATGTTCGACGGGCTGGTGCGTCGGCCCGTCTTCGCCCACGCCGATCGAATCGTGGGTCAAGACATAGACAACGCGCTGCTTCATCAACGCTGAAAGCCGGATCGCAGGGCGCGCATAGTCGGAAAACACGAGGAACGTGCCGCCATAGGGGATCAAGCCGCCATGCAGCGCGACGCCGTTCATCGCCGCCGCCATGCCATGCTCGCGGATGCCGTAGAACACGTAGCGCCCGCCGTAAGTCTCGGCGGTGAACGGCTCCATCCCGTCGGTGCGGGTGTTGTTCGAGCCGGTGAGATCCGCCGACCCGCCAAGGGTGTTTGGCGTCGTCGCGTTGACAACCGCCAGCGCCTTTTGCGCTGAGGCGCGGGTGGCGAGCTTCGGCAGTTCCTCGGAGTGCTGAGCTTTCAGCTTAGCGATTTCGGTTTTGAGCGCCGCCGGCGCGTCGCCGGAGAAGGCGGCGTTGAATTCAGCCTGCTGCGGCGCGGCGGCCAGGCGGCTGTCCCACGCTTTGCGCTTGGCGCGGCCATGCTCCGGCGTCGCCCGCCACGCGGCGAGGATCGGCTCGGGGATTTCAAACGGCGCGTGCGGCCAGCCAAGCTTTTCGCGGGCGCCGGCGATTTCATCTGGGCCGGTGATGGCGCCATGGGCTTTCGCGGTGCCGGCCAGGGTCGGCGCGCCGTACCCGATGGTGGTTTTACACGCGATCATTGAGGGCCGTTGGTCGGCCTGCGCCGCTTCAATCGCCGCTGAAATTGCGATCGGATCGTGGCCGTCAATCTGCTGCACATGCCAGCCGGCCGCTTCAAATCGCGCGATCTGATCCGTCGAGGTGGAGAGCGACGTTTTGCCGTCGATCGTGATCTCGTTATCGTCCCAGAACAGGATCAGCTGGCCGAGCCGCAGATGCCCGGCCATATCGATTGCTTCGTGGCTGACGCCTTCCATCAGGCAGCCATCGCCAGCGATTACAAAGGTGTGGTGGTTGACGAGATCATCGCCGAAACGCGCGTTGAGCGACCGTTCGGCCATCGCCATTCCGACGGCGTTCGCCAGCCCTTGGCCGAGCGGCCCGGTCGTGGTTTCGATCCCATCCGCATGCCCGTGCTCCGGGTGGCCCGCGGTGCGGGAGCCGAGCTGGCGGAAATTCTTGATCTCCTCAATCGGCATGTCCGCGTAGCCGAGAAGATGGTTCAGCGCATAGATCAACATAGAGCCGTGTCCCGCCGACAGGACGAAGCGGTCTCGGTCCGGCCAGTGTGGGGCGGTTGGGTCGATATGCAGATATTTGCCGAACAGCACCGTGGCCACATCGGCCATGCCCATCGGCATGCCGGTATGGCCCGAATTCGCCGCCGCAACGGCGTCCATCGCAAGTACGCGGATCGCGTTGGCCAAATCTGCGTGGGAGACTGCGTCGGTAGTCGTGGTGTTAGGCAAAGTCGGCTCCTGATCGTCGCGGCGCTGGGGCGCAAGCGGCCCCTTTTTCGACTCGGCTTTACATCCTTTTGCGCGTGATGCGAGAGCTGTAGCGCCGTTTACGATGATTTTGTCGGCGTTTCTCCGGCGGGGGCGCGGAAATGCCGGTTTTCGGCGGGCGTTACAGCTCCATCGGCCAGCTAAGGGGCGCCAGCTCGTCGGGGGTTGGCGTCGTCAGGCCGGCCTCGATTGTCGCGCGGTCCAGCAGGCCGCTCTGCGCGTCGATATGCGACACGACCGAGGCGGCGTTCAGCGCAGCTGCTTTCAGCGCCGCCCTGGGATCCGCAGTATAGTTGAGCCAGGCGGCGAACGTAGAGGCGAAAGCGTCCCCTGCGCCGACCGTTCCCGCGACGGTGGCGGGAAGCGATGGCTGAAAGAATATTTTGGCGCCGTCCGATGCGTAGGCGCCGCGTTTGCCGTCCGTGACCAGGCAGTAGCGCACGCCGAAGTCGCGCATGCCGGCCATGAACTTCGCGAGGGAAAGATCGTAGCCGCCGGCCGAAAAACCGATCTTGCCAAGCCGCGGGCCATCGGATCCGTCCGGCGCCAGCAGCGGCGGGCCGCCTTCGCCGATCCGGTCGACAATTCGGGGGATGAGCGTTTCCGCCTCCGCCCGGTTCATCGAGAGGATATCGATCTTATCCAAGCTGGCGAAAAAGTCCGAGGCGCGCCGGGTCAGCTGACGCACGCCGGGATTCGCCGCGACCGTCGCATCCGTTTTGCGCGCGAGCTTTACGATATGGGGAAACGCGTCGGCCGCTTCGTTGCTGAGCGGCGCGATGTAAACAAGATCCGCGGTAAGGGCCTCTGCGGTGATATCGTCAGCGCTGAGGCGGGTGTTCGCGCCGCGATAGGTGAAGATCGAGACATCGCGATCATGGGCGGCGATCAGGATCGACGCCCCGGTCGCCTCATCCGGCGCCGTTGTCACCCATTGTTGCGACACCCGCTCCGCCTCCAGCAGACTTCGGACCGTTTCCGCCCGCCGGTCGGCGCCGATCTTGACGATGCAGGCGGACTCAAAGCCAAGCCGCGCCACGCCGACAGCGGTGTTCACCGCGCCCCCGCCGCAATGGTTGGAGATTTGCTTCGCCTCTACCTTGCGGCCAGATTCAAGCAGCAGATAGGAGACGTCGGAATTCCGCATCGACATCCGTTCGATCAGTGAATCGTCAATGATCGCAATCGCGTCGATCATTGCGCTGCCGATGGTGACGACCTTCATGGCTTTCTCCTGCGAACCTATGCCTCTGGCGTAGCGCCAGAGATAGCGGGTTCCATGCGGTTGGCGCTACGCCCAAGTACAGCGTCCGGCGGAAGCGATGCGGACAGCACCAGCTGCGCATTGGGCAAATCATTCGACTGGACGCGGGTTTGCGCGTCAGTCTCGGAGAGGTTGAGGTCGCGCCATCGCCGCCGCAGCCGCTGTTCCAGAACCTCAAGGGGAGGGCGCAGAAACAGCCGCAAATCAAACAGCGGGGCGCCGTCGCGCCAGGGCGGTTGATCCAGAAACAGGTAGGAGCCTTCGACCACGATGATCGGCGTATCTTGCTCCGCGACGATGGCGCCGGCGAGCGCAATGTCGCGCGGGCGATCAAAGTCGGGCAGATACACGTCCTCCGCGCCCATGCGCAGGCGCCGGAGCGCCGCGACAAACCCGGCGGCGTCAAAGGTTTCGGGCGCGCCTTTGCGGTGCGAAAGATTTCGCGCCGCTAAGATGCGATTATCGAGGTGGAACCCGTCCATGGGGACGAGCGCCGCGCCGGGGCCCTCGCCATCGTTGAGCGCCGCGACCAGCGCCGCCGCCAAGGTCGATTTGCCAGAGCCGGCCGGGCCCGCCAGGCCGATCAGGGCCCGCTTCCGCCCCGCCACCGTCTGCGAGATGAGCCGTAGCGCTTCATTGCGGTCGGCATCAAAGCTGGATTGCGTCAAATGCAGCGCCCGCCATCCACCTCCATCGCCACGCCTGTAATCATTGCAGCTTCATCCGAGCAGAGGAACGCCGCCGCGGCGCCCATATCTTCGGGTTGGGAGAAGCGGCCGAGCGGGATCGTGGCGAGAAACTTGGCGCGCACCTCCGGCGTATCTTCGCCCAGGAAGGACTTCAGCAGCGGCGTTTCGCCGGCGACCGGGTTGATCGCATTGACGCGGACGCCAAACGGAGCCAGCTCAATCGCCATCGCTTTCGTCGCCGTGATCATCCAGCCTTTTGACGCGTTATACCAGTTCAACCGCGGCCGCGGCGAGACCCCCGCCGTCGACGCGACATTCAGAATCGCGCCGGCGCCGTTGGCCTTCATATGCGGCACGATTTTGCGCGCAGTCAGATACACGGACTTTGCATTGACCCGCATCACCCGATCGAAATCTTCTTCGGACACCTCCTCCATCATCATCGGCAGATGCGTGACGCCAGCGTTGTTCACGAGGATGTCCAGCTTGTCGAACGACGTCAGCGCCGCCTCGACCATCTGATCGACGCTTTGCGCGTCCCCAACATCGCAATGCTGCGCCAGCCCATGGATTTCATGCGCAATCGTGTGCGCGGCCTCGGCGTTGATGTCCGCGACCATAACCCGCGCGCCTTCTGCGGCGAGCTTGCGCGCGATGCCGGCGCCAAAGCCGGACGCGCCGCCGGTTACGATCGCAGTTTTATCCTTCAATCTCATCGTCATTCTCCTAGGGTCGAAACCCATTCATCAGACGCCGTCAGCCCGGTTTAGGGGCTTGTCGGCTAGAATATCGAGGCGCAGGCGGTGTGGCTCACCGTCGAGCCTTGATATCGACG
>JALEGB010000105.1 GCA_022760355.1 Neomegalonema sp.
CGTGCATGGTTCCGCCAACGCGTCCCTCGCCGTCGGATATGGCTACACCGGCATCCTGATCGCGTTCCTCGCTCGCCATAACCCGCTGGCGCTGATCCCCGTTGCGATCCTTCTGGCGGGCTTTCAAGCCGCGTCCGGGCTTGTCCAGCGCCGGATGGATCTGCCGGACGCGACGGTGCTGGTCCTCCAGGGCTTCGTATTCATCGCGATCCTGCTTTCTGAAACGCTCTATGGCCGGCTGAAGATTTTTGCGCCGGAACGATGGGGAGAGGCGAAGAATGGCTGATAGCGATTTGGGCCTATGGGCCATTCCCCTGGCGATCCTTGGCGGCGCCGTGCGGGTCTCCACGCCATTTCTATTTGTCTCGCTGGGCGAGGTGCTGACCGAGCGATCCGGCCGCATCAATCTCGGGCTGGAGGGGACGCTCGTGTTCGGCGCAATGGCCGGGTACGCGATCGCGTTTCACACCGGTTCGCCCTGGCTCGGCGTGCTCGCCGCCGCCGGCGCCGGCGCCCTGTTCGGGCTGCTGCATGGGCTGATCTGCTCCGTCCCCAGGGTCAATGACATCGCAGTTGGCATCGCGCTGATGCTATTGGGGCTGGGTCTCGCCTTCTTCTTCGGCAAACCCTACATCAAGCCCGTCGCGCCGGATCTGCCGTCGATCAATTTCGGCTGGTGGTCGACCTACCCGCAAGTCCAGGCCGCGCTCAGGGTGAATGTGCTGTTCCTGATCGGCGTCGCCGCCGCAATCCTGCTATGGTGGATGTTCCGCGCCACGCGACTGGGGCTTTTGATCCGAGTGGTGGGCGACAGCACAGACGCCGCCCGCGCAATGGGGGTGCGCCCCGCACGGATTCGCACCCTCGCAACCATGGCCGGCGGCGCGTTCGCCGGCGTCGGCGGCGCGTATCTCTCGCTGTTTTATCCGGGCAGCTGGAATGAGGGGATCTCCTCCGGCCAAGGGCTGATGGCCGTCGCCCTGGTCATTTTCGCGCGCTGGAACCCGATTTCCTGTTTCTGGGCCGCCATTCTGTTCGGCGGCGCCGGCGCGCTAGGCCCGGCGCTGCAATCCGTCGGCGTCTCTGAAGGCTATTACCTGTTCTACGCCGCGCCCTATGTGCTGACGCTCGGCGTGCTCATAGCAACCTCCTCGCCGAACCGAGCCATGACCGGCGCGCCTGGCGAGCTCAGCATCACCAAATAGGGAGAGCTAGGATGAGCGGACTTGGCGGACTCAACAAGTCGCCGAACGGCGTGGTCATTGGCATGGTGCAACTTCAGCTGCCCGTCGTCGCCTCACGCGCGCAGCTGGCGGCGCAGACGCAGAAAATCGTGGCGATGGTCGGCAAAGCCCGCCGCAACATGCCCGGCATGGACCTGGTCGTCTTTCCCGAATATGCGCTGCACGGCCTCTCGATGGACACCAACCCGGAGATCATGTGCTCGATGGATGGGCCGGAGGTCGCCGCCTTCAAGCAGGCCTGTGTCGAGAACGATATCTGGGGCTGCTTCTCAATCATGGAGGCGAACCCCGGCGGCTATCCGTGGAACACCGGGATCATCATCGACAATAAGGGCGAGGTGACGCTCTACTATCGGAAACTGCACCCCTGGGTCCCGGTCGAACCGTGGGAGCCGGGCGATCTCGGCATTCCAGTGATCGACGGCCCGAACGGCTGTAAACTTGCGCTGATCATTTGCCATGACGGCATGTTCCCCGAGATGGCGCGGGAATGCGCCTATAAGGGCGCGGAGATCATGATCCGCACCGCCGGCTATACCGCTCCGATCCGCGACAGCTGGAAATTCACCAACCAGTCCAATGCGTTCTGTAATTTGATGGTGACGGCCAATGTCTGCATGTGCGGCAGTGACGGCACCTTCGACAGCATGGGCGAAGGCATGATCGTCAATTTCGACGGGACGATCCTGGCCCATGGAGCCTCGGGACGGGCGGATGAGATCATCACCGCCGAGGTGCGGCCGGATCTGGTCCGTGAAGCGCGCGCGCATTGGGGCGTGGAGAACAACATCTATCAGTTCGGGCATCGCGGCTATGTCGCCGTCAAAGGCGGCGCGCAGGACTGCCCCTACACCTACATGACCGACCTCGCCGCTGGCCGCTATCGGCTGCCTTGGGAAGAGCAAGTTGTCCATACGGACGGAACCAGCTGCGGCTTTCCCGCGCCCACCCGCCTTTACAGCGCCAAACCCAGCGAGGCTGCGGAATGACGACGATCTCCTCCGATCCCTATCCCTGGCCCTACAATGGCGATCTGCGGCCGCAGAACACCGCGCTGATCATTATTGACATGCAGACCGACTTCTGCGGCGCGGGCGGGTATGTTGATAAGATGGGCTATGACATCAGCCTGACCCGCGCGCCGATCGCCCCCATTCAACGCACGCTGGCGGTGATGCGCGCCCGCTCCTATCACATCATCCATACGCGCGAGGGCCACCGGCCCGACCTCTCCGACCTTCCCGCCAACAAACGCTGGCGTTCGCGCCAGATCGGCGCTGGCATTGGCGACCCCGGCCCCTGCGGCAAGATCCTGGTGCGCGGCGAGCCCGGCTGGGACATTATCGAAGAGCTGTATCCGAGCGACGGCGAAATCATCATCGACAAGCCCGGCAAGGGCAGCTTCTGCGCCACGGATCTAGAGCTCATTCTGCGCACCCGCGGTGTGGAGAACATCGTGCTGACCGGCATCACAACCGATGTGTGCGTCTCCACGACAATGCGCGAGGCCAACGACCGCGGCTTTGAGTGCCTGCTGCTGGAAGATTGCTGTGGCGCGACCGATAAAGGCAACCACGACGCAGCGATCAACATGGTCAAAATGCAAGGCGGCGTATTTGGCGCCGTCTCCAACAGCGAAGCGTTGATCGCGGGGCTGCCATGAGCTTGCGAGATCGCTTGCCCACCGGCGCGATTGGGGTTGAAACCATCGGCATGACCATGCGGTTCGGCGCTTTCACCGCGCTGGACGACGTCTCAATCAAAGTCGCGCCCGGCGCGCTGCACGCGCTGCTGGGGGAAAACGGCGCCGGCAAATCCACGCTGGTGAAGTGCATGATGGGCTTCTATGAGGCGACTGCGGGGCAGATGCTCGTCGCCGGCAAAGAGGCCCGGATCACCGCGCCCAACGCCGCCCACGCCCTCGGGATGGGCATGGTCTATCAGCATTTCACCTTGGTTCCCTCGCTGACGGCGGCGGAAAATCTGGTGATTAGCCGCGAGGATGCGCCCGCGATCATCAACTGGCGGCGGGAGCACGCAAATCTGAGCGCGTTCATGGAGCGCATGCCGTTTAAGATCCCGCTTGACCAGCCAGTACGCGCCCTGTCCGCGGGGGAAAAACAAAAGCTGGAGATCCTGAAACAGCTCTATTTGGGGCGTCGGTTTCTGATCCTGGATGAGCCGACATCGGTGCTCACGCCGGATGAGGCGGACGAAGTGCTCGGCCATGTGCGCGGCCTGTGCCGCGCCGGGGAGATCTCGGTTCTGATGATCACCCATAAATTCCGCGAAGTTACCGCCTATGCCGACAGCGTCTCAGTGCTCCGCCGCGGACAATTGGTCGGCGAAGGCGCCGTCGCCGAGCTTGAGCACGCAGATATGGCGCGCATGATGATGGGCGACGCGGCGGCGGCCGCATCCGCCCCGCGGGCGAAAAGCGCGGCGAGCGGCGCGCCCGTGTTGGCCGTGGAGGGTGCTAAAGCGGCCGACCGTTCTGGCGTCAAGTCGATCGATATCGAAGATCTGGTTGTGCGCGCTGGTGAAATCGTCGGCGTCGCGGGAGTTTCGGGAAATGGTCAACCAGAATTGATGGAAATACTTACCGGACAACGCCCGATTGAGGCCGGTGCGATCAAAGTAAAGGGCGCGCCCTATTCCGCGCGGCGCGCCGAAGCACGGGCGCACGCGGTGCGCTATCTGCCCGAAGAACCGCTGCACAACGCCTGCGCGCCGCGCATGTCCGTCACAGAGAATATCGCGTTTCGAAGCTTCGACGCAAACGGCGCGAGTGACCGTTTCTGGCTGGCGAACGGAGAGATGCGCCGCCGCGCCGCTGAGTTAGTGACGGCGTTCAAAGTGAAAACCACCTCGCTGGACAGCCCGATCTCATCCCTGTCCGGCGGCAACGTCCAACGCGCAACTCTGGCGCGCGAACTGTCAGGCGACGTCGATCTATTGATCATCTCCAACCCTTGTTTTGGCCTGGACTTCTCCGCCGTCGCCGAGATCCGCGACCGGATTGTCGCCGCTCGAAACGCCGGCGCCGCTGTGCTGCTGATCTCCGAAGATCTGGATGAGATCTTGGAGCTCGCAGATCGCATATTGGTGATGTCCGAGGGCCGGATTTCCTACGATCGACCGGCCGCCGAAGCGGATCGCGGCGAGATCGGCCGCCATATGGGAGGGCGCGCGTAATGCCGACCATCGCCGAAGCGCAGCCCTTCCCCTTCGCCTTTGACGCCCGCCGAACCGCGTTGATCGTCATCGATATGCAGCGGGATTTTATCGAACCCGGCGGTTTTGGCGCCGCGCTGGGCAATGACGTCGCGCCGCTGGCCCGGATCGTGCCGACGACGGCCGCCTTGCTGCACGCCTGCCGCGCCGCCGCTCTCCCGATCGTCCATACGCGGGAATGCCATCGGCCGGACCTCTCGGATTGCCCGCCCGCAAAACGGGATCGCGGCGCGCCAAATTTGCGGATCGGCGATGACGGCCCGATGGGGCGCATCCTGATCAGCGGCGAGCCTGGCGCTGAGATCGTGCCGGCGCTGGCGCCACATCAAGGAGAGTATGTGATCGATAAACCCGGCAAGGGCGCCTTCTACGCCACGGATCTCGGCCTCTACCTGGAACGCTTGCAGATCCGAACGCTCATCTTTGCGGGCGTCACCACAGAGGTCTGCGTCCAGACGACGATGCGCGAAGCCAATGATCGCGGCTTTGACTGCCTGCTCGCAGAAGACGCGACCGAAAGCTACTTTCCCGAATTCAAAAGCGCGACGCTCGCAATGATCCGGGCGCAAGGCGCGATTGTCGGCTGGACCGCAACCACCCGTCAGATCGCCGAGGCGCTAAAAGAGTAGACGCAAATGAATGATTCCCCCACGGCCCCTCTGGGCTTCGCCGGTTTGCTGACGGGCGGCTGGCGCGACGCGCCGTTTCAACCATTCCGCCCTGGCGTTGAAATATTCGAAATAAAAACCGGCGCGCCCGCCGTCGCCTTACTGCGCTACGCGCCAGGCGCCCGCGTGCCCAAGCACCGCCATAGCGGCCTGGAAACCATTCTTGTCCTGGACGGGGCGCAAAGCGATGAGCGGGGCGTTTATCACGAAGGAACTCTGGTTCTGAACCCCGAAGGCAGCGTTCATTCAGTCTGGTCGGATGCGGGGTGCGTCGTTTTAATCCAATGGGAACGGCCCGTTGAGTTTATCGAGGAGGATGCGGCATGAGCAGCGATTTCGCCGAGTTGAGCTTTGATATCGACACGCTTCACGCTGAGTATGCAAAAGGCGCGCGCCCTGCCGACATCATCGCCGAAGCCTATCGCCGCCTGATCGCCGTCAGCGACCCCGGCGTGTTCATTCATCTGCGCCTTGAAGCGGACGTTCTGATCGATGCGGAGGCGTTGCCGCCCTTTGACCCGACGACCAAGCCGCTTTGGGGCGTTCCTTTCGCGATCAAAGACAATATCGATCTGGCTGACGCGCCAACAACGGCCGCTTGCCCAGCCTACGCCTATGATGCGAAGGCGGATGCGTTTGTCCTCGCCAAGTTGAAAGAAGCTGGCGCGCTGCTGATCGGTAAAACCAACCTGGACCAGTTCGCCACCGGATTGGTCGGCGTCCGATCGCCCTATGGCCCGCCGAAGAACGCTGTCGACCCCGCCATTGTGCCGGGCGGCTCCTCCTCCGGCTCCGCGGTGGCGGTCGGGCATGGCTTTGTCAGCTTCGCTCTTGGGACGGATACGGCCGGCTCCGGGCGCGTGCCGGCCGGGCTGAACAATATTGTCGGGCTCAAACCCACCCTGGGCGCGCTCTCCGCACGCGGCGTGGTCCCGGCCTGTCGGACGCTCGACACCATCTCGATCTTCAGCCTCACAGTGCGCGACGCCTACAGGGCGTTTGAAGCCGCCTGCGCATTTGACGCCGCCGACGCCTATTCGCGCAAGATCGCGGCCCCGCCCCTTTCGGCGCCGCCCCCCAATCTGGTGATCGGCGCGCCCAACGCCGCAACGCGCGAATTCTATGGCGACGACGCCCAAGCCGAGAGCTTCGACGCGTCCCTTGCGGCGCTGCAGGCGGACGGCGCCCAGATTGTCGAACTCGATTTCAGCCCGCTGCTGGACGTAGCGCATATGCTCTATCAAGGCGTCTGGGTTGCAGAGCGGATGAGCGTGATTGAGGAGCTGTTTGAGAAAGCGCCTGACGCGGTGCTGCCCGTGACGCGAGAGGTGATCGGCAAAGCGACCAGCTTCTCAGCGACCGACGCGTTCCGAGACTTCTATCGCCTGGCCGAGCTGCGCCGACAAGCGGAGCCGCTGCTGGCGCAGGTCGATCTGCTCTGTGTGCCGACGATGCCCTGCTTTGTCAGCCTGGCGGATATTGAGGCGGAGCCGATCGCCGCCAATAGCCGCCTCGGGCTCTATACGAACTTCGTTAACCTGCTGGATATGTGCGGGACGGCGACGCCCACCGCGCCGCGGTCGGACGGCCGCCCGGGCGGCGTCACGCTGCTGGCGCCGGCGGGGCGGGACGCGTTGGCCGCCGCGGTCGCGGAACGGCTGCAACAGCGCACAGCGCCGACGATGGGCGCAACCGGCCGGCCCTTGCCCGCCGCGCCGGCGCGTTCAGCCGGGCCGACGGAGGATGAAATCGCGCTGGTCGCCGTCGGCGCGCATATGTCCGGACTGCCGCTCAACAGTGAACTAACCTCCCGCGGCGGCCGGTTCCTGGCGGCGACGGAAACCGCGGCGGAGTATCGGCTCTACGCCCTGCCCGGCGGCCCGCCGGCGCGGCCGGGGCTGCTCCGCACGGCGGAGGGCGGCGCGCCGATAGCTGTCGAGACTTGGGCGTTGCCGCGCGCCGCCTTCGGCGATTTCATCGCCGGCATCCCGGCGCCGCTTTCGATTGGCGCGCTGAAGCTGGCGGACGGCAGCCTCGTGAAGGGATTTCTGGTCGAACATGCGGGGCTGGAAGGCGCCGAGGACGTCACGCGCTTTGGCGGATGGCGCGCCTATTTGCAGAGCAAAGGCTAAATATTGGCGGGCGGCCCGGCGGCCGCCCCTCCCCGCGCGGATTACTCGGCCGCAAGAGCCACAGGCGGGCGCGGCGCGGCGTCCAGCAGGCTCTGAGTATACGGATCGGAAGGCGCGCGCATGACCTCCTCCACCGCGCCCTGCTCGACGATCTCCCCGGCCCGCATCACGACAACGCGGTCGCACAGCAGCCGCACGACATGCAGATCGTGGCTGACGAACAGATAGCTCATCCCGAGCTTCGCACGCAAATCCGCAAGCAAATTCAATACAATCGCTTGGATGGAGACATCCAAGGCCGCCGTCGGCTCATCCAATATCAGGAAACGCGGCTCCAGCGCGATCGCCCGCGCGATCCCGACCCGCGCCTTCTGGCCGCCCGAGAGCTGATGCGGAAAACGATCGAGCAATGGCTGTGGCAACCCGACAAGATCCGCCAGCTCCTCGATCCGGGCGCTGCGCGCGCGCGCGCCGAGCGGTGAGAGCCGGCGCAGGGGCTCCTCAATGGACTGGCGCGATGTATGGCGCGGGTTCAAACTATCCGTCGCGTCCTGAAACACCATTTGGATCTGAGCCCGAAGCGGATCGCGCGCAAACCGCGCCGCCGGCCTGCGCGCCAGATCTTCGCCCTTGAACACGATCCGCCCGCTGGTCGGGTCCAGCAGCCGCACGATCATTGCGGAGGTGGTGGATTTTCCGCAGCCGGACTCGCCAACCAAGCCCACCGTTTCGCCATCGCGCACATCGAAGCTAACGCCCTTTACGGCGTGAACAGGCCCGGCTTTACCCGGAAAGGTTTTTGTCAGCTCCTGCACTTCGAGGATCGGCGCCCCCAAGGCGGCGCGGGCCGGCGGCGGCTTACGCGCTTCTGCGGGCAGCAAACCTCGAAGCTGCGCGCCATCGCGCGGCGTCGCGCTGACCAGCTTGCGCGTATAGGCGTGCGCGGGCGCGCCAAACACATCCGCCGAAGCGCCGGTCTCCACCACCTCGCCATCCTTCATCACGGCAATGCGGTCGCAATATTGCGCAGCCAGGCCGAGATCATGCGTGATCAAAATCGCGCTCATATCCCGCTCGCGGATCAGCTCCGCAATCAGATCCATGACCGCCTTCTGCGTGGTGATGTCCAGCCCGGTGGTCGGCTCATCGGCGATGAGCAGCTTTGGGTCGCAGGCGAGCGCAATCGCGATCACGATGCGCTGGCACATGCCGCCCGACAGCTCAAAAGGATAGGCGTGATAGCGCGCCGCCGCATCTTGGATCCGCACCGCCTCCATCGCCTTAATCGCCTTACGCCGCGCCGTTTGCGCCGTGGCCCGGCTGTGTCGGCGCAGCACATCCTCTATCTGACGCCCAACCGTGCGGATCGGGTTGAGCGCCGCCCGCGGATTCTGGAAGATCATCGAAATCTCCCGACCGCGAATATCAGCCATCGCCCGCTCGGAGGCGCGGCGCAGATCAACGCCGCCATACACAGCGTCCCCCGCCACAATCTCGCCGCCGCGATCCAAGATGCGCATCAACGCGTAGGACGTCACCGACTTGCCCGAGCCGGACTCGCCCACGACCCCGAGCGTCTCCCCACGCCCCAGCTCAAGCGAAACGCTGCGCACCGCGTCAACCGGACCGCGCCGGGTTCGGAACCGTACCGATAAATCCGTCAGTTTCAGCATAGGCGCGTCCCCCGTTCGCTAGGTTCGCTGCCGCGGATCAACGATATCGCGCAGCCCGTCGCCCAGCAGGTTAAAAGTGAAGACAGCGAACATCAGCGCCAAGCCTGGAAAAAGCGCGACCCACCATTCGCCCGAGACGATGAAGTTCGCCCCCTCCGCAACCATCACCCCCCACTCGGCTGTCGGCGGCCGAACACCCAACCCGATAAAGCTCAACCCAGCGGCGTTCAGGATGGACCAGCCGAGATTGAGCGACACCTGAACCATCATCGGCGGCAGCGCGTTGGGGAAAATATGGAAAGCCAGAACCCTCAGATCCGAATTTCCCGCCAGCTTGGCCGCCTGCGCAAAGCCGGCGTTGCGGCGAATATTGACCTCGGCGCGAACCAGCCGCGCATAGAAAGGCGTGTTGATGATCGCAGTCGCATAAATGATGTTCTCGACCGAGTTTCCCAGCGCCGCGACGATCCCCATGGCGAGCACGAACAGCGGAAAGGCCATGATTGTATCGAGCAGCCGGCCCAGCACCGTATCGATCCATCCCCCCCAATAGCCCGCCGCCGCGCCGAGCACGGAGCCGACGATGAAGGACAAAGCGACAGCGGCGATGGAGATCATCAGATCGAGGCGGGCGGCGACAAGAACGCGGCTAAACACGTCTCGCCCCAGATTGTCGGTGCCGAACCAATGCGCCGCCGAAGGCGGTTTGAGCGCGACATCCGTATTCGACGCGAGCGGGTCATATGGCGCGACCAGCGGTCCGAACAACGCCATAAACAGCAGCAGCGCAAACATCGCAAACGCGATGAGGGTGACCGGATTGTCCCGCAGCACATAGAGCGCGTGATCCAGGGTCGACCGGCTGCGCGGGGGCTCATGCATCGCTTCTGTCATTGCGCGGAAAATCCAATACGCGGATCGATCAGCGAGTAGATCAGATCAATCAGCAGGTTGAGGGCGACAAACAGCAGCGCCATGGCCAGCACGAAGCCCTGCACAGCGGCGTAGTCCGAGACCACCAGCGCTTCGACCGCATAGGAACCCACCCCAGGCCAGGCGAACACCTTCTCCACCAGCACATTCGCCCCCAACATGAAGGAGAACACCATGCCCAGCGTCGTCACCACGGGCAGCAACGCGTTGCGAAAGGCGTAGGCGAACAAGACCGTGCGGCCACGTAAACCCGCGGCGCGCGCCGTTCGAATGAAGTCGGCGGACAGGGCGCTCAGCATCGCCGCCCGAGTCATGCGGGCGATCGGCGCCAGCGTGAAGAGGGCCAGCGTTGTCGCCGGCAGAACCAACTGCCGCAACGCCGCCGCCCATGTCGACCAATCGCCGACGATCGCCGCGTCGATCAGATAAAATCCGGTGGTCGCCGGCGGCGCGATATAGATGAAATCCAGTCGCCCCAATGGCGACGGGGCGAAGCCGAGCAGGTAATAGAATACGTAAATCAGCACGACGCCGGTAAAAAAGGTCGGCAGGGAGACGCCGGCCGTCACCAATATGCGGCATAAATGATCGATCCAAGAGCCCGGCCGCGTCGCCGCCAGCACCCCAAGCGGGATGGCGATCGCGCAGGCCAGCAGCAGCGAGACCAACGTCAATTCCAACGACGCCGGCAGGCGCGTCGCGAGATCACTGAGCACCGGCTGCCCGGTGGACAGCGACTTCCCCAGATCCCCGCTCAACAGCGCGCCGACGTAAATTGCGAACTGCTCGGGCCAGGAGCGATCCAGCCCGAGCTCTTTGCGAATTTGAGCGATTGAAGCCTCATCGGCGGCCGGCCCCGCGAAATATACCGCCGGATCGCCCGGCAGCGCGCGGGTCAGCACAAAACTGATGACCACCACGCCAATCACAACTGGAACCGCCTGGAGGATACGCAGCGAGATCGCCCTCAATCGCCCTGACATCGCCTCTAGCCTTTCGCCAATTTGCGCGCGTCAAGCTGACGGTGGAACCAGTACTCATAACCCTTGGCCCCATGGGTCGCGACGTTCAGCGCCGGCTGCCACAATGGGATCCGCGGCAAGTCCTCAAACGCAATTTCGAACATCCGCTTGACCTTCGGCGCGTAGCTTGGGTCGTCTGTCGGCATATGCAGCGTCTCATCGACCAGCTTTTCGATCTCGTCATTTTTGTAGTTCGACGAGTTGAACAGGTGCCCGTGTTTATAAGCCCAGAAGAAGTAGTAGCATGGGTAGTTGAGCCAGCCGCCAAAGCCCTCCAGATGCAGCGCCAACCGCTTTTCCACCAACGACGCGGTGCGCCAGTTCGCGCTCGGGATCTTCTCGATGGCGCATTTGACGCCGAGCTTGCCGAGGCTTTCCTGGATCAGCAGCGCCGTCGGCTCCATCCAATCCGTCTGCCCTAGGCTGATCGAGAACGGGACCTCGAAGCCCTTGGCGAAGGCCGATTTTTCCAGATGCGCTTTCGCCTTTTCCATGTCGGTCGAGTAAGGCGACTTCTGCGGCCAATCGATCGTCTCAATCTTGCCGTCGCCGCCCCACATCGGGCTGCCGCGCTCATACGCCGCCGCTTTGAAAATCTCAGCATACGGAATTGCGTAGGCCAGGGCCTTGCGGACGTCAGGGTCCTGGAACGGCTCGAACTTGTAGTTGACGCCGACGACATAGATTGAGTTCTCGATCGGCGTGGAGAAGACCTTTGTCTTGCCGCCCAGCTCGCTTGCGTCCTTGTTGGGAATGTTGAACGAGACCTGCACATCGCCACGCTCAATCAGCGCGCGACGCGTCGCCTGGCTCGGCACTTCGCGCAGCACCAACCGCTTGATGCCGGGCAGGGGGCCGCCCTTCCAGCTGTCATTCCGCTCATAGACCAGCTGCTGCCCCGGATCCCAACGGATCACTTTATATGCGCCGGAGCCGATCGTATTCTTATGCACGAACTCCATCGCCCATGGATCGTCCGCCGTCGCTTTGGATTTCGCCAATTTTGAATTGAGAATAAACGGTACCGGCACCGCCAGATCAGGCAAGGTGAGCTTCGATGCGCGATCGAGCTTGATGACAAAAGTTTTCTCATCTTCGACCAAGAATTGGTCCGGCCGCAGCAACCCGCCTGCTTTCATCTGCACAGTCGGGAAACCACCAGCAGAAACGGCCCGATCGAAGGACCATTTCACGTCCTCAGCCGTCACCGGCGCGCCGTCCTGGAACACCGCATCCGACTTTAGTTTGAAAGTCAGGGTCAGCCCATCAGCCGAGGTCGTCCAGCTCTCCGCCAATTCTGGCTCGAGCACAGAATAATCGTAGGACAGCCCGCCGTCGGGCGTCTTTTTCGTGCCGAACGAAATCAGTCGATCATAACAGTTGACCGCAACCTGATAGCTGGGGCGGTTGGTGCCCGTTCGGTGCAGATCAAGGCTGTTGATCGTCTGCCCCATCACCGCAACGATTACGTCATCCGCCGCCTGAGCTGGCATATATTTGAGAAACGGCAAGCTGGCCGCGCCAATCGAAGCGCCGCTCAGCTTTAGAAAGTCTCGCCGTGAGTTCGACCGCGTCATCTGCTGTCCCTTCCTCTAATTCGCCCCGCCGCATCCAGCCCCCGCAGGCTGCGCAACGGCGCGTATCAGCAAAGGCGCACTGAGCGTTCGACGCTATTGCTATTTTTTCAGTATTGTGATGCGCTGAATGCATCGCAGCATATTTTTGACTTGATTATGAGATACTTAGAAACATTCAAACTCATCGAGGCTGTCGCCCGAGCGGGATCTGTTCGCAAAGCGGCCGAAGATCTCAATCTGACGGCGTCTGCGCTCAATCGCCGGGTGCAGGCCTTCGAAGAAGAATTCGGCGCGCAAGTCTTCGAGCGACTGCCGCGTGGCATGCGCCTCAATCCGGCCGGCGAACTGTTGATGGCCTATTTCCGCACCCAACGGTCGGAACTTGAACGGCTTAGATCACAGGTGGCGGATCTTTCCGGCGCCCGGCGCGGCCATGTCTCCATCGCATGCTCCCAGGCGCTCATGCCGTATTTCCTGCCCGAGCAGATTGCACAGTATCGCCAGCGTCACCCCGGCGTGACCTTCTCTGTCCAAGTCCGCGATCGCGCCTCGGCGGAGCGCGATTTGAGCACCTTCAAGAGCGATTTGGCGTTAGTGTTCGAGCCGATCCATATGGTCGACTTCGAAGTGCTGTTCGCGGCGCCGCAGCCGCTTCAAGCCGTGATGGCGCATGATCACCCGCTCGCCCGCAAGTCGGTGGTTCGCCTGCGCGATTGCCTAGCCTACCCGCACGCCGCGCCGACATCGCCCTATGGCGTGCGCCATCTGCTGGAGACCGCCGTCGCGCGAAAATCAATCTCGATCCATCCGATTGTCGAGTCGGACTCCTTCGAGTTTCTCCGCCATTATGTGTTGAATGAGGGGGCGGTGACGTTTCAAATCCCAATTGGATTGCGATCAGATCCAGAGGGCCTTCTCGCCTATCGCGAGGTGTCGCAACGCGACGTCCCGGCAGGGCGATTGTTGCTGGGGCAGATGCGAGGCCGCACTCTTCCCGTCGCCTCCGCCAAATTCGCGATGCAGCTCACAACGACGCTAAGCGATCAATTTGACCCTGAGTGACTTTACCCTGAGCGACGGCGCCGTTGCGCCGCCACCAAACGGGATAATCCTCAAGGGGAGAAACGAGGCGCGTCTTTCTGCCGCCCCGGCGCGCGCGTTCCGGGAATTAGCGACAGCCGGCCAGAGCTGAGCCCCAGCACGACGACCGCCTGTCGTCGGCAAGAATTAAGTTAGCGCGCTTTGCGTCAGACGCAATCTCTTTGTCGACCGGGGGCAAAACTTTCATATATGCGATTGATTTTAAAAATAAAAATTTAAGTCCCATTTTTCCTTCAACCGCAACTCGTCCGCACCGCGGACAGGATGGCGCCCGTATCCCGTCAGCATGAGGCGGCGAGAAAAACGGCTAGAACTCACGCAAACAACATGCGGGATAATGCCCAATTTAACCATATTATGGCGCGATCTTAAGTCAGGCCGCCAATGTCTGAGCGCGCATCAGGATAAGAGACGGCCGAATCAAAATGCCGCGCCAACGAATCCAGAATTCATATTGTCGCAATCGATCAGCGATCGGGTGCGATCGCTTAGTCATAATGATCGCGCGACGAGATCGCGTCTGTTTTGCGCAGAAAACCGCATTCAGCGCGATCAATCGCCGGACGAAGCGGCCAAAGCAGCTTGAGCGGAAACAAAATCGAAGTTGCGGCCAACGCTGCTCCTACCGCTTACGCGGCGCACCCAGATCACCGGCGCGACATGGCCGTCACAGCGGCTATCGTTTCGGCGATCCTGTAACCAGAGCGCGCGATCCGGACCCGAAAAACTGCGGCGGCCTGCCGCAAGGTCATGCTTTACTTTTACGTAAACGTAAGAGGAAATGACGGCGCGGCGCGAGACGTCGCCACAAATTCAAGACCACAGGGAGACACAAAATGAAGCAACGCCTGAACCGCGTGAGCGTCCTCGCCCTTGCCTCCGGCCTCCTCACCCTCGCCTACAGCCTCTTCGCCGCCAGCCCCGCCGCAGCAAGTGACGATCCCGCCTTCGGCTACTGGCTCACCGAAAACAAGCGCGCCATCATCCAGATCGGCCCCTGCGCCGACGACGCAGCCAAGGCGTGCGGCGCAATCGCCTGGATGCTGGAGCCGGTTGACGCCGCGGGCAAACCGAAAACCGACAGCAAAAACCCAGATGCAAAACTCCGCGATCGCCCACTATGCGGCCTCGTCGTCTTTGGAAATTTCAAGAAAGACGGACCCGGCGACTGGGAGAAAGGCTTCGCCTACGATGCGGCGAAAGGCGATTTGTATGACGCCTATATGGAGATCCAGAAGGACGGCAAACTGAAAGTCCGCGGCTATATGACGATCTCTCTGCTCGGAAAATCCCAAATCTGGACCCGTGTTCCCGATGCGCGCGGCGGCTGCTGACCCAAGCGGCGCGTCGGGCGCCCGCTGGAGCCTTCGCCGTCAAGCTGGATCGGCTCAAGGCCCCAACTCTTTGTGTGATCGCGCGCTTTTCCCGGCAACCGGTAGCCGATTGGTCGGCGCACCCTAGAACAGCTCAAGCGCGGCCGCCACCAAGGCCGCGCGGCGCGTTTTCTGCTCATCGGGCTCATATCCGATGAGCATCACCATTCGCAGCCCGTCCGCCCTGCGCAACGCCGCAACTCCGGCCCATCGCCCACGCCGAAAACCTTCCGCCCGCCAGCGCCCCTCAAGAACAGCGCCGTCGCTTTTGACCCGCAGAAGCGCCGCCCCATTCGCCCGCAACTCAAGTTGCGCCGCAGGTCCCGCCGCTGATCGCAGCGCGAGGCTTTGCGCGCCCGCCAACGCGCTTTTAAGCGCCGCCGCATCCGCGGTCGCGCTTGCTTTGAGATCCGCCGGGCCCCGACGGCTCTCGGCAATCAACGCCGCGCTGGCGCCGCTGTCGGGATCAAGAGCGAGCACCGATACCGACCGCGCCCGCGCAAACGCCTCCGGCGCGACCAACAACGCATCGCCCGCCGCCAACAGGCGGCAACCGCACGACGCCGCAGCGCGGTCGCCGCTCCGCAAACGCGGCCGTGTCTCCAAAGCCGCTATGCACTGCGACAACGCAGCCTCCGCCGCCTTCTCCACTGTCGCCGCCGCCAGCGCCAGGCCAATCGCAGGGCAATGCGCCGCCGGCGCGCCGATGGCGTAGGCGCGGCCAGGACCGGCGGCGCGCAATAAGCTGCGCCCGGCGATCGTGTCGACAAGCAACGGGGCGAAGGCCGCATCGGCAGGGCGCCCTTTCGCGACCGTCCGCGCAACGGCCGAGCCGGCGGACCGCGCAATGGCGGCGGCCGCTGCTGCGTCCTTGGCGAATAGCCACGGTCCAGTCGCCGGCTTTGGGCGGTCCGGTTGCCAGAGGCGAATGCGGCGTATATCCGAGTCCGCGACTTTGATGCGCTCTCGGCTTGAGAAGAGCGGCCCCGAACACGCAGCGACGATCGCGCAGATGAGCAGGGCGAGCCCGATGACGGCGTACAGCCCGACGGTCACGTGCGGAGACGGCGACGCTGTTAGGGGGGATCTTTTGGCGTCAGTGCGCATCGCGTCGCCTCATTTCGCATCGCGGGCCGAACAGCGCCCCGTCTGCTGCTGGAAAGGTTAGAAAATGCCGCCGCGTTTCCCGCTGGTTCTGGTCTTCTTCGCGTTCTACTTCGCCATCATCGTAGGCGGCGGCGCGGACGCGCTCGCGCGCTTTGTGACCTTGCCGCTGCCAAGCTTCACCGCCGAAGCCCTCGGCGTCGGCCATATACGATTGACAATCGCCGAGCTTGTGGGCGCAACCGCCGCTCTCCTCGCAGCGCCGGACGCGGCCCTGCGCCCAGCGCGGACCCGCATCGATAAAGTAATCTCATGCGCCGTCGCCATCGGCGCGCTCGCGATCGCCGCCGCCTATCCCAAGATCGCGACGATCGGCTATGGCGGCCTGACGGCGATTGCGCTGGGCGACGCCGCCGCCGCGCTGATGACGAAGCGCCGCAGCGCCGCCGCGCTTTAGGTGCGCAGCGAGCCGTCGGCAAAAAGGCGGGCGCGCCTTACAGCGACGCGCTGATCGCCAAAGTCAGACCAAGGGTGATCCAGATCAGCACCGGCGCCCATGCGGCCATCGGCGCGCCGGGGCGGTCTGCGACGCCGGCTTCAATATCGGACGCCTTCGCAACAGGCAGCTCATCCAAGCGCGCCCTATTGCCCTTGCCGCCTTGATCTTGCCGCACTTCCCAATCGAAACGTGAACCGTCCATTATCGCCTCCTGCGCCGATAGCGCTTCGCTCCCATGAGTAGATGCGATCCGTCGTCGCCCGGGGTCAAGGGGTTTAGGAAACAAGCGATGCAGGTTCGTTTCATTTGGGTCGGCGCGGCCCTTCTCGCAGCTGCAGCCGCCATCGGCGCCTACCTCGCCTATGGCGGCAACGCGCCCGCCCCTGCTGCTGGCGCAAAGTTGACCGGGGAGCTTCTCGGCGCCTCCGCGAAAACGGCGCATTGGGCCGAAGTCCGCCTGGCTGATGGGCGCAAGCATCGTTTCAAGGTTGAGATTGCGGCTACGCCGGATAAGCGTCAGCTCGGCCTGATGCATCGCAAATCGCTCGACCGCGAATCGGGTATGCTGTTCATCTTTGAAACTGAGCGGCCGCAATCCTTCTGGATGCGCAATACGCTCATCCCGCTGGATATCCTCTACTTCGACGCGAAAGGGCGGCTTGTCAGCATCCAGGCCCAAGCCAAGCCGCTGGACGAAACGCCGCTGCCGAGCGAAGGCCCGGCGCAGTTTGTGCTCGAGATAAATGGCGGACAAGCGGCCGAGCTTGGCATTGGCTTCGGCGCCGTCCTACGCTCCAGCGCGCTGACGGCGATCGGGCTTGGCGAATAGCGCCAGCCCGGCGAGGGCGCAATATTTTGAAAAATGACGCAATTAGAGACTAGACGCGCCGCGTCCTTCCGCCTATGTGGAGCCTCCTGGTCCCGGGCGTGGCGCAGCCTGGTAGCGCGACGGTTTTGGGTACCGTAGGTCGTTGGTTCGAATCCAGCCGCCCGGACCAGTTTTTCCCACCCAGTTCATTGTTTATCGCAAGCCGTACTTCGCCTTACGGATTGGCCTATTTGGCTGACTTAAGAACATCCCCCGAAAATTCGCAATTGCGGCGTCGGCCGAGGCAAATCGCTTGCGGAGTCGCGCCGTGCGCGCCGCTCGCGATCTTCACCGCTTATTCACCGCAGTTCGCTGTATGCGCCAATTATCTTGACAAAAAAAGTCGGATAAATAGGAGATGCCCGCATGCCGAGCCCCCGCCCGTCGCATCCGCACCAGCCACGGCTCCTTTATATATGGCGAGAAACAGGCTCGCTGCGCGCGCTCGACAGCGGCGCATAAGCGGCCACCGAACGCGCGTGAGGGATGATGAAGCCGAGCGGAGAGATCTTTCAATCAGCCGATGATGCGGCTCGGCGCGCGGCAAAAACGCTGCTTCGCGCCGAACGACACGGCGCGCTGGCGACGCTCGACGCGGACACAGCCGGCCCGATGGCAAGCCGCATCAGCGTTGCGACAGCAAGCGACGGCGCGCCAATCTTCCTCATCTCACAGCTCTCGGCGCATTTTTCGGCGCTGGAGGCCGATCCTCGCGCCTCGCTGTTGCTCGGGACGCCGGGCAAGGGCGACCCGTTGGCCCATGTGCGCATCACCGTAAATGGCGCCGCGGCCCGCCTTGACGGCGCCGCCCGCGACCATGCCCGCGCGCGCTTTCTAGCGCGGCATCCCAAGGCGGCTCTGTATGCGGACTTTGGCGATTTCGCGTTCTGGCGGCTGAATGTCGACAGCGCCCTGCTGAATGGCGGCTTTGGCAAAGCGTATAAACTGACGGCGGACGACCTGCTGAGCCCGTCCCTGTCAGAGCTTGAGGCGCACGAGGCGGGAGCGGTCGAGCATATGAATGACGACCATGCGGACGCTGTCGCCCTCTATGCGGAGCAACTGCTGGACCGCTCCGCAGGGGGCTGGAAGCTGGCGTGCGTAGACGCGGAAGGGCTTGACCTTGTTCGTGGCAACGACGTCGCGCGCCTTTGGTTCGATACGCCGTTGCAGTCGGCGGAAGCGCTGCGCCCGATGCTTGTCACACTCGCCAAAAGAGCTCAGGCCAAAAGAGATCGCACCCAACGCGACCAGTAGCGCCCGCACGATCCGACAGCCGGCGCGCCGCAAGCGCCGTCAGGCCTGCGAGCCCTTTTTCGGCCGTGTTCTCCGAGTAGCCAGCTCCCTGAAGCGACGAAGGGAAGATGACGATGGAGTACGCGGCCTACGCGATCTTATTGATCCTTGCGATCGCTTACTTCGCCGCCTTGTTCGTCGGCATGATCGCCCTGACGCCTTTCGGGCTGATCGGCTGCGCCGTTCTGATCGCGTTTGGCATCCTGTTGATCAAAGTCCTGCGGGATCGGATGGCGAACAAAGAAGACGACTACTACTCCGATAACATTCATAAATAGGGCATGTGGGGGCCGCTATGCTGTTAACCACTCAAGATCAGTTTGACGATCAAACCATCATCAGCACGCTCGGCGTCGTCAGGGGCAACGCGGTGCGCGCTCGGCATGTCGGTAAGGATATCCTCGCCGGCCTGCGCAATCTGGTCGGCGGCGAACTGACCGAGTATGTGAAGCTGCTGGCGGAGTCCCGTGAACAGGCCATGGACCGGATGGTCGCAGACGCGACGAGCGTCGGCGCAGATGGGATCGTCGGCATTCGCTTTACGACATCGATGGTTATGCAGGGCGCCGCAGAGATGCTCGCCTATGGAACGGCCGTGAAGCTGCAGCCCAAAGCGTAGGCCGCCCCCCCACAACCACTCAGCGGCTCGAGGCGTGTTATGGCTCTGTGAAACACCAACACGCCGCTGGAACCGCCACTTGTCGGTCGCCGCATGCAGAATAGGGCTCGCATGGCGGCGGTCTTCAGCTCTAAGGTGCCGCCTCGCAATGAAACCAGGCGAGGAGACGCGAGATGGACGGAGCAGCCGGTCCAAAATTCGACAAATCAAAACTGCCCAGCCGGCATGTGACCGAAGGCCCGGAAAAGGCTCCGCATCGTTCGATGCTGTATGCGATGGGCCTGACGGACGAAGAAATCCATCGCCCGCTGGTCGGCGTCGCAACCTGCTGGAATGAAGCCGCGCCGTGCAATATCGCGCTGAGCCGCCAGGCGCAGGCTGCAAAAATGGGCGTGAAAGAAGCCCACGGCACCCCGCGCGAGTTCACCACCATCACGGTGACCGATGGTATCGCCATGGGCCATGAGGGCATGCGCTCCTCGCTCACCTCGCGCGATTGGATCGCCGATACGGTTGAGCTGACCATGCGCGGACACAGCTATGACGCGCTCGTAGGGCTCGCCGGCTGCGATAAAAGCCTGCCGGGCATGATGATGGCGATGGTGCGCCTCAATACGCCAAGCGTGTTCATCTATGGCGGCTCAATCCTGCCTGGCAAATATGAGGGCGAAGACGTCACAATCGTTGATGTGTTCGAAGGGGTGGGCAAGCATCAGTCGGGCAAAATGTCGGACGGCGAGCTCGCTGTGCTGGAGCGCGTCGCCTGTCCAACCGCCGGCGCATGTGGCGGCCAGTTCACCGCCAACACCATGGCCTGCGTCTCCGAAGCGATCGGCCTCGCCCTGCCCTACAGCTCCGGCGCCCCGGCTGTTTATGAGAACCGCGACGCCTATTGCGAGGCGGCCGGCCGGGCGGTGATGAATCTTGTCGCCGCCGACATTCGGGCGCGGGACATTGTTACGCTGAAGTCGCTCGAAAACGCAGCCCGCATCGTCGCCGCAACCGGGGGCTCGACCAATGGCGGCCTGCACCTGCCGGCGATCGCGCATGAGGCTGGCGTCAAATTCGACCTGCTGGATGTCTGCGAGATTTTCAAATCAACGCCCTATCTCACGGACCTGAAACCAGGTGGAAAATACGTCGCCAAAGATCTGTATGAGGCTGGCGGCATCCCGATGGTGATGAAGCTGCTGCTCGACGCCGGCTATTTGCATGGCGACTGCATCACCGTCACCGGCAAAACGCTGGCTGAAAACCTTGAGGGCGTGACCTTCGACGCGGACCAGAAGGTTGTCTATCCGGTCGACAAACCCTTGTCGCCGACCGGCGGCGTGGTCGGTTTGCAAGGCAACCTAGCCCCTGACGGCGCCATCGTGAAAGTCGCCGGCATGGAAATGCTGCAATTCCGCGGTCCGGCGCGCGTTTTCGAATGCGAAGAGGACTGCTTCGAGGCTGTTAAAGCGCGCGCCTATAAGGAGGGCGACGTTCTGGTGATTCGCAATGAAGGGCCGAAGGGCGGGCCGGGCATGCGCGAAATGCTCGCCACGACCGCGGCGCTCTCCGGCCAGGGCATGGGCAAGAAGGTCGCTCTGATCACCGACGGCCGCTTCTCCGGCGGCTCGCGCGGCTTCTGCATCGGCCATATCGGCCCCGAGGCGGCGGTCGGCGGCCCGATCGGCCTGCTGCAAGATGGCGATATGATCGCGATCGACGCTGCAAAAGGGTCGATCGACGTTGAGCTGTCCGAAGCGGAACTGGCTGAGCGCCAGGCGCAATGGAAAGGCCCGCGCGATACCCAGTATGGCTCCGGCGTTCTGTGGAAATACGCGCAGCTCGTTGGATCCGCCCGTGACGGCGCGCCAACCCATCCGGGCGGCGAAAAGGAAAAGCACGTCTACTCGGACCTCTAATCAACAGGACGCCGCGCACCCGCCGCGGCGTCCCTCTCCCCCCTTCGAACGGCCAGGGCTCAGGAGACGTCATGACAATTCTTGTCTGCGGCGAAGCGCTTTTTGACCTGATTCAGTCCCAAGACGAGCCCCCCCTCCAGTTTGACGCCCGGATCGGCGGCTCCCCCTTCAACGTCGCCGTTGGATTGGCAAAACTTGGAACCTCGTCAGCTTTTTATGGCGGCGTGTCTGAAGATTCCTTCGGCGTTCGCATCGCAGCGCATCTGGCGGCGGAAGGCGTCGATCCAAGATATATTATCCGCAGCCCCCGCCCGACGACTCTCAGCCTGGTCGCGCTGGATGCGGATGGCGCGCCCGCCTATGCATTTTATGGCGAGAACACAGCCGATGCGGCGCTCACGCCGGACAGGCTGCCGCAGCTCGGCCCGGACATCTCCGCGCTCCATTTTGGCTCCTACTCCATCGTTGCGTCCCCCGCCGCGGATACTCTGGCGGAGCTCGCCCGCCAAAACCGAAACCGCTTCATCTCGCTTGATCCGAACATCCGTCCAACCATTGAGCCGGATATGACTGTGTGGCGCCGCCGGATTGACGATCACCGACGGCATGCGAATATGATCAAGATCAGCGCCGAAGACCTAGCGCATCTCTACCCGGCGGCGGCGGCGATCGATATCGCGCGCGCATGGGCGCAAGACGGCGCGGAGCTGGTTGTGGTCACCGATGGCGGCCGCGGCGTTCTGGCGATCGCCGGCGAGGCTGCCTTCTCCGTTACGCCGCCGACCGTCACCCTCGTTGATACAATCGGCGCGGGCGATAGTTTCCAGGCCGCGCTGCTCTCGGAGCTATGTCGCTTTGGCGGGGGACAGCCAAAGATTGCTGGCGCGCCCCCAGCTGAGCTGGAAGCAGCGCTCGCCTTCGCCGCGCACGCCGCTTCGACCACATGCGGACGACGCGGCGCTGACTTGCCGCGTCGGAGCGACCTACTCGCCTGAGCCCGCCTCACGTCTCGCGCAGCTGGACGCCATGTGCGCCGACCATCGCCTGGTCGCGTTCGACATGGCCCTTAAGCCAGTTGCGAAATGCTGCAATCGCCGGAAGCTCCTGCCGCCCTCTTGGACAGACAATCCGAAACTGCGCCTCTGACGGCAGGGCGACGTCGAAGGGCGCCGCCAACGCGCCGCTGCGCAGGCTTTCCATCGCGATCGTGTATCGGCCGAGCGCAACGCCGCCATTTTGGATCACGTAATCCAGCGCATGGTCCGACTGGTTCACGGCGAGGCGGCGCGGCGCGGCGGCGAGGTCGATATCGAACTGGGCGAACCACGTCTCCCAAGTTGCGCTGGGTTCAATTTCGGTAAAGCCCTCATCATAGATGAGCGTATGTTCCAGCAAATCCGCCGGGCGCTGCAGTTTCGCGGCGACGTCCGGCCGCGCCATCGGCGTCGTCCATTCGCGTGAGAGCAGCTCGCTGAAATGGCCATCCTGACGCGGACGCCCGAACCGCACCGCCAGGTCAA
>JALEGB010000106.1 GCA_022760355.1 Neomegalonema sp.
CGCCGGTGGAACCACACCGCCGTCGCGCCGCTTCCTGCCCCAAAAGCGCGTTTGACGGGCTGGCGACGACCAGATTTAGGAGTTCGCACCCTAGGCTTGGCGGTGAGCCACACCGCCTGCGCCTCGATATTCCAGCCGACAAGCCCCTAAACCGGGCTGACGGCGTCTGATGAATGGGCTTCGACCCTAGATCTTGCCGAACGTTGGCGACGACCAGATTTATGAGTTCGCACCCTAGCTTTCGGCGATTAATTGATCCAAGCCGTCAATCACATCTTGCGAAGCGGTTTCGACGAGATCGACGAACTGCAGCGCCCGGGCGATGTCGCCGGCGTTAAACGCCTTTACGGCGGCAATGCCGTTTTCATGCACGGCTTGATGCGGCTTATCGAGGGCTTTGAAGGCGCGACTACCCGCGAACTGCCTTGCTTCCGGGCCAAAATACCATTTGCCAAGGCGGCAGGATCTATGGCTCGACAGCTCCTCCTCCGAGATTGTCTCCTTGCCAGCGAAAATATCGGCGAGCCGCTTTTTCCAGATAACGTGGTCGGCCTTGGCCAACCGCAGAACTTTTCCGGGCAGCTCAACCTTTTCAATTTCCCGCAAGCGGCCGGCGACCGCCGCCACGGCGCTATCGACGGCGTCGCTCAGATCACTCAGGTTGCCGTCTACCGCAGCAACATTGTCGCTGATCGTCCCAGCGTTCTTCGCCACATCTCCGGCGGCCAGTTGCTGTTCGCCGAGCATGGATGAAATGGTTTGCATTTGACCGTCAACCTCGGTCGAACGACGCGCCGCCTCGTCCGAGATTTCACGCATGCGCGCCACGACGACACCGCCTGCTGCGGTCGATTTTTGGGCCGCTCCGATATTGTTTTCCAGCGTATTCACCTGCTCAACCAGCGTGTCGATCGACGCGCCGATATTGCTGGTGGCCTTCTCAGTCTGTTGTGCGAGGGTTTGTACTTCGTCGGCGACGATAGCGAAGCCGCGACCTGCGGCGCCCGCTCGCACCGCCTCAATCGAGGCGTTAACGGCGAGCATATTGGTCTTCATTGCGATCTCGGAGATCAGGGAGGTGATTTTCGAGATCTGGCGCGCGGTCTTCACCAATTGGCTGACAATCGCGGACGCTTCGCCAACGTTTGACTGGATATGTTCAAATTCCGCGGTCACGGCTGACGCGCCCTCGAGCCCCTGGTCGGCGGAGCTTTTGAGTTCGGCGGCGTGTTCAACGGTGCTTTCAATTGCGGCGCCGATCGTCGACACTGACGCGGAAAGCTCCTCCGCCGCTGCAGCGATCTCTTGGGTGAAGCCGCTGGTGTCCCGCATGGTTTTGGTCAGGCGCGCGCCAATGATCGAGGCCTCGTTCATTCGCATCGACAGCTCAACGCCGCTATCGAGCTCAGCGAGCGCATCCTGACGCAGCCGCCGCGTCAAGGCTTGAAGCGGCTTTGACAACGGGCCGTTTCGCGGCGGGTCAACACTCAGATTCCCATCGACGAGGGCCTGAATAACATCAATTTCATCGATGGTTATATCTTCGCGCGAAGCGCGCAAAGCTGTTTCCTTCGCCATTATCGTCGCCCGTCTGAACAATCTAAAACGCGTGCTGCGCGGGCTAGGATAGGGTAAGCATCTTAAATTAATGCATATAGTCGAACATAACAGATGGAGCGGCCCCGGCGGCGGGGCGCGCTCGCCTTGTCGGGCTCAGCGGTAAATCTGAGTATATTTTCCGCCTTGGACGCTTGCGCCGCCGAGCAGGCCTTCGCGGCTGAAGACGAGCGCCAAAATCGGCCGACGATCTTTGGTGGTGTCGATCGCCACCTCGGCGCCTTTATCGATCAAAGTAACTTCGGCGTCTGCTCCGACTTCGAAACCGTCATCACTATAGCGGAACCCATTCAGCGCCCGGCGGGTCATGAAAAAGAGCGCCTGTCGCGTCCGTTGGACCCCGGCTTGAAATCCGAGCGACGCGGCGGCGTAGCGCCAGTAGCTGTTTGTTCGCCCGCCAATGCGCAGCGCGCCTTCGCCATAGGCGCCGGCGACGAGGAAGCCGCCTTTATACACCTCAGGTATAACGAGGACGCCGCTACAGCGGTTGTAAAGCGAGCGCGAACCTCGGACGACGTTGAACATCTCTTCCAGCGCCGCATCGACGCCAACCTCGATTTCGCGGCGGGACTTCGCTTCTGCTGCTCCTCCGGCGAAAGCGGTTGCGCCTGCGGCTGCAGCGCCGAGAAGAAGGGAGCGACGATCCGTATTTTCCGGCGCTGGGACTGATTGGGTGATTTTCGCATTCATACTGCTGCTTCTCCAACTGCCTCAAGCAGGCGCGCATCCTCCGTAGAACGCGCAGGCGCGCATCCGCTGTAGAATAGGGGCCCGGTCGTGCTTGGCGCTATCGCTTGATCCGCTCGTAGCGGCCTCCCTTAACGCTCGCCCCGCCGAGCAGCCCTTCGCGCCCAAAGGCGACGACGATGATCGCGCTGCGGTCTTTTGTTGTGTCGACTTCGACCTCCGCGCCCTCATCGATCACGGTTGCTTCGACCTCGGCGCCCAGTTCAAATCCAGTGCTGCGGCGGAAGTCGGACAGCGCGCGCTGGGTCATGAAAAAGAGCACCTGGCGCGTTCGCTGCGCGCCGGCCTGAAACCCAACGGAGGCGGAGCCGAAAGACCAGTAGCTTTCAATCAAGCCATTGACGACCAACGCGCCTTCGCCATAGGCGCCGCCGACGATAAAGCCAGCTTTCAAGATCTCCGGGATGACCAACGCGCCATAGGCCCGGTCATAGACGGTGCGGAACTCCGGCTTCAGGCGGAAAAGGTCGTCGAGCGCATCGGCGACTTCGCGTTCAATATCTTCGGCGGATTTCGCCGAAGCGGCGGAAGGCGTCAGCGCCCCAGCCGCGGCGGCGGCCGCGAGCGCGGCGCCGTTGCGCAGGAAGGCGCGCCGGTTGCTCGCGCATGGCGACGTTTCCAAAGTGCGATTTTGGGTGTGAGCCAGAATGTCAGTGCGTCTTTGCATTGATTTCCCTCGCCTCGCAGCGTCCTGCGGCATTGATTCTTGGACGTCTATATGGGGTCACTATGACGCTGACGAGGCGAGGACGCCAGCGTTCGCGGCAGTCGACAGGCTGGCGGCGGAATTCTATACGACTCTAGGTTTGGCGGGGTCCGCGCGACTCAGATTGGAAATTGAGAGGGTCAATGGCTGAGAAGCGAAGCGGCGCGCGTCGGGGCGCATGGCTTATTTTGCCCCCGGTGCTGTTGGGGATCGGCGTTCTGTATTTCGCCCGCTCCAATCCGCCGACGCCGACGCGTGAGCCCGCCGCCGAATATGCGCAAAGCGTTCGCGTGGTCAAAGCCGTTTCTGCGCCATTTGCGCCGCGCGCGGTCGGGTACGGCCCTGCAAAACCCGCGCGCAGCTGGATCGTATCGTCCGATGTCGCCGGCCGTGTGGTGTTCGTCAGTGACAATTTCGTCCGTGGCGGCGTCGTGCGCGCCGGCGAAACCTTGCTGAAAATTGATGATGCGGATTATCGGCTCGCCGCGGATCGCGCGCGCGCGGACATCGTTTCGATCGATGCTCAGATTGATGAGTTGAAGCTTAACCGGGACAATCTCAAGGCCGCGCTTGCGGTGCAAAAACAGTCATTGAAAGTGGCGGAGCGTGAGCTGAAAAGGCAGAAGGACCTTCAGGCGCGTTCTGCGGGAACCGCTGTTTCCGTTGACCAAAAAGAGCGTGACGCGCTGGCGCGCAAGGCGGCGGTGCTTGATCTGGAGAACCAAATCAAGCTTGTCCCTGCGAAGATCAGGGCGCTGGAAAGTTCTAAGGCCGTCAAGAAGGCTCAGTTGGGTCAAGCCGAGCTGGATCTGAAGCGCGTCGTGATCAAAGCGCCGTTTGCAGGGCGGGTTGCGGAAACGGCGGTCGCGATCAGTCAGTTCGTTACGGTCGGCGGCAAGCTGGGCGTTGTCGATGGCGTCGAGGCGGCTGAGATTAACGCTCAATTCCCCGTCGCGTCTTTGCGCGATTTTGGAAGGTTAGCGTCGCGCCGGAAACTCGCGGAGGCGGCGCCGGGCGTCGGCCGCATTGATCGATTGGGGGAACAGTTCGGCGTTTGGGCGAAGGCGACGCTCGAAGCAGGCGTTTCCGGCCTCTCCGGCGGCGCAGCGCCGAGCTGGCAGGCGACGGTTTTGCGCATCAGTGAAGAGGTGGATGAGAAGACCCGCGCCGTCGGTGTGATCGTGTCGGTCCCCAACCCCTACAAAACCGCGCGCCCGGGTAAGCGGCCGGCTCTGATCAAGGGCGCGTTTTTGAAGGTTGAGCTGTTTGGCGCGCCCGTCGACGGGTTGGTGCTGGCGCCGCGCGCGTCGCTGCGGGTCAACGCCGTGGGCGACGTGGAAATCCTTGTTGTTGGCGCGGACGAACGGTTGGAGCGGCGCAAGGTGGTTTTGGTCGCCAGCATGGATGATGTTGCGGCGATCGGCGCCGGGATTAAGGCGGGCGAACGCATCGTCGTGACCGATCTCGCCCCCGCCATCGTTGGGCAAAAAATGCGAGCGGTGCTGGACGCCGCGGCGACCGCGCGACTGGCCGCGGCAATTAAGCCGCCGGTGCGGCCGGCGGCGGCGAAGAAGAGCGCTGACAAATGATCCGCTTTTTCACGCTCCATCCAACCGTCGCTAATCTCTTGATGATTGGCATTGGCGCGCTTGGCTTAGCCTTCGCGCCAAGTCTGCTCCGCGAAACCTTTCCGAGGATTGAGCCACGGCGGGTTCAGGTGACGATTGTTCATCCAGGCGCATCGCCCTCTGAAATTGAGCGCGCCATTTGCCGCCCTTCGGAGGAGGCGCTGCAGTCCGTTGACAATATCCACAAAGTGACATGCTTGGCCGCCACCGGCGCGGCGGTGCTGACGGCGGAAATGCGGTCCGGCGAAGATCTCACCACCTTTACAGACGATGTTGAGCGCGCTGTAAAAGCGATCACCTCCTTCCCAACGGATGTTGAGGACCCGGTTATCGTGCAGCTCGGCCGCACGGACCGCGTGGCGTCGATTGCGATCACAGGCGTGGCGCGCGCCACGGATTTGCGCAGCTACGCTGAGGCGATGGCGGCGCGGATGCGATCTTTTGGCGGTTTGCCGAAGGTTGAGGTCCAGGGCTTCTCAGATCGGCAGATTCGCATTGAGATCTCGGCCGCCGCCGCCCGCGCCCTGGGCTTAAGCGTTCGTGATGTCGCCGACGCGGTGAAGTCGCAAAATATCGATCTGCCAGCGGGCGAAATCGAAGGCGAAGACCGCCGCATCGTTCTGCGTTTCGCGGACCAGCGCGTGGCGCTGGACGCGTATCGCGATCTTGTGATCGCCTCCAGCACCGCCGGCGCTGAGATCCGACTGGGCGATGTGGCCAGTATCACTGAGAATTTTTCCAACGAAGACGCTAAGATTATCTTTGACGGCAAGCTGGGCGCATTGCTCTCCGTCACCAAGACGCCAAGCGATGACACGTTGGCGGTGCGCAAGCGGATGGACGCGTTTCTGAAGACGGAGCGGGCGCGGGCGCCCCCAGGGGTGACGTTTCGCGTTGTTGTTGACGTCTCATCGATCGTCGAAGACCGGTTGAACATGATCATCAAGAACGGCGCGCAGGGATTGCTGCTGGTATTTCTTGCGATCTGGGCGGTGTTTGGCCTTCGCCAGGGGCTGTGGATCGCGGCGGGGTTGCCGATATCGTTTCTCGGCGCGATTGCGCTGATGGTGATGGTTGGGCTGACGGTCAACATGCTGACAATGGTCGGCTTTTTGATCGTGGTTGGGATCTTGATGGATGACGCGATCGTCATCGCGGAAAATATCGAGACCAAGCGCGAGCAGGGGCTGAGCCCGGTCGATGCGGCTATTGAAGGCGCGCGCGAGGTTGCGCCGGGCGTTCTGTCGTCCTTCCTCACCACAGCAGCGATCTTCGGCGCATTGGCGTTCCTTGAGGGCGATATCGGCGAAGTTTTGCGTGTTGTGCCAATTACGATGCTGTTGGTGCTCGCGGTATCCTTGGTTGAGGCGTTCTTAATCCTGCCAAATCATCTCAGCCACACGCCGAAATCCGACCAGACGACAGGTGTTCGCGGCGTGATTGGGCGCGGTTTAGGATGGATGCGGGATCGTATTGTCGGCCCGGTGGCTGAAGCGGCGATCCGTTGGCGTTATCTCACCCTGGGCCTCGGCCTCTGCGCCTTCTTGAGTTCTGTTGGGCTGTTGGTCGGCGGCGTTGTGAAATTTTCTCCCTTCCCGGATGTCGATGGCGATTTGATCACGGCCCGGATCACCATGCCGCCCGGGGCGACAATTACGGATACGGAAAAAGCCGTCGCGGAGGTGATCGCTGCGGCGAAACGCGTCGATGGGCGGCTGAACCCGAAAGGCGCGGCGAAGATGATCGTCGGCGTAACGGTTCAGTATGGCGTAAACTCGGATGCGGGCGGATCGGGGCCGCATATCGCCACCGTCACGATCGATTTGCGACCTGGCGGCAAGCGCCCGGTTGCGAACGCCGTGATCCTTGCCGAATGGCGCTCTGAGATCAGCGCGGATCTGGACGCCGCCCGCATCGCCATCGCGAAGTTTTCCGTTGGTCCCGGCGGCAAGGCCATCGAGCTGACCCTACTGGGCGAGGATCTGGAACAGTTGGATCGGGCGGCGACCGTGCTGAAGGCGCACCTGGCGGGTTATCGCGGCGTCTATAATTTACATGACGATCTGGAGCGTGGACCGCCTGAGGTTCAGCTGAAGCTGTTGAAAGGCGCATCCGCGCTGGGTCTGACATCGACGGAAATTGCGCGTCAGGTGAGCGCCGCCTTTAAGGGCGTGACCGCGGACGAAATTCAGATCGGCCGGGAATTGGTGGAAATCTCCGTTCGGCTGGCGCCGAAAGACCGGGATGGTTTGGCTGATTTGGCCAGCTTTATGATCAAAACGCCGAGCGGCCAGTTTACGCCGTTGTCTGCGGTCGCTGAAGTCAAGCTGACGCGAGGCTGGGCGGAGATCACGCGTGAGAATGAGCGGCGTCGGGTCAGCGTCACCGGCGATGTCGATGTTCGCGTGGCGAACTCGCGTGAGATCGTGCGGTCGACGATTGTCTTTGCGCAAAAGATGCTGGCGGCGGATTTCCCAGGCGTGGCGCTTGATGTCGGCGGTGAGAACGCCGAAGCGGCAAAGACGCAGGCGTCTATGATTCGTGGTTTTTTGCTAGGGCTGATCGCGGTTTATCTCGTGCTCAGCTTCCAGCTGCGCAGCTATGTTGAGCCGCTGTCCGTGATGATTGTCATCCCCTTCGCGGCGGTCGGCGCGATTTTGGGGCATCTCCTGCTGGGCTATGATTTCACGATGCCGAGCATGCTGGGCGTCGCGTCCTTGGCGGGGATTGTGGTCAATGACAGCATCTTGCTGGTCGCGCAGATCAAAGAGCGGCATGATCCAAGGGATCTGAACGCATTGGCGGTTGCGCCTAAGGCGACGAAAGCGCGGTTTCGCGCTATTCTGTTGACGTCGCTCACGACGGTCATCGGTCTTTTGCCGCTGCTGTTCGAGACAAGCCTGCAGGCGCAGATCCTGATCCCGCTTGTGATCAGCATTGCATTCGGGCTGATGGCGACCACAGTGCTCATCCTGTTCGTCGTCCCGGCGTTCTTCGCGGTGTTGGATGAATTTGGGCTGACATCGCTCGCCCGTGAACGCAAGGCGGCGCAGGCCAAGGCGACGGATGAAGGATCCGCTGCGGCCCAGCCAGCGGAGTGAAGGCCCCTTCGGGGGCTATAATCGCACAGCTGCTGTGTCGGCGCGCCGCTTAACGGCCGCCAGACACATCCAGCAGGGCGCCGCTGACGTAGGAGGCTTCGTCCGAAGTCAGCCAGATAATGCTTTGCGCGACCTCCTCCGCACTACCGGGGCGTTGCATGGGAATCCCCGACGCCAGCGCTTGCGCCCGTTCAGGCCAACCGGCATCGATATGGATGTCCGTCTCGATCAAGCCGGGGCGAACGGCGTTGACCCTGATCCCTCTCGGGCCGAGTTCGGCGGCCAAACCGCGCGTGAGCGTATCCATCGCGCCTTTGGTCGCCGCATAGTCGACAAATTCGTTCGGCGACCCAAGCCGCGCCGCGGCGGATGACAGCAGAGTGATTGAACCGCCTTGTTTGAGACGCAGCGCCGCTTCACGCGCGGTGAGAAGAGCGCCGGTGACGTTCACATCCACCGTGCGGCGGATGCGTTCCGGGTCCATTTCGGCGAGGGGCATGCGCGAAAAAAGCACGCCGGCATTGATGATGACGGCGTCCAAACCGCCAAACGCTTCCTCCGCGTCATCGAAGATCCTGGCGATCTCCGCTGCGTCGGCGACATCGCCTTGCGCGAGGATCGCCTCGCCGCCGGCGACCCGGACCTGTGCGGCCGTCACCTCGGCCGCGTCGCGGTCCTTCCGATAATTGATCACGCAGCGCCAACCGCGGGCGCCGCCCAGCCGCGCCGTCGCCGCGCCAATGCCGCGCCCGGCGCCAGTGATCAAAAGCCGCTTTGGATCCAAGTGTTTCATCCGAACATCGCCCGGCATCGCTCAAGTCCTGCGACCAGAGCGTCAATTTCCGCTTCGGTGGTGTAAAGCGCGCAGGACGCGCGCGCCGTCGCCGTTACCCCGAGATGCTGCATCAAGGGTTGCGCACAGTGATGTCCAGCCCGGACCGCAATGCCACGGGCGTCAATAATGGTCGAGATATCGTGCGGATGCGCCCCCTCCATCGCCAATGAGAAAATCGCGCCCTTGGTTGCGCTGCGTCCATGCACCGTGAGCCAGTTCAGTCCGCTCAACTGTGCGTTGGCGTAATCGCGAATAGCCTGCTCATGCGCCGCGACATTTTCCATGCCCAGCTCGGACAGGTAATCGAGCGCGGCGCCCAGCCCGATGATCTGAGTGATCGCAGGGGTGCCGGCTTCGAATTTCAGCGGCGGGTCGGCGTAGGTCACGACGTCTCGCGTGACTTCGCGGATCATATCGCCGCCGCCTTGATAGGGGCGCATCTCGTCGAACCGTTCCTGCCGCACATAAAGCGCGCCGCAGCCGGTCGGGCCGTAGAGCTTATGGCCCGTAACCGCGTAGAAGTCACAACCGAGATCCGCGACATTCACCGGCATGTGGACGGCGGCTTGGCTGCCGTCGACCAGAACCGCAACGCCTGCCGCGTGCGCGATCTCCGTCACCCGTTTGACGTCGACAACCGTGCCGAGCACGTTGGACATGTGGGTGATCGCAATCAGTTTTGTTCGATCTGTGATCGCTGCGGCGACCGTCTCGGGCGCGAGATCGCCATTCGGGTCGGGTTCAACCCAAACCAATTTTGCGCCGAGGCGTTCGCGCAGGAAATGCCACGGAACGATGTTGGCGTGATGCTCCATGACGGAGAGGATGATCTCATCTCCCTCTCCGATCTGGGGCGCCCCCCAGGAGGATGCGACCAGATTGATCGCTTCAGTCGTGCCTGAGGTAAAGATGATCTCCGCTTCACTCCGCGCGCCGAGAAAACGCTGAAGTTTGCCGCGGACGGCCTCGTAATGATCCGTCGCGAGGTTGGAGAGGAAGTGGAGCCCACGATGGACATTGGCGTATTCGGCGGAATAGCTCTGCGCGACCGCGTCAATCACCGCCTTCGGCTTCTGCGCGCTGGCGGCGCTGTCGAGATAGACCAGCTTTTTGCCATTGACTTCGCGCGATAGAATCGGGAAGTCCGCGCGGATTTTTTCGACGTCATACGTCATATGCAAAGGCCTTTCACCAAGCCGTCAGAAGCTTATGAGACGGACGTAGATCATGTAGAGAACGATAGATGCGATAATCAGAAGGAAAAATGATCCGCGCGCTGATTTGAATTTATTCGCCTCTGCGATAAACGCGGCCAATATATACAGCCCATATAGCATCGGCGCGAAGGCGAAGACAAAGCCATTGATGATCATTTGCGGGGATGCGTTCAACAGAAGCGCATGTAGCAGGATCGTCAACGGCGTATATACTGCGAGCAGCCACGCGCCAAAGATCGCGCGAGTGGCGGCTAAAGTCGCTTTGCCGCCGGTTTTAGAAGCGATCAGCCATGCGAGCCCGCCGCCAAGCGATACAAACGCCGCGCCCAGCGCAATATTTACAACGGCCTGAAACCAAAGCGCTGGCGGTGCTCCGAGCTTGGGGAAGACCGGCATGTCCGCCGCCTTGATCTTCCCCGCCTTCACCTCGGCTTCGAGCAAAGTGCGCACATAGGCGAGCATTTCGTTGATCACGTCCACAACGGTGCGCGCTAGCGCCAGTTCCGTGACGGACATCGCCGCCATCGTGATGCAGCTGGCTGCAATCGCGAGCAAAATTCCGTCAAAGAGGCCGGGTTGCGGCGTGAGAATGCGCTGCGCCGCCCGCCGAGGCGCTGAAAACGCTTGGCCGACCAACGACAAGTAGCTCAGAAGCATATTCGACGCGTCCCCTTCGAACCTGGCGGCATCAGGTGTTCAGATAATCAATCAGCATTGAGCGCTTGGCGAGGTCGCTCACAATTGCAGCGCGCCCCAGATCACCGCCGTAATCCCAATCATGATCGCCAGACTAACGCCTAGGACCCGAGCGGGCGAGCGAAAGCCATGAGCGCCAGCGACGCAGCCGGCGAAGATCGCGATGGCGACAGCGGTTAGCAGCAGCTGCACGCCGCTTGCAGCCCAGAGGGCGATCTCGGCCGCGGTTCCTGTCAAGGACCGGCTGAGTCCAATGCCGACAGCGCCAACCGCTGCGATCAACAGGATTTGCGGCGCGGCTACGAGCACCGCCCAGATGACGCCAACGCGGGTTTCGTAGTACCCGCCTGCGCCGCGGAATGCGCGGCAGATCCATGTGACGATCACGGTCGCCAGATAAACGCCAATAGCGCCAACGAGGATCCGGCCGATCAGCACCTCCAGGATCTGTTGTTGCAGCTCGGCCTGCATCGCCGCGGGCTTCACGTCGGTTCGCGGCTCGGCCACCGCTAGTCCGATGACGCCGGCGAAGGCGTGCGCGATCAGCGCGATGATCAGAAAGCTGAGCAGAGTCGCCTCGCTCGGCCGTTCTGCGATCAAGCCGCGCACAGCGCCGGCGAAATCCCAATAGGACGCGCGCACGCGCTCGATCAGACCGCGCGGCGCCGCGCGCGGCGCACTCACGACAGCCGCTCCGCAACCAGCCCGACGGCCTCGGCCCGCATCGCCTCTTGAAGCGCGGGATCGGAAATCTCTTCGATCGCCTCTTCTAAAAACGCTTCAATCAGCATTGCTTCGGCGGCCTGACGCGGTACACCGCGCGAGCGCAGATAGAACAACGCGCTTTCGTCCAGCGCGCCCGTCGTTGAGCCATGCGAGCATTTTACGTCATCCGCATAGATCTCGAGCTCAGGCTTGGCCATGATCGCCGCGCGTTCGCCAAGAATGACGCCTTGGCTGATTTGGTAGCCGTCCGTTTTTTGCGCAGCTTGCTCCACCAGGATCTTCCCTTGGAAGACGGCCTTGGCTTCATCCGCCAGCACGGTTTTAAACACTTGGCGGCTCTCGCCCCGTAAGGCGCGATGGGTGAGGAACAGCGTGTTGTCGATCGTCGCCTCCCCCGTTCCAACGACGCCGCCTGCGACGTGAGCGGAGACGTCATCGCCATCGAGCCACAGGACCGTTTCGTTGCGGAACAGCTGCTCCGCGCTGTTGGCGGCGCTTAGGGTAAAGCTCTTCAACACCCCTCCATCCGCCACCGCGCCAAAGAGATGCGTCGCCGCCTCCTTGAGGTTTGGCGCCGTCTGTGAGCGCAGATGGTCGAGCGCGCCGCCCTTGGCGATCTGAGCTTCGATCAGGCTGAGATGCCGGATCCCGCCTGGCCCGCTCTCCAAAATCGTCGCCTCGGCGCCTTCCTCGATCATCACCGCCGCACGAAACGCCGCTACGCCGTCTGAAGCGGCAAGGTGCTGAATATGAAGCGGCTTCGCCGCCTTTCCGACCGCGCGGAGGGCGACGCCGTCGGTCGCCGCCGCTGCCGTCAGCGTCGCGAGCGGTCGTTCGACCGGGGCTTGTGCGCGCGATTCCAGCGCGCCGATCAGGCTGCTCGCCCAGTCCGGCGCCCCTTGGCCAAGCGTCGCGATCTCAAGGCCAGCGACGCTGAGATCATCCGATAGATCTGGGCGAAACTGGCCGGCGACAAATACAGCTGTGGCCGCGTCGACGTCTGAAAACGGGTTCCCCGCGGCGCCCGCGACTGCGCCCGGCGACGCAGCGGGCCGGGGCGCGGTCAAGCGCGCGGGATCGGTGAAGCGCCAATATTCGTCGCGCCGCACCGGCGCGCCAGCAGCGGCGAACTGCTCCGCGGCGGCGGCGCGTGCGATGTTAAGCCCCGACGGAGCGTCGGAAGCGGGCGTTTCGGCCAGGAGCGCAGCCGCTAAGGCGCGCTTTTGCTCCGCCAGCGCGGCGCGGGCGGCGTTTGGATCTGCCATTTATCTCTCCAGCCGCTGCGTTACGCCGACACCAGGCCAGCATAGCCCTCAGTTTCGACTTGACGCGCCAGCTCCGGCCCGCCCGTTTGCACAATTCTGCCCGCCGCCATGATGTGAACGACGTCCGGCTCGATATGGTCGAGAAGCCGCTGGTAGTGGGTGATCACCAGGAAGCCGCGATCGGCGCCGCGCAGGCGGTTGACGCCCTCCGCCACAAGCTTCATCGCGTCGACGTCCAGACCGCTGTCCGTCTCGTCGAGCACGCAGACCTTCGGCTCCAAGATCGACATCTGCAGAATCTCGTTGCGCTTCTTTTCGCCGCCGGAAAAGCCGACATTGACGAAACGCTTCAGCATCTCAGGGGTGATTTCCAGTTCGGCGGCCTTGGCGCGCACCAGCTTCAGGAACTCGCCTGCCGAGGCCTCAGCTTCGCCCCGGGCCTTGCGCTGCGCATTCAGCGCTTCGCGCAGGAACGTCATATTGCCGACGCCAGGGATCTCGACCGGGTATTGAAACGCCAAGAACAGCCCCGCAGCCGCGCGTTCTTCAGGTTCAAGCTCCAGCAGATCGTCATCGCCGAGAGTTGCGGCGCCATCCGTCACTTCATACCCGTCACGACCTGCGAGCACATAGGACAAGGTCGACTTGCCGGAGCCGTTAGGCCCCATAATGGCGTGTACTTTGCCCGCCTCGACCGTGAGATCGACGCCTTTTAGAATCGTCGTCTCGGGATCATCCTCCAGGCGGCAGTGAAGGTTCGAAATTTTCAGCATCGTCTCTATCTCCAAATTCTCAAACAAATACAGCGCGCGCCGCCCTTGCGCGCTGTCGGATCGCGCGGATCAATTCAGCTCATTCTTTCGCAAACGGACCGCTGACCTTTGCAGAGGCGGAGCATTTCGGCGGAACGCTGCTGTCTACGCCGCCCTCCACTTCGCACATCGTGACCGTGGTGCTGACATTGCCGGTTGCGTCGACGCATTGCTGGATCACCCAGAGGCGCGGCGCGGTCTTCCCCGTCAGCGCGCTGCCTGCTGCGCTGACAAGCTTGGCTTCGAAGCTGCACTTCGTCTTCGCGGCTGTGTCTTCGGCCATTGCGGCGGACACTGGGGCGAATGCGATCGTCACGACGGCCAGAAAGGCGGACAGTTTGGACGGCATCGGTTCATCCTCTCCAAAAATCAGTTGTGGCGTTAGCCAAGCTTCACTGCGGTGCCGCTGGCCGAGACCATGATCATCGAGCCGCCGGAGCCGAGCACCTCATAGTCGAGATCAACGCCGACCACCGCGTCAGCGCCCATGTCGCGCGCGCGATCCTGCATCTCTGAGAGGGCGGTTTCGCGCGCTTTGGTCAGTTCGCCCTCATAGCTGGAGGAGCGGCCGCCCACGATATCGGTAATGCCGGAGAAGAAGTCCTTCACCACATTGACGCCCAGGATCGCTTCTCCCGTAACAATGCCCCGATATTCGGTGATCTTTTTCCCTTCAACTGAAGGTGTGGTGGTGACGATCATTGGCGCTTCTATCCTCCCGCCTTCAGACAACTTGGTTTGTTCCAGTCAATCGGGCCGAGCAGCTTAAGCTCCACCATCAGAGAGCCGCCGGATTTCGTTTGGCTAAGTCTGATGACGCCGTCCTTGGTATAGGTGGTCGTCACGGTCAATCGCGGCGCCTTGGCGTCGGTGACGGATTCCGTTGTCAGGACATGTGCGCCATCGACGCATCGGCTCGTATACGCCAAGTCTGCGACCCGCCATTTGCCGACGCTGCGCAGCCGCCGCAAATCCGCGACTGTTTTGCGCACGCGGCTTTTGAGAGTCGCCGTTCGGTCCAGCGCAATCACGCCGTTCGCGTCGGTCTCCGAGATCCCGAACAGGGTGAAGCCGCGCGGGGTTTTCACGTAGCGGCACCAGATCACGCCGCCATGGCTGCTCCTGGCGACGGCGGCGTAGACCATCTGATGCTCGCGCCGCTGACCTTGATTTACCTTGGCCGTATAGGCGAAGGCGCGACCGACCTGCGCGCGCTCCTTGCCAATCGGAAAGCATGTCTGCGCCGCCGCAGGCCCGCTCGCCAACAGAACCGACGTGAGCGCGATCGCCAACTGGCGCCCCATCATCCGACCGAGCCCTCTAGGCTGATCGCAACCAGCTTCTGCGCCTCGACGGCGAACTCCATCGGCAGCTCCTGCAGAACTTCTTTGCAGAAGCCGTTGACCACCAGGGCCACCGCCTGCTCCTCATCCAGGCCGCGGGAGCGACAGTAGAACAGCTGGTCCTCGGCGATTTTGGAGGTTGTCGCCTCATGTTCGACCTTTGAGGAGCTGTTCTTACACTCAATATACGGCACGGTATGCGCGCCGCACTGGTCGCCAATCAGCAGGCTGTCGCACTGGGTGTAGTTGCGGCTGTCCGTCGCGCGCGAATGGACCGACACAAGCCCCCGATAGGTGTTCTGCGCGCGCCCGGCTGAGATGCCCTTTGAAACGATCCGGCTGCGGGTATTTTTGCCCAGATGGATCATCTTGGTGCCGGTGTCGGCTTGTTGCGCGTTGTTGGCGATCGCGATCGAGTAGAACTCGCCCTGGCTGTTTTCGCCCTTCAGGACGCAAGATGGGTACTTCCAAGTGATGGCGGAGCCGGTTTCGACCTGGGTCCACATGACCTTCGAGTTCTTCCCTCGGCATTCGGCGCGTTTAGTTACAAAGTTATAGATCCCACCCTTGCCGTTCTCGTCGCCGGGATACCAGTTCTGCACGGTGGAGTATTTGATCTCCGCATCATCCAGCACAATCAGCTCGACCACCGCGGCGTGCAGCTGATTTTCGTCCCGCATCGGGGCGGTGCAGCCTTCGAGATAGCTGACATAAGCGCCTTCTTCGGCGATGATCAGCGTCCGCTCAAACTGACCAGTATTCTCGGCGTTGATCCGGAAATAGGTGCTCAGCTCCATCGGGCAGCGCACGCCTTTGGGCACATAAACAAAGGAGCCGTCTGAGAACACGGCCGCGTTGAGGGTCGCGAACTTGTTGTCCGAGTTCGAAACGACGGAGCCAAGATATTTCTGAACCAGCTCCGGATGCTCTTGGACGGCCTCCGAAATTGAGCAGAAGATCACGCCAGCTTCAGCGAGTTCTTTCTTAAATGTCGTGCCAACGCTGACACTGTCAAACACGGCGTCAACCGCGACCTTTCGGCCCTCGGCAGGGGCGTTTTCAGCCCCCTCAACACCGGCGAGGATCATTTGTTCTCGTAGCGGAATACCGAGCTTCTCATAGGTTCGCAGCAGCTCCGGATCGACTTCATCCAGAGATTTTGGCTTTTCTTTAAAGCTCATGGGCTGGGCGTAATAGTACTGATCCTGATAATCGATGGGGGGAAACTCCACCATCGCCCACTCCGGCTCAGGCTGCGCGAGCCAGCGCTTATAAGCGTCCAGGCGCCAATTCAGCAGCCATTCCGGCTCATTTTTCTTGGCCGAGATCAGACGAACGATATCTTCGTTCAGTCCCTTGGGCGCGTACTCGGTTTCAACATCGGTGGTGAAGCCGTATTTGTACTTCTCCGCCAGCGCATGGACTTTTTCGACGGTCTCGCGCTCCACGCCTTCCCTGATCTCAAGGTCACTGGTCGGTTTGCCGTCATCCATCGCCATTATCGGTTCCTTAAAGTCTCAGTCTCGTCACTTAGACGCTGCGCGCGACCAAAGCCGCAAATAAGTCTCTGCGAACCGGTCAAGGTCGCTTTGCGGCGTTTGCGGTCCGAAGCTGATCCGGATCGCAGACGTCGCCAACTCGTCATCGGCCCCCATCGCCCTGAGCACATGACTGGCCGCCAACTTGCCGCTCGAGCAGGCGCTGCCCGCGCTTACGGCGAATCCGGCAAGATCAAACTGCATCAGTTGCGTCTCCGCCCGCCAACCTGGCGCGGCTACGCAAGATGTTGTTGGCAGGCGATCTATTGTCGGCGCGAAAAAAACCAAGCCCTTTGCTCCGGAACTCAGCGTGTTTTCGAGCAGATCGCGCTTTTCGGCCGCAGCCCGCCATGCGGAGGCGTCAAAATTCGCCGCGGCGGCGCCAAAACCGATCGCCCCAAGTATATTTTCAGTGCCGGCTCGACGCCGGGATTCTTGACCGCCGCCGACAATCATCGGCCGCAGATCGCCGCCGCCGCGCTGAATGAGCGCGCCGATGCCGGCAGGCGCGCCAATCTTATGACCTGAGACAATCGCGAAGTCGGCGCCGCTTGTCGAAAAATTGAACGCCATTTTCCCAAGCGCCTGCGCGGCGTCGACTAAAAACGCCGCGCCATGGGTATGCGCAAGCTGCGCCGCTTGCTGATAGGGCTGCAGCGCGCCTGTCTCATTGTTTGCGGCCATCACGGCGACGAGAACCTTGCTGGCCCCGGCGTCCGTCAGCGCGCTCAGCGTCGCGTCGAGCGCCGATAGATCGATCGCGCCAACTGCGAGCGCGGGAACATCGCGCCGGATCACGCCGCGTTGCTCCGCCGCATGCGCGGCGGCGCGGATGCAATCATGCTCTAGTGCGGAGACGACCACCGCATCCCATTGCTGAGTAAAAACCCAGTTCGCCGCTTCGGTGGCGCCGGCGGTGAAGGTGATTTGATCATGCGTCGCATGTGCGAGCGCCGCGACTTGTTTGCGGGCTTTCTCAAGCCATAACCGCGCATTGCGGCCATGCGTATGTTGCGAGGAAGGGTTGAGCCCAGCCGCGGCCATCGCCTCCATAGCGTCCGCCATCGCAAGCCGGGCGGCGGGCGCAAGCGGGGCGGAAGCGTTCCAATCTAGGTAGATCGTCGGTTGCATGGCGTATGGCTTTGCTAAGAACTATGGGTCTTCTAACAGCAGCCTCGCCATAGCGCCATGTGTAGGCGTCTATCACCGCGATAGGCGCCGATATTCTTTTCATCCTAAGCTTGCGCGCTGATCGCCTCATCTTCCAGCAATGCGCTGAAATTAGGAAACGCGTTGCAGGGCGCGAGCCGTTTATCGATCACGTCGGCAAGGCTGACCTTGTGCAGAAACAGATAGACCTGCGCAGACAGTTGCTCCCACAAATCGTGGGTCAAGCACGCGGCCGGTCCGCCGCCGCACCCCTCCCCTACGCCGCCCTCGCATTTGGTCGCCCGCAAGGTTTCGTCGACTGCGGACATAATCTCGGAGATCCGGGTCTGTTCCGGCGCCTTCGCCAACCGATATCCGCCCCCCGGCCCGCGCACGCTTTCAACCAGCCCCGCGCGCCGCAACCGTGCGAACAGCTGCTCAAGATAGGCGAGCGAAATGTTCTGCCGCTCGGAAATTTCAGCAAGCGTCGTTAAGCTGGGCGAGCCTTGCGCGTCCTCAGCCCCTCGCGCGGATATCGCCAAATCCGCCATCGCCGTGACCGCGTAGCGACCTTTTGTGCTGAGTTTCATTCGGCCTCACCTGCATTTGTTATCGCGCCTGGGCGGCGTGCTGTGACGGATTTCACTGCTTTGCCCCAGCTCCGCTTATGATATAGGCGCTTTTGCGCGCCGTATCGAAACTCTATATGCAAAAAACTGCGGCGTTTCTTGCCCGCCGTGCGAGATCTTCCGCCCGGGGGAGAAAGCGCGCATTTTACGAGTTTCCTCCCGCGCTTGGTGGCGGGGGGCTAATATTTGGAGCGCGAGCAGCTCATGCCCGATGTGATTTTCCCTGGTCCCGAAGGCCGCCTCGAGGGGCGCTACCATGAGGCCAAGGAGAAAGACAGCCCGATCGCCCTGGTTCTGCATCCAGACCCTCGCCTCGGCGTCACGATGAATAACCGGATCGTTTATGAAGCGCATCATCTGTTTCACAAGCTGAATTTTACGGTCTTGCGCTTCAACTTCCGCGGCGTCGGCCGCAGCCTCGGCGTCTATGATGGCGGCGTAGGCGAACTCTCTGATGCTGCCTCCGCGCTTGACTATCTACAGATGCTCAAGCCCGATGCGCGCTTTTGCTGGGTGGCCGGCTATGGGTTCGGCGCCTGGATCGGCATGCAGCTGCTGATGCGCCGGCCGGAGATTGCCGGCTTCATCTCAATCGCGCCGCCGGCGAATACCCATGATTTTTCCTTCCTTGCGCCATGCCCATCCTCAGGGCTGGTCGTGAACGGTTCGCTTGACCGGATCGTTCCGCCGGATGAGGTGACGAAGTTCGTCACTAAATTGAAGACGCAGAAGGGTATTACGATTACGCACGAAGTGATCGACGGCGCCAATCATGTGTTCGAAGATCGGCTCGATCCTTTGATGCATCTGATGGAAGACTATCTGCGCATGCGGCTGGAGCTGCCGCCGCGCGAAGTCGAGCAAACCAGCTAAGCATCGAGCGCGCTGCGCCCCCCGTTTGATGGGGGCGCAACCGGGCGACTGCGCCGGCTACAGATAAGCGTCGCGCAAATTGATGCTGCTCTCAATCCCAATTTTCGCCTTGTGCTCATCCAGCCAGCGCGTCATCGCGTTTCGCCCTGCGTCATAGAGCCGATCCAGCAGCCGCGCCTCCGGCGTCACCTTGGTGGAGGCGCTCAGGCTACGCATCGTCTCCGGGTCCTCCACGGCGTGGATGCGCATCCGTTTGTAGCGCTCCGCCGGCAGATGTCCGGCGGCGACAAGCTTATCGACGGTTTCAATCGCGCGAAGTTCGCCTAACAGGTTCGAGTTGAATGAAATTTCGTTGATCCGGTTTTGGATTCCGCGGGCGTCGCGCGGCGGGGTGCGGCGGGTGATCGGGTTAATATGGACGATGAGCACATCGCTTGTGTCACACTCGTAGATCAGCGGCCACAAGGCGGGATTGCCAGTGTAGCCGCCGTCCCAATATTCACGCCCGTCAATCTCAACTGCGCGGTAAATGGTTGGCAGGCAGGCCGACGCCAGCAGCGCGTCAACCGAAATTTCTTCGCCCATAAAGATCTTTGCGCGTCCGGAAAGCACGTCCGTCGCGCAGACGAACAGGCGCGGCTCATCACGGCGGCAGACTTTGTCAAAGCTCACCATCGATTCCAGCACATCGCGAAGCGGGTTTATGTCCGCGAGCGGCAACTGATAGGGCGACACGACTTGACTGACCGCGCCGCCGATGGCCGCGGCCGGATTGAGCGCGGGCGGCAGAAAATCGTGAAACGCCTTGGCCCAAATCGACCATGGCAGCTGGTTCAGCGGATAGGCGTCGCGAATTTGGCCCCAGAAATCGGCGAGACGACGCTTCGCCTCCTCCGGCCCGCCTATTTTTAACCCCGTGGTGTACATCGCGCCATTCATTGCGCCGGCCGAGGTGGCGGAGACGCCCTCGACCTCAATGTCGTCCTCTTCCAAAAGGCGATCGAGCACGCCCCAGGTGAAAGCGCCATGGGCGCCGCCGCCCTGGAGCGCCAGGGTCAGACGTCGCTTCGATTTCTTACGGGACGGCGCCATGGGGCTCCTTTGCGCCAAGGGGCGCTGTTCAATTGGCCGTAGGTAGAACAAACGCTCCGGCGGAAGGGCCGGAGCGTCGCTGGTCATTTGGCGCTGGGGCCGTGTCCGCGATCGACGCCGTTAAAGCGCGGTCCAGCCGCCATCGACCGAGATCGTCGTGCCGGTGATCAGATCCGCGCCGGAGCTGGCGAGGAACACCGCCGTTTTTCCCATTTGCTCGACGGTCGCAAATTCCTTCATGCCCTGGCGCTGCAGCATCACCTCCCGGATCACCCAGTCCTTATCTTTGCCATGGGCCTTCATTTGATCTTCCAGCTGCCCCTCGACCAGCGGCGTCCATACATAGCCCGGGCAGATCGCATTGCAGGTGACGCCGAAATCGGCGCCTTCCAGGGCGACTGTTTTCGTCAAGCCGACCAGCCCATGTTTCGCCGCGACATATGCGGACTTGAAAGGCGACGCGGTCAAGCCGTGCGCTGAGGCGATATTCACGATCCGCCCCCATTTACGCTCTTTCATGCCGCCCATAGCGGCGCGGATGGTGTGGAAGCTGGAGCTGAGGTTGATCGCAAGCACCAGATCCCATTTTTCCGGTGGAAAATCTTCAATTTTTTCAACATGCTGAATGCCAGCATTGTTCACCAAAATATCAACTTTGCCGAACTTCGCCTCCGCATCGCGGATCAGCCGAACGCAGTCCTCGCCTTTCGACATATCGGCGCTGATATAGGCGACGGTCGCACCGGTATCGGCGGCGATGGCGTCAGCTTTTGCGCGACTTTCGTCCGAATCCAGATGGTCGTTGATGATAATCGTCGCCCCAGCTTTCGCCAGCTCGCGCGCGCAGCCCTCGCCGATGCCGCTGGTCGAGCCGGTTACGACGGCGACCTTGCCTTCTAACTCAGCCATGTCTTTCTCCTTCTGGGCCATGATCTGGATGTTCGGCGCTTCAGCGTCTGCCTCAGTCGATAGCGGATTGTAGCCGCCGCCACTGAGATAGGCCGCTTCCTCGGGGGTTGATGTGCGGCCAAGGCACTCATTCCGATGCGGGAAACGCCCGAAGCGTTGAATGACGTTCCGGTGCTCTCTCGCATGGAACACGTAATTTGGCTGGCTCGCCAACCGCCCCTCCGCCAATGCGACGGAGCGGTCCTGCTCATACAGCGACTCCGAGTGCTCCAGCGGCATGTAGAAGAACGCGCGAATCTGCGGCGCGACTTCTAAATCAAATCCACGGCGTAGCGCCGTATTGGCGGCGCGGAGGGCGGCTGCGTCATAGGCGAAAGATCGCGCCTCGCCGCGATAGATGTTCCTTGGGAACTGGTCGAGCGTAATAATCAGCGCCAACGCGCCGGACGCGTGATCCAGCCATTGATCGTAAGCGCCCGCGGCGGCCGGTTCTATTAATGCGGCGAAGCGATCGCGGATCGCCGCATCTATTTCCGGATCCGGAACAAACCATGCGCCGGGCGCAGCGATTTCTTCGGTCCAGAATCTGAGGATCGCTTCGTAGCTCATGCGGCTTGCATAGGGCCTTCCGTATCCGAGGGAAAGACGCCAGTCTCAGGCTTTGCCATCCGCCGCCGGGCCGTTGTCATCTTGGGTTTGTTCGGCTTCTTCCTCAAGCGCTTCGGCCTGTTCGATGGCGACTTCGGTCATGATCTCCGTCGCGACCGCCGTCACACGCGGGGTAACGGGCGCAAATGGGATCGTCTCCTGCACTGCGCCACGCTGCGTCGCACGGTACATCCCAAACAGCGCCATTGTCGCCAGCAGCGCGGCCATGAAAAACCAGAAACTCTGCGGGCCGACGTAAGTCATTCCGAATCCAACCACAATTGGGCCTGCCAACGCCCCTACCCCGTTCAAAAACACCAGTCCGCTGGAGGCCGCCGCCATTTGATCTCGCTCGATATGATCGTTCGTATGCGCCGCCAGCAGCGGGTAGATCGGATTGATAAAGCCGCCGGCGAGGAAGGAAATCAGATAGAGGGCGCGAAGTTCGAACTCGCCGACCGCCCCAAGGGACAGGTGGCTGAACATGGCGCCAAGCAATGAGAAGGTGGCGCCGGAGAGCGCCACGGCGACAAGCAGTGAGCGGCGGTCCATTCGGTCGGAAATCCAGCCGATGAAAGGCTGCATCACAACCGCGCCGACATACAGCATACTGGCGAATATCGCGATTTCTGCGAAAGTGAGTTCGATCCGCGCGCCATAAATTGACGCCATGCCGAACATCGCGCCATAGACGCCGCCGAGTGTCAGCGCGCCAAAACAGCCCAGCGGCGAGGCGTCCCAAAGCTCAGATAGCGACATTGGACGAGCGGTGTCGCTGATGGGCGTCGGCGTCACCGTCAACAGAATTGGCGCAAATGAGATGGACACCAATACCGACATAATGATGAACAGCTCGAACCCTGCCGGATCGCCCACCAGCAGCAGCTGTTGCCCCGCCACGACGCCAATCATCTGGATGAACATATACAGCCCAAGCGCCTGGCCGCGGTTTTCATTTGAGCTGGCTTCGTTCAGCCAGCTTTCGCAGACGATATAGACCCCGGAAAAACCAAACCCGACGACAAAACGCATGACGAACCACACCGCCGGGTCAATCAGCCAGACGAATACGATCAGCGCCGCCGAGATCAACGAGCCCAGAGCCGCGAACACGCGGACATGGCCCACCTTCCGAATCAAGTTTGGCGTTAGGGTGGAGCCGAGCAGGAATCCGGCGAAATAGCCCGCGCTGACGAATCCATAGGTCTCATTCGAGAACTCTTCGATCACAGCGCGCACGCCAAGAACAGCTCCCTGCCCGCCATTCCCGATCATCAGCAAAAGGAGGCCGACAAACAGCGGCCAAGAACTGCGCAAAATCGCCGGCATAATCGCCCCCGCAAATCCGCGCCGTCGGCCATCGGCGGCGCAGGGCGGGGCTTCGCAGAACGCGAAAATAAATCGCGTTCAATCGCGGCGCCGGCATGTCGTTTCTGACGAATTTTGCAGCGCGCGCGGCGTCTACGCCGCTGCCTAGCGCCCCTGGGGCTGAACGCCCAGCCGACGCAGCGTCTCGATCAGAAAAATTCGATCCGACAGCGGTTGAACGCCCTGATAGGCGACCAAAGCCGACTTGGTCGCCGGCCCCAACCGCCCATCGACATCGCCGGCGTCAAAACCAGCGCGCCGAAGCGCTCGCTGGAGGTCTCGAACCGTCGCCGGCGGCAGCTCGGTCGCGCACAGGCTCAAGCGCCATTCAATCCGCCCGGCTTCGCTCGGCGCCCGCCGTGGAATTTTCGCCATCCGCGCGGGCAGGCGCCGGCGCTCGACGCGCGATGTGCGGAAAATTTCCAATACGCGAATGCGCTTGGTGACGGCTGGCGTCCGAATTTCTTTGATTTGCGCTGGCTTGATCAGCACCTGTGTCTCGATCTCGCGAAACACGGCGGGGCGCACCGATTTTTCGACCCGAGCTGGGGAGAGCAGCTTACGTCGGATGACGGGAGCGGTCTCCGCAGGCAACATTACCCGATGCTGCAGCTCGCCGGTTTTCGGGTCGCGACGCTGCTTCTCGCCTGGGCCGGGGCGCCAGACGGCGCGCGCCGCTCGAATGACCATTTTCTCTGAGATCTCTTCGAATTTGGCTGGAGCAATCCTGTACTCAACCCGTTCCGGCTCGATTAAGACCTTTTGAATTCGCTTCTTAAAAACCGCAGGGACCACCTCATAACGCGTTTCGGCGGTTTTCAGAACGATCTCGCGCTCCACCCAACGGGCGACTTCAGGGAAAGCGACTGGCTCCACCCGCGCGGGCTCCACCTCAATCGAAATATCCTCGCGCTTTGTGGCGCCGGGATCGAAGACCCGAGTAATGCAGCCGCGAGGTTTTGCATCCGCCGGCAGGTTCGGCGCATCAATCAGCTGCCCGAGCAGGGGCGTTGATTGCGCCATGGCCGCCATTGGGGGCGCCGCGATCAGCATGGCTGCAATCGCAAGGAGGAGAGCCGGCGAAGCCATTTTCAACATGGGGTGACGGGATGTGGAGATCATCTCGGCCTCAACGAGGGCGCGCGCTTGGCCACAGCAGCGACGCGTCGCCATAGGAATAGAAGCGATACCCCTTCCGGATGGCGTGTTCGTAGACTGAAAACAAGCGCTCTTGGCCGATCAGCCCTGCAACAAGCAGCAACAGCGTCGATTTGGGCAAATGGAAGTTGGTCATCAGCCCGTCGATTTGGTGAAACTCGAAGCCGGGCCGGACAAAGAGATCGGTCGCGCCAGCCCAGGGGGCGAGCTTGGCCCCCGCGCCGCCGGAGGCGCGCGCCGCTGTCTCCAGCACCCGCAACGCAGTTGTGCCGACGGCGATAATGCGTCCCCCCGCCGCCCGCGTGCGGTTAATTTCATCCGCCGCTTTCTGATCCAACGCGCCGGCCTCGCTGTGCATTTTGTGATCCGCAATCCGGTCTGTTTTGATCGGTAGAAAGGTCCCTGCGCCGACATGCAGCGTCACAGTGCTGCGCTCAACGCCCGCGGCCTCCAGCGTGGAGAGGACGGCGGCGTCGAAATGGAGCGCCGCTGTGGGCGCAGCGACGGCGCCGTCCTTGGCGGCGAATATGGTTTGATAGTCGTCTCTATCGGCCGCATCGGCCGCGCGCCGGGCCGCGATGTATGGCGGTAAGGGCGGCTCGCCGATTTGGGCGATCGCCGCGTCCAGCTCGGCCCCCTGATGCTCGAACCGAAGGAGAACCGCGCCGCCCTCCTCCTTCGCGTCAATGGCGGCGACGCACGTCACGCCTCCCGTTTCCGCCGTAAATTCCAGTTGATCGCCGATCTTGAGCCGGCGGCCCGGTTTGGCGAGCGCTCGCCAACAATCCGAGGCGAGCCGTTCAATCAGCGTCGCCTCCACGGCGACAGCGCTCTCGGATCGCCGGCGCAGGCCGCGCAGTCGCGCCGGGATGACCTTTGTATCATTGAACACCAATCGATCGCCCGGCCGCAAAAACGACGCGAGCTCGGCGACGGAGCTGTCGGTCAGGCCATCTGGCGTTGAGACAAGCAGCTTCGCCGTGCGCCGTGGCGCGGCCGGGCGCAAGGCGATCAGGCTCTCTGGCAGCTCAAAGTCGAAAGCGCTGAGCGACAGCGCGTCATGATCAGGGAAACTTGTCATCCCCTCCCGCTAGCCTACGGTGCTCCGAACGCCAAGGGGCGCCGCGATGCTATTTGCCTAGCATCCAGATCCCTTTGGGTTCGAACGCATGGAAAACGAAGGCGAAAATGACTTCGTAAGCGATCGGCGCACCGGTTTTCGCATCAAAGGCGCGGACGGTGCCGACATCTTTGCCTTTGCCGATGTCTGCGGTGTCGAGCGCCGACGCCTGGCCTTTGCGCCATGTGAGTTTTACGCCGGCTTCCGAGAGTTCGCCGCGTTTGCGTAACCGCGACAGCGGCCAGGCGCGGTCTTTGATCCGGACGACTCTGGCGAGCGCTGGAACGCCATGGGGCGGATTTTCACCCCGATATAAAAAGGGCGAGCTGGAGCTGTCATAGCGGCGATAGGGGTTGCGCCCATAGGCGCGGAGATAGGCCGTTGGCCGCGCCATCACGAGGCCGCCGGGGTTTGCGGCTTTGAACTCGGCCCAGCTCTCCATCACCGATGGGATCACTTTGAGCTTTGCGCCCAGCATTTCGCCCACGATCGCTTCGCCGGTGAATTGCTGCCACCAGCTCTCGGTCTGCCGGTCATACATGATCATGTCCGACTTTCTCAATTTTCCCGAAACGCCGAACGTGAAACTGCGTTCGCCGATTGTTCCATCAAAGACGATGGCGCTGTTGCAAAGTGGACAAAAGGTGATCGTCACTTTGCGTTTTCCAAATTCGTCATTCACGATCTCATGCCATATGAGATAGCGAATTGGGTAGGCGCGGGCTTCTCCGCCAATTTTTACGGAGACGATCGGCTCGCGCTCGCCAATGCCGGATGCCGATTTTATTGGGATAAAAGCCGGAGTGTCGATTGCCGGGATGCCGTCTTTCGCGGGGCCGCCATCAAAAATTTCAGAATAGTCAATACTTGACTTGCTGAAATCTGTCTTCGGCCATGCGCTTTTCCACCCAGGTGGCGGGGTGGCGGGCTTTGCAAGGGCGCTTTCCATCGCAAAAAATGATGATAGTGCAAAAAGCAATGGCGCAATGCGTCGCGTATTGATGATCATTGGCACTCCTCCCTGGTGTGGATGTATGCAATTATATTTCACCGCTCTCGATCATAGCAGGCTCTTGGATCGCGCTCTGGTCACATGTTGGGCGCCGCGCGTTTAGCTCGGGGCGCTTGGGGTTATTTCGAATGGGATCGCCCAGGGTAGCGCGACGGCGGATCAAAAAACCGGGTTCACGCAAAAAACACGGCCCCAGGAAAAACAGCTCGAGTGAAATTGGACTGCGAGGTTACGCGTCGCTGGCGGCTGGGCTCGGCAAAGCTCCGGGCGCGGACAGGCGTTCGGCCTCGGCCGCTTCGCGCTCGGCCAAGGCCAAAACCAGCGCCGCCGCCTGATCCGTTGATCGGCGCTGTAGCGCCGAAATCGGCGCGATGTAGCGCTCAGACATCGCGACAGATCTGTGGCCCATCGCTTCCTTCACGCGCAGCGCCGATCCGGTCTGCATGCCAATCAGACCTGCGATCAGATGGCGAAGATCATGACGTCTGAGATCCTCGAGATCGGCGACATTCAGCGCAGCGCGCCAAGTGCGGTCATGCTCCCAGTCCGCGAGCGGCGCGCGTTCGGCCGTCTTGCCCGCAAGAGACGGGAAAACCCATCGCCCCTTCTGGTCGCCACGCCCATGGGCTTGGCTCGCCTCTGCGAGATACAGGAGCAGCTGATGGCTCGATTTCGGAAACGGCGCCCGCCGGGCGCCGGTTTTGCCGCTGATGGTCGCCTCGCGGCTCACAAGGTCCACCGCTTCCCATTCGAGCGTACGCACCTCGCCGACGCGCCACCCCGTCAACATGCCCATCATGATCGCGGGCGCCGCGAAGCGGTGTTTCGCGTCAGCCTGCAGATCAATCAACGCCGCCCAGAGGCGCGCGACTTCCTCAGCATCAAGCATGCGCTCGCGGTGCTTCTCCGGATAACGGCGGAGGCCTTTGACCGGATTGGAGCCCGGCTTCGCGAGCTCATGCCGCTCCGCAAAAGCGAAGATCGCCGAAAGCGTAGCCATGGCGCGGTTCGCCGCATAGGGCGTATCCTTCAGGGCCGCATGTCGCGTGCTGACCGCGGAGCGCGTGATCTCCTCGACGCGATAGCGCGCAAGCGGACCGAGCTGGTTCCGCATATGGGAGCGCATATTGACGATGGTGCGGTCCGACAGTCGCCCGCTCTCCGCCGTCAAATAGGTTTCAAACAACGCTTCGAGCGTCGGCTGATTGCGGCGCTCCATCTTCTCTCGCTGCGGATCGCGCCCTTCGGCGACCGCCTGCGCATGACGACGCGCAACAAGGCGCGCCTCATCCGGCGTGTAGAGATCCAGCTTGCCAAGCGTC
>JALEGB010000107.1 GCA_022760355.1 Neomegalonema sp.
GCTTTTGGCTTGGTTCAGCTCCTTGGCGCAGGGATCCACCCTGCGCTGCAGTCGCTTCTCAGCCAAAAGCCGCCTGCCGAACGCTGGCTCGGACAGAATTAGGAGTTCGCACCCTAGCGCGGCGCAGGAAGAAGCAGGTTGCGCGCGCCGCAATCTCGCAGCGCGTCCCTGCCACACCGGCGCGGCTTCAGATCTCGGGTAAAGCAGACCCGAATCTCAGAGAAGGATCCGCGGCGGCATTTCACCGTCACCCCATCCCGTTTCAGGGCCGGATTGGCGCGAATGACTGCTGTTTCGATCACTTTCGGATCCATCCGCGTATCGCTGCTGAAGCTTTTCAGCTCCTTTGGCGTTTTGACCAGCGCCATCGCCTTTGACGCCGCTTCCAGATAGCCCGCAGGCGACAGGCCGGAGCAGGAGCCATGCTTGCGCCATTGATAGGAAAGCAGGCCGGTGTCCGGGTTCAGATGACGAAAACGCCGCAGCAATTCGCGGCTCGGGCGACGATGGGGGGTCTCACAGTTTTGCGGCCAGCCCTCCTCAAATTGCGGCCACAGCCCGTGCAGGACAAACCGAGCCCCGCGGCCGCACTGGATCGAACGCGGGCGCGTCCGGCAGAAAGTCGGCGACCAGCTCATGGCCAGCACATAATAGTCAAATCGCGCGGCGGAACGATCCGAGGAGCGGCGATCTGCCGGCCGATCCAAACGCTCGTCTGCGCTGCGTCGATTGCCGCTATACTCCACCTCCGTCGCATCGCGATCGGCCGCGCGCGTTTTGACTTCGACCCGCTTGCTGCTTTCGCCATGCTCGCCGCCAAGATCAAGTTGGCTTAGAACGCCAGCGCCGCCAACCAGCACCGCAACGCCGATTGCGATCAGCTGCGCCAGCGCGCCGCCGCTTGATTTGCCGGATGGCGCACGCTCTCGGCGCTCGCCTCGGCGCGACACCATGGCGTCCGTATCCTGACGCCGCCGCGTCCCGCTGCGCCGCACCGCAGGGCCGCCGCCACGACCGTTATGCTCTGATCGAGACATTTGACTGCTCCTTCTCAACATATCGTAGGCGTTCCGCCCTTGCGCTTGGCGATCGCGCCGCTTTATTCCATCTTATCCGCATGTTCTCTAGATTGGAGTTTATCGGCAGAGAAGAAGCGACGCCCACCGGGGCGCGTCGGCGCAATTTGGCGCAACGCTTCATCCGCCGAGCATCGCCCCTCAGCGAGCATTGTCCCACCAGACGCGCGCGACCCGCCCCCCTCGCGCGCGCACGAGTAAGGAGTATCGAAGTGCAGCCTTTGATGCCAAAAGCGACAGCCGTCTGGCTGGTCGACCATACCACGCTGACCTTTGATCAGATTGCGGAGTTCGTCGGACTCCACCCGCTCGAAATTTCAGGCATCGCCGATGGCGAGGTCGCCGCCGGGATCAAAGGTTTTGACCCGATTGCGAATAACCAGCTTACGCGCGAAGAAATTGAGCGTTGCGAAAAAAATCCGAAAGCGCGGCTGAAATTACGACCGCCGGCTAAGGCGCCGCAGCAAAAGAAGAAAGCGCCGCGCTATACGCCATTGTCGAAACGGCAGGAGCGCCCGGCCGCAATCGCGTGGTTAGTGCGCTATCACCCCGAGCTTGCGGACGCTCAGATCTGTAAACTGCTCGGCACCACCAAGCAGACGATCGAAGCGATTCGCAATAAGACGCACTGGAATTCATCCGGTATCCAGCCGGTCGACCCGGTAGCGCTCGGGCTGTGCCGCCAAACGGATCTGGACGCCGCGGTTGCGATTGCATCCGAAAAGCGCGCGGAAATCGCCGCAGCCGCGCCAAGACCTGATTTGGGCGACGCGTTGATGTCAGTTGAAACGTCATTGACGTCAGATCCGCGGTTCGAAGGCGCGGATCAACCAACAGAGTCGGCCGGCTTTGAACAGCCGAATCCATTTGGAGATACGGACCCTCCGGCGCGCAGCGAATCGGAAGAGGGGCCGTCGGTGGACCCAGAGGCCCTCTTTAACTTGCCCGCTGCGGAGGAGGAAAAAGAAGAGGAAGCGCCTCAGGATCCGTTCAAAAGCTAGAGCGTGCGCCGACCAAGTGGATACCGGTTGGCGGGAACAGCACGCGACAAAACAAAGAGTTAGAGCCTTTCGCCGATCCAACTTGATCGGCGAAAGCTCTAGGGCGGTCGCGCGGCGCAAGCTGGCGACCCGCGCGGCCTACACGCGGAGCGACTCGCCCAGCAGCGCCGCGGCGGCGGAAACGCCGCCATGTGCGCCCGGCCAGCCCAACGCCGTCATCGCCAATTCGACCGCGCCCAATGCGCCGAGCGCCATTGGGGCATTCCAATGCCCCATATGCGCGATCCGGAAGCCCCGGTCGGGCGGCGTCAAGTCGCCCGTCGGCACGCCAATCGCGACGCCGCAATTCTCCAGGCAAAATCGCCGCAGCGCGCCCGAATCGAGGCCTTCCGCGGCGACCAAGGTGGTGACCGTATCGCACCGCTCCGCCGGCTCGGGCGCGTAGAAGGTCATCGCGCCCCCTGCGGACCAATGCTGAACGGCGGCCCGGGTGGCGTTCGCCAGTAGTTTATGACGCGCCCAGGCCGCCTCGAGGCCCTCTTCACGAAGCAGCAGATCCAACGCCCGGCGCAACGCGTAGAGCAGCTGCATCGGCGGCGTGCCGCAGTATTTCATATAGTGGATCTCGCCAAGCCGCTCATCCCAGCCCCAATAGCGGCTGTGCAGGTCGGCGCCGCCGCGCATCGCCCAGGCCCGTGGCCCGACCGCCAGAAAAGCCAGCCCCGGCGGCGTCATGAGCCCCTTCTGCGAGCCGGTCAGCGCCAGATCGACGCCCCAAGCATCCATTTCAAACGGCATGCATCCAATCGATGCGACCCCGTCGACGCCATACAGAGCCGGATGCCCTGCGGCGGATATCGCGGCGCGAATGGCGGCCAGGTCGTTCACGGTGCTGGAGGCGGTGTCGATCTGGACGGTGAGCACCGCTTTGTACCGCTGCTCATCGCCGTGCGACGTCAGATCGTCCCGCAGCCGCGCCTCCACAGCATTCGCATCGACGGCGCGACCGGGGCGGCCAGGCAGGATGTCAACGTCGACGCCAAGCGTTTGCGCCATCTCGCCCCAGCCCTTCGCAAAGGATCCGGAGTCCAGCACCAATACCCGATCGCCACGGCTGAGGGTGTTGGCCAAGGCGGCCTCCCAGCCGCCATGACCGTTGGCGATATAGATGAAAGTCCGCGCCGCCTCGGTCCGAAACACCTTTCGCAGGTCCGTCAGCAACCCGTCGGTCAGGGCCGCCGCCTCGTCGCCATATATGTCGATCGACTGAGCGTGCATCGCCTGCAGCACCTCATCGGGCAGGTTGGTTGGGCCCGGAAAAGCAATCAGCTTGCGTCCATGCGAAAGCGGCATCGGTGACCTGTTCGTGGCAATGAAGGAATGGAGGAAGGCCTGAACATTGGCCGCCGTTCGTCGTCTTGTCCAATCAAAGCCTGAGATTACATCGATCACGCGCCTTGTCGGCGCAGCTCGGCGAGGCCGCCAAGCAATTGATAAGCGGCGATTATCCTACAAGGCCTCAGGCAGAACGCGATGCGTGGCTCGCTTCGGCGTTGCAAAACCTCTTTAAAACAGCGCGCTAGCATGAACGAACGCGCCGGCTTCCGCCTCAAGCCCCCTAGCCGCCGCCCCCATGAGTCGATAGGTTGCGCCAACGAGCGACAGCCGCCTTGTCGGCGCGTGATGGAAACGGAGACTTCATGCAGCAGTTCGAAGGCAAGACCGTCATCGTAACCGGCGCTGCGCGGGGCGTCGGCAGAGCCATTGCGGAGAAGCTGTTTGAGCGCGGCGCCAACGTTATGCTGGCTGATGCGGATGAAGCGAAGCTGCAAGCCACCAAGAAAGCGTTGCCGATTGAAAGCGGCCGCATCGCCGGCTTCACCTGCGATGTGACGCAGAAGTTCGGCGTCAATAACCTCATCGCTGCGACAATCGACGCCTATGATCAAATCGATGCGCTGATCACGACCGCGCCAGATTTTGAGCGCGGCGATCCAATGACGCTGCCGGTTGAGGCGATTGATCGGGCCATCGCCGCCAATGTGCGCTCGGCCTTCCTATTGAGCCAAGCCGTCGCCGCGAAAATGATCGCGCGCGCCAAAGCGGCCGAGAAGGAAAAAGCTCAGGGGGCGATTGTCCACGTATCGGCATTGTCCGGCCGCCTCTCGTCGCCCGAAGTCGCGGCGCACGCCATCTCCTGCGCCGCAATCGATCAATTAACCCGATCATTCGCAGCGACTCTGGCGGATGCGGGCCTTCGAGTGAACGGCGTCGCGCCCGGCGGCATACTGACGGACGCGCTCCGGACAGCGCTTGCCGGCGACCCGCAGCTTCGCCCCTCGCTCATCTCCAGCACGCCGCTGGGGAGGATCGGAGAAACAACGGAAGCCGCGGAGGCCGCTCTTTTTCTGATCTCTGATGCGGCGAGCTTCATCACCGGTCAGATTCTGGTCGTTGATGGCGGGCGCTCCGTGCTGGATCCGGTGGCCGCAACGAACCTTTAGAGTGATTTCAAATCGAATGCGCGCATTCGATGACTCGGAAATCGCGACCACCCAAAGAGACAGAGCATTTGCATGACCGCAACTGTTTCGAAAATGCTCTAGGGTGCGAACTCATAAATCTGGTCGTCGCCAGCCCGCCAAACGCGCTTTTGGGGTGCGTCAGCGGCGCCTGAGGGTGGGGGAGGCGGCGCAGCCCGCGCGCCGCTTCCTGCTTGGGCAAGGTCCTGAAAACGCGCTGAGAACAGCCGGATTCAGGCGTTCGCACCCTAGCCCTTCTTCAAACAGCGCTGGCCGAGAAGCTCCGCAATTTGCACGGCGTTGAGCGCGGCGCCTTTGCGAAGATTGTCGGAGACAATCCAAAGGTTCAGGCCATTCTCGATCGTCGAATCTTCGCGGATCCGGCTGATAAAAGTCGCATAATCGCCAGCGCATTCCACCGGCGTCGCGTAGCCGCCATCCTCGCGCTTATCGAAGACCATCAGACCTGGCGCTTCGCGAAGGATCTCCCGCGCCTCGTCCGCGGACAGCTCTTCCTCGAACTCGATGTTCACCGCCTCGCTATGACCAACGAACACCGGCACGCGCACGCAGGTCGCCGTGACCTTGATGGCCGGATCGACGATCTTCTTCGTCTCCGCAACCATCTTCCATTCCTCTTTGGTCGAACCATCATCGAGGAACACATCGATATGCGGGATCACGTTAAACGCGATCTGCTTCGTGAACTTCGTTGGGGTCGGCTCGTCATTGACGAAGATGCCTTTGGTCTGGGTCCAAAGCTCATCCATCCCCTCTTTGCCGGCGCCGGAGACCGACTGATAGGTCGACACGACGACCCGCTTGATTTTCGCGCGATCATGCAGCGGCTTCAGCGCGACGACCATTTGCGCCGTCGAGCAATTGGGGTTGGCGATGATATGCCGCTTTGCGTATTGCTCCACCGCGTCCGGGTTTACTTCCGGAACGATCAGCGGCACATCCGGAGCGTAGCGGTAGAGCGACGAATTATCGATGACGACGCAACCGGCGGCGGCGGCGCGCGGCGCGTAGGTTTGGGTCGGACCCGAACCGATTGCGAACAGCGCGATATCCCAGCCGTTGAAATCGAAATCCTCGATATCGTCGGTCTTGAGCGTCTTATCGCCAAAGCTCACTTCCGTGCCCAACGACCGCCGCGACGCCAGCGCCGCGATCTCGTCAACCGGAAATTCGCGCTCGGCCAGAATGGTTAGCATCTCTCTGCCAACATTGCCGGTGGCGCCCGCTACAACAACGCGATACCCCATTTTCGTCCTACCTATATTGCATTTGAAACCGGCGCCTAGCACGACCGCTGGGAAAAGCAAAGCGCCGCCGCCCGCTGACGCGCCTTCTCTTCTCGACCCATGCGGAGCGGGAACGGCAAGAAGATAGCCTTACGTTGTTAGGGAGATCCCGATGAAGAACGTCCTAATTCGCCTGATCGCCATATGCGCCGCTGTGCTTTCCATGGCGAGCGCCCCCGCCCTCGCCGACTCGCCTCGCGTCATCGACGCCAAGGGAATCCTGGTGGACACGCGGGACGGCGTCGAAATCTGGACTTTTGAGGTTACGATCGCCCATGCCGACACGGGGTGGGATCATTACGCCAATGCGTTTGAGATCCTGGCCGTTGACGGTTCTGTTCTCGGCCTACGCACGCTGTATCATCCGCATGAGGATGAGCAGCCCTTCACCCGCTCCCTGACAAAAGTGAAGATCCCGGCGGGTACCCAAAAAGTGATCATCCGCGCGCATGATACGGTGCACGGCTACAGCAAATCACATCTCGAGCTGAAACTGACGCGGCCGAAGAAATAGGCCCGCAAGCGCCCGCCGCGACGCCGGCTGATGGGCGCGCCAAGATGACCGCTCCGCGGCGGCCTCAGCGGCCCTGCGGGCAACCGCGACATGCTCGCCGGCGGGATCACCCAGAAGGTCGAGGACATGCCCGAGACCGCGGGCACGGCGCTGTGCTGGCTGGCGAGGGTGGGGGCATCCGGTCTTAGTGGAAAAGCGGGCTAACCGATCACAGACTATGATTTCTGCAATGGGCCAAATCCGGACTCGGCTGCTCGTTTAGAGTCGCTCTTGCGCCACGTCAGCTTCCGGTTAACGATAGCGGAAGGACGAAGTGCGAGGGAGACAGCGGAATCTGACCCAGAGGGGACCAAGGAGCAAAGCAACCAGCAAGTTCGGTGTTGGTGCAACGGTTTACACGACACATTGGTGACTAGATATTGGCTGTCGTAATTTTGCACGGCGAAATGAGAGGTCAGTTACAGATGTCGGACAACGATCAAGGCAAAAAGAACATAAATAAACCATTTGACGGACCTCAGCTGCAAAATGGCAAATTCTCGGCAGCTGACATGGCTAACACCAATTTTGATAGCGTGAATTTGAGCGGAGCTCGATTCTTTGCAGTCCTTTCTGGCGCATCATTTGACAACTGTAATTTGTCGAACACGACGCTTACTAACGTAAATTTAGCCGAAGCCTCGTTCGACAATGTGAACTTGAGTAACGCAAAGTTTCATAACATAAATCTGTCAGGCGCAGAATTTGACTATCTAAACATGCGCGACGTCCAGGTAACACGGGCAGACATTACAGGAATGAAGATCGATGGCATTCCGGTTTCAGATTTCATAGCGGCTTACGATGAAAAACATGGTTTAGCGCCTGAAAATGACGGTGTCATAGACAGGGAGCCGGAAGCAGAGAAATAACCCGACTTGTTGCCACGTATACGCGGTTCAAGAAAGGGTTCACAGGATTTCCACTTCTGGCCCACCTCCGCCGATCACGCCAAAGCCCCTTTTGTCCGCAGTTTGCGAAAGCAGACCATCGACGGCAACGATTCGTTTTGATCCCGAACGACGACTTGGGGTCAAAAGCTGCAGTCCTCAGGCACAAATACCTTGTCCGCTTGCAACTGGGAAGGCGCTATCCGCGCCTGGAGGCCTGCGCAGCATCCGCGACGAAAGGCGAGCGCTGACGCAAAGCGCCGCTTCAAAAGTTACCTCGAAGTCACCCGCGCCCCGCAGCAACCCCAAAAAACGAAAAACCGCGGGCGCTAACCCACGGTTTTTTCGGTCTAAATTGGAGCGGGCGATGAGATTCGAACTCACGACCCTTACCTTGGCAAGGTAATGCTCTACCCCTGAGCTACGCCCGCGCTCCGTTCCGGACAGCGTTTGATCTCGGAAGATCAATGCCGTGGAGCGGCTAGTTAAGCCCTCTTTGCGCCGCCCGCAAGAGCAAATTTTGCTCCGGCGCAACTTATTTCTAAATCTCGCCGATCGCCATATTTGAAACCGGAAACCGTATGCAAATGCCGCTACGATAGGATCGCACCATCTGGCGAAGCTGCTGATAGAGTGATCGATGAAAAAAGCCTTGGCGCGTCATGCCCAAATCCTGCGCAAACGCTGGCTGCGCCTACGGTCGACTTTTCAGTGGCTCGGCCCGCGGCAGGCGCAATATCATGGTTACGCCTTCGATCTCTGGCATCCCCGCATGTATCCGGAGGCGCGCTACTCGCTTCTGTTTGGAACCTACGAAGCGCCCGAGATCGACATGATCAAGCGCCGCTTAACACCGTCCGATCGGGTGATCGAAATCGGCGCGGGGCTCGGCGCGACCTCCCTGGTGATCAGCGGCGTTGTCGGCTGCGAACAGATGCGGGTCTATGAGGCGGATCCAAAGACCAAAGCCTTGGCGGAGCATAATTTTGCTCTGAATGAGCGGCCAATCGACATCCGCCATGCAGCGCTATGGTCCGGCCCGGATCGCCCGGACGCCATGCAATTCTACTCCAGCCCGAGATTGAGCGGATCGTCGTTGTTTAAGCGCAGTGATGAGGTCGAAGAAGTGCGGACCCCCACGGCCGACCTCGCTGAAGCGCTGTCCGAATTCGGCGCGACGGCGCTAGTGTTGGACATTGAAGGTGGCGAAATCGACTTGCTCGGGCGGGCGGAAAACCTCGCGACTGTCTCGACGATTCTGATGGAGACGCATGAGCGGGTGGTGGGCGCCGAGGCGCATAACGGCATGTTGGCCCATCTGCGCGCCCTCGGCTTCGAGATCGATGAGACGATCGGCAAGGGCTTGTTTCTGGCGCTTACGCGGCGCGCGCCAACAGCCGCCTGAGACGGGCGGCTATTTCTTCTTCATCAGCGCCTTGAGCGCGTCAAACGGGCTGGGCGCCGGCGCCTCTTCCGGCTTGCCGGATTTCGCCGACGCGGCGTCGCCGGGCCGGGCGTCGCTTTCGGATTTCTTCGGCGTCGGCTTCGCGGCGTCTTTGGGCGGCTGCAGCTTCAGCGCCACCTTGTTCATGAAGCCTGCCGCATCCTCCTTCGCCAAGGCCGGCGCGGCATCGGCGACAGCGTCCAGCAGCGGCTCAATCCACGCCCAGTCAGCCTTCGCAAAATCATGCAGCACGTAGTTCGACACAAGGCGCTTGTCGCCCGGATGGCCGATGCCCAGCCGGACCCGGACGAAGGCCGGCCCGATATGCTCATGGGTTGAGCGCAGCCCGTTATGGCCGGCATGTCCGCCGCCCGTCTTCACCTTCATCCGCCCCGGCGGCAGATCAAGCTCATCATGAAAAACCACGACGTCCGCCGGCTCTAACTTAAAGAAACGCATCGCTTCGCCGATGGATTGGCCGGAGAGGTTCATAAACGTCATCGGCTTCAGCGCGATGACCTTCTCCGTTCCCAGCTTTCCCTCCAGCATCGCGGCCTGGAACTTTGTACGTTCGGCGGAAAAGCCATGCGCGCGCGCAATCGCGTCGATGGCGAGAAAGCCGATGTTATGTCGGGTTTTTTCGTACTTCGCCCCGGGATTGCCGAGGCCGACGAAGAGTTTCATGCGAGACCTCCTCCGCGATCCAGTCACGCCTGACATAAGCGGTAGAGGCCGCGCTGTCAGTAGGGTCGGAGGGGGCCCGGCTTTTGGCTGGCGGGGGCGTGAAGGGAAAGGAGGGCGCTGGGGGGTGCGCCCTCCATCAGTTGGGTCGGGCGGAGGATTATTCCTCGCCACCCTCTTCGTCATCATCTCCGGCGGCGAGACCCGAAGGCGCCGCGATGGTGGCGACGGTGAAGTCGCGATCCGCGATGACCGGGGTCGCGTCGGCCGGCAGTTCGATCGACGAAATGTGGATCGAGTCGCCGATTTTCGAGTCGGTCAGATCGCACACCAGCTTCTCAGGGATCGCGCCGGCGCGCACTTTCAGCTCCACCTCGTGCCGAACCACGTTCAAAACGCCGCCGCGCTTAATGCCCGGGCTTGCGCCGTGATTGATGAACTCAACCGGGATGAACAGGTTGATGCGCGAGTGATCCGACAGCCGCAGAAAGTCGACATGGGTCGGCAGATCGAGAACAACGTCCCGCTGCACTTCCCGCGGGACCACCCGGATCTTCTGTCCATCCACTTCAAGATCCAGCAACGAAGCCAGGAACTTACCGCGGTTGAGCGCCTTGATCAGCTCGTTGAACTGGATATTGATGGGAAGAGGCGCCTCGCCGCCGCCATAGACAACCGCCGGCACTTTGCCGTCGCGTCTTGCGGCTCGAGCGGCCCCCTTGCCCACTCCTTCGCGCGCCGTTACCGGCAACACGTTTACGTCAGCCATTTCAAATCTCCATTGAAACCCGCGCTTCCTCCAGGGGTGTAAGGCGCGGAAGACGTGTCGATACACGAAATCGGCCGCGCAGAAAAGCGCCCGATCGGCTGAAATCGATCGATTATTCCTTAGGGCCGCCGCTGACGCCTATAGCCGCTCCGGCCGCAGCGACGCCCGCGCTGCTTGAGCGTCGGCGATGCGGCTTGCGTTGAATTCGCTGATGACGAAATCAAGATGGGCGTTAGACGCCGCCGCGGCCGCCTCCGCATCGCGCGCCAAAATCGCATCAACCAAAGCTTTGTGCTGCGCCAGGATCGCCGCGGGAACATTGGGGCGAGAAAACAGCGCCTTGCGCGTATGATGCAGCGTGTTGCTGAGCGCTCGGCGCAATGCGCGGGAGACATGCGCGGTCACCAAGTTGCCGGACGCCTCCGCGATCAGCAGATGCAGCTCATAGTCCAGCCGATGACCCCGCCGCATATCGCCGTTGGCGTGCGCTTCCTCCATATGCCGGATCAAAGTTGCGAGCCGCTGAAGGTCCGGCTCCGCCGCTTGTTGCGCGGCTAAGCGCGCCGCCTCCGCCTCCAGCAAGCGGCGGAAACTCAGAAAATCGCTGACCGCTTCGGGGCGTGTGCTGATGAGGTTCGCCAGCGGATCGGCCAGCCCGGCGTCCAGCCCGTCCGCAACAGAAAGCCCGACGCCGCGCGCGCGAACGATTAGCCCCCGCTGAACCAATACTTCAAGCGCATCGCGCAGCGTTGCGCGCGACACTCCAAGCTCCTCAGCCAGGGTGCGCTCCGCCGGTAGAGCATCGCCTGGCCGCAAAACGCTATGGGTCAGAAGCTCCTCAAATTGCGCAACGACCGCATCGGCGACCTTGGGGGATGCAATCTCTTTAAACGGCATGCGGCGAGGGCTCCTGCATCGTCATTTGACCCGAGGGTAGTTGTTGGTCTAAAAAACATACCAAGCAGCGGGCGCGCTGTCATCTCACTACCGCAGAGAAGGAATGCGAATGCAGCCTGCACCCTCCGCAGAACCCGCGGCCCCGAACCGGCCGAAGGTCGGATTATTCGCGACCTGTTTGGTCGATCTGTTTCGTCCCAATGTCGGTTTTGCCGCGGTTGAGCTGCTGGAAGCCGCCGGCTGCGACGTGGACGCGCCCGAAGGCCAGACCTGCTGCGGTCAGCCAGCCTGGAACTCCGGCGACCGCAAGGGCGCGGCGGAAGTGGCGCGGCGGATGATCGAAGTCTTTGAGCCGTACGATTATGTGGTGCTCCCCTCCGGCTCCTGCGGCGCGACGGTGAAGAAAGACTATGTCGAGATCCTCCGTGATGACTCAGACTGGCTGCCTCGGGCGCAGGCGCTGAGCGACAAGACCTTTGAGCTGATCACCTTCCTGACGGAAATCCGCGGCGTCGAGGGCGTTAACGCGCAATTTGACGGCGTTGTGACCTATCATGACAGCTGTTCAGGACTGCGGAGCCTGGGCGTCAAAGATCAGCCGCGGCAGCTGCTCAGCAGCGTCGATGGGCTGCGCCTGCGAGAGATGGAGGATGCGGAAGTTTGCTGCGGATTTGGCGGCACATTCTGCGTAAAATACCCCGACATCTCAAATCGGATGGTGTCGAACAAAACCGACAATATCGCCGCCACCAGCGCCGATCTGGTGCTCGCGGGGGACCTTGGCTGCCTGATGAACATGGCCGGCAAGCTGTCGCGGCAAGGACGTCCGGTTAAGGCGCGGCACGTTGCCGAGATCCTGGCCGGGATGACCGATGAGCCGGCGATCGGCGAACCGCAACGCGGATCGGAGAAGCGCAAATGACCGCCGAGCCGAAATCAAGCCAGTTCAAATCCGCCGCCAGCGAGGCGCTGCAAAACCCGCGATTGCAGGCGGCGATGAAGGCGTCAGGCGGGCTCGCAGTCCGTCGCGCCGCCGCCATCGCGGAAATTCCGGAATTCGAAGCAATCCGCGACGCCGGGCGCGATCTCAAAAATCACACCCTCGCCAATCTCGACGCCTATTTGCTGGCGTTCGAGGAAAAAGCGCTGGAATCCGGCGCGAAAGTCCACTGGGCTGCGGACGCGGAAGAAGCGCGCGCGATCATTTTGAAGATTGTCGGCCGGCACGCCAAGGGTCCAGAGGGCAAAGCGCGGGTCAACAAAGGCAAGTCGATGATCTCGGAAGAGATCGGGCTTAATTCAGCGTTGGAGGCCGCTGGCCACCATGTGCTGGAAACCGATCTTGGGGAATATATCATCCAGCTTCGCGGCGAACCGCCCAGCCATATTATCGCGCCGGCCGCCCACGTTTCGAAGCCGGATGTTGAGGCGGATTTCCGCGCCGCGCACACGCATCTGGATCCTGAGCGCACCTTTCCGGACGCCGCGAGCCTGGTGCATGAAGCGCGACATGTTCTGCGTGAACAATATTTCGGCGCGGATGTTGGGATTACCGGCGCAAATATGCTGATCGCCGAAACGGGCCAGGGCGTTATCGTCACGAATGAGGGCAATGGCGATCTGAGCCAGATCCTGCCCGATGTGCATATCGCCGTCGCAAGCCTTGAAAAGGTCATCCCAACGCTGGACGACGCCTCAACGATCCTGCGGCTGCTCGCACGATCCGCCACGGGGCAGTCGCTCTCCTCCTATACCACCTTCTACAAAGGCGCCCGGCGGCAGGGCGACCTCGACGGGCCGAAAGAGATGCACTTCGTGCTGCTCGACAATGGCCGCTCCGAAATGCTCGCCGGGGAGTTCCGCGAGATGCTGCGCTGTATCCGCTGCGGCGCCTGCATGAACAATTGCCCCGTCTATCGCGCGGTTGGCGGGCATAGCTATGGCTGGGTGTATGTCGGCCCGATGGGCTCCGTGCTGACGCCGAACTTCGTTGGTATTAAGGAGGGGCGGCATCTGCCCAACGCATCAACCTTTTGCGGCCGATGCCAGGAGGTTTGCCCGGTTCGCATCCCCTTGCCGGGGCTGATGCGCAAGCTGCGCGAGGCTGAGTTTGAGCAGAAATTGTCGCCACAAACGGCTCGCTACGGGCTCGGGGTGTGGCGTTGGTTCGCCAAGCGGCCCGCGCTGTATCATCGGATGTCCTCTATCGGCATGCGAGCGCTGAACTGGCTGAGCGGCGGTCATGGCAGGCTGAAACGGTTGCCTTTTGGCGGCGGCTGGACGGCGCATCGAGACTTTCCCGCGCCTGCAAAGCGTACATTCATGGCCGAATGGAAGGCCCGTAAGGCGGCGAAGTCGCAAGGGGATGATCAATGAGCGCGCGCGACAAAATCCTTTCGAAGCTTCGGGCGGCGCTTGATGAGGGCGACGCGACGGTAAAAGCACGCTCCGCGGCGGCGCAAGCGCGCATTCGCACCGCGAAACAGACGGGGCCCATTCCGAAAATCGCGCGTACCGACGGGATGGATCGGGTTAATCAGTTCGTTGAGCGCGCCGAAGCCGTGCAGGCGACAGTGCGGCGCATTGCGACGATTGAAGAGCTGCCGGGCGCCGTTTCCGATGAGTTGCGCCGTCGAAACTTACCCGCCGCATTGCGGATGGGCGATGACGCGATGCTCGCCAGCCTTGATTGGGGCGCCGTTGAAACATCCGTCGGGCCAGGGCGGCTTGAGGAGCCGGTGACCCTGACGGCCGCGGTTGGCGGCGTGTCCGAGACAGGCACGCTGGTGTTTCGCTCCGGCCCAGATGCGCCGAGTTCGCTGAATTTTCTTGGCGAGGCCCATTTTGTCGTGCTGCGCGCGCGCGACATCGAAGCCGGGCTGGAAGGCTTGTGGCGCAAGTTTCGCGACAGCGGCGCCGATCCACGCACGGTTAATTTGATCACCGGCCCCTCACGCACGGGCGATATCGAGCAAAAAATCGAGCTGGGCGCCCATGGGCCTGTCGCTTTGCAGATTTTCCTGATTGACGACTACTGAGCAATCAGCAGATTTCGCCCACGCTAAACGCAATGCAGCGTCGTCGGGACGTAAGTGACTGAGTCGGATCGCCCAGCGATCACGACCTTTTTTTTGGGAGTACCGCATGTCTGTACCGAATACCGACAGCCGGTCCGGTTTCTCTAAGATTCTGATCGCAAACCGTGGTGAAATCGCTATCCGGGTCAGCCGGGCTGCGAACGAACTCGGAAAACGGACGGTCGCCGTCTATGCGGAAGAAGACAAACTCTCCCTCCATCGCTTTAAAACCGACGAAGCCTATCTGATTGGCGAAGGGCTTGGGCCGATCGAGGCCTATCTTGCAATCGACAGTATTATCAACGTCGCCAAGGAATGTGGCGCCGACGCGATTCATCCTGGCTATGGGTTTCTTTCCGAAAGCCCGGAGTTCGCTGACGCTTGCGCCGCCGCCGGGATCGCGTTCATCGGCCCCAAGGCGGAGACGATGCGCCTGTTGGGCGACAAGGTCTCCGCGCGTCGGGTTGCGGTTGAGGCCGGCGTGCCGGTTGTGCCAGCGACCGATCCGCTGCCAGATGTTGAAACGCCAGAGGGCATGGCGAAGGTCCGGGAGTTGGCAGAAGAGGTCGGCTATCCGGTGATGCTGAAGGCGAGCTGGGGCGGCGGCGGCCGCGGCATGCGCCCGATCCGCTCCGCCGATGAGCTTGAGCAGGAAGTGCTCGCCGGAAAGCGTGAAGCTCGCGCGGCGTTCGGTAAGGATGACGTCTATCTCGAAAAGCTGATTGAGCGCGCCCGGCACGTCGAGGTCCAAATCCTGGGCGATCGCTACGGCGAAATCATCCATCTGTTTGAGCGCGACTGTTCCGTTCAACGGCGTAACCAGAAGGTGGTCGAGCGCGCGCCCGCCCCGTATCTTGATGAGGCGCGTCGGGCGGAGCTTGCGGAGCTTGGCCTGAAAATCGCACGCAAAGCCAACTATGAACTCGCCGGCACCGTCGAGTTCCTGATGGATATGGACAACGGCGCGTTCTACTTCATTGAGGTGAACCCGCGCGTTCAGGTGGAGCATACGGTCACCGAGGAAGTGACAGGGGTCGACATCGTCAAAGCGCAGATCCGCCTGGCGGAAGGCGCCCGGATCGGCGACGGCCTGTCGGGCGCGCCAAAGCAAGAGGATGTGCGCCTTACCGGCCATGCGCTGCAGTGCCGGGTCACGACCGAAGATCCGCTGAACAGTTTCATTCCGGACTATGGGCGCATCACCGCCTATCGTGGCGCAACCGGCTTCGGCATTCGTCTTGACGGGGGCACCGCCTATTCCGGCGCCGTGATCACGCGTCACTATGATTCGCTGCTGGAAAAGGTAACCGCCTGGGCGCCAACCCCGGAGGAAGCGATCAAACGGATGACCCGCGCCCTGCGCGAGTTCCGGATCCGTGGCGTGGCGACCAACTTGGCCTTTGTTGAGAACCTGATCGGCCATCCAAGTTTCCAGGATAACAGCTACACGACGCGCTTTATCGACACGCATCCGGAGCTGTTCGAGTTTAAGCGTCGACGGGACCGCGCAACGAAGCTGCTGAACTACATCGCCGACATCACGGTGAATGGTCATCCGGAGGCGAAGGGCCGTCCGAGACCGCCGGCGCATGCGCGGGCGCCGAAGCCGCCGGCGCCGCGCAGCGTGGAAGCGCCGGAAGGGCTGAAGCAGCTGCTCGATTCAAAGGGCCCACGCGCTGTGGCCGACTGGATGTTGGCGCAAAAGCAGCTGCTCCTCACGGATACAACAATGCGCGACGGCCATCAGTCGTTGCTGGCGACGCGGATGCGGTCGCTCGATATGCTGAATGTCGCGCCGATCTATGCGCGCAACCTGCCGCAGCTGTTCTCCGTGGAGTGCTGGGGCGGCGCGACGTTCGACGTCGCCTACCGTTTCTTGCAGGAATGCCCGTGGAAGCGCCTTGTTGACCTGCGCAAGGCGATGCCGAACCATCTCACCCAGATGCTGCTGCGCGCGTCGAACGGCGTGGGCTATACGAACTACCCGGACAATGTGGTGAAGAAATTCACCTTGCGCGCGGCGGAGTCGGGCGTCGATGTGTTTCGGATTTTCGACAGTCTGAACTGGGTCGAGAATATGCGCGTGGCGATCGACGCGTGTTTGGAGACGGACAAAATCTGCGAAGCAGCGATCTGCTACACCGGCGATATGCTGGATCCAAACCAGTCGAAATACGATCTGAAATATTACACCGACATGGCCCGCAGCCTGCGCGACGCTGGGGCTCATATTATCGGCCTGAAAGATATGGCCGGGCTGCTGAAGCCGGCCGCGGCGCGCGTATTAATCAAGGCGTTGAAGGAGGAAACCGGCCTGCCGATCCACCTGCACACCCATGACACCAGCGGCGTCGCCGGCGCGACGCTGCTCGCGGCGTCCGAAGCGGGCGTTGACGCGGTGGATGCGGCGATGGACAGCTTCGCGGGCATGACGTCCCAGCCCTGCCTCGGCTCGATTGTCGAAGCTCTGCGTCACACCGATCGCGATACCGGCATTGACCCAACCGTGATCCGCGAGCTTTCCGACTATTGGGAGGCCGTTCGCGTTCAGTACGCGGCGTTTGAGACGGATATGAAAGCGCCGGCGTCGGAAGTTTATCTGCACGAGATGCCGGGCGGCCAGTTCACCAACCTCAAGGCCCAAGCGCGGTCGCTCGGGCTGGATGAGCGCTGGCATGACGTTGCGCAGACCTATGCCGACGTGAACCAAATGTTCGGCGATATTCCGAAGGTTACGCCCTCTTCGAAAGTGGTTGGCGATATGGCGCTGGCGATGGTCTCCGCCAATTTGACCCGCGCCGATGTCGAAGATCCTGAGAAAGAAATCGCCTTCCCCGACTCGGTCGTCGACTTCCTCCGCGGCGGGCTCGGCGCGCCGCCGAACGGTTTCCCAGAAGCGCTTCAGAAAAAAGCGCTTAAAGGCGAGGCCCCGATACAGGGCCGCCCCGGCGCCTCGATGGCTGCGCTGGACCTCGAGGCGAAACGGGCGGAGGCTGAGGCTCAGATGCCGGGGGTCACAGTCGATGATGAGGATCTGTGCTCATACTTGATGTACCCGAAGGTGTATCTCGACTATATGGGCCGTCGCCGCCTCTATGGCCCTGTGCGCCAATTGCCTACGCCGATGTTCTTCTACGGCATGGAGATCGGTGATCAGGCCTATATCGATCTGGAGCCGGGCAAGACTTTGGTTCTGCGTCTACTGGCGGTCGGGGAGACCGATGAAGAAGGGCAGGTCAAAGTCTTCTTCGAACTCAACGGCCAGCCGCGGAACATCCGCGTGCCGAACCGGGCTGTGTCGGCCACCACGGCGCGCCATCCAAAGGCTGAGGATGGCAATGCTGACCACGTCCCAGCGCCGATGCCCGGCCTGATCGCGACCGTCGCCGTGAAAGAGGGGCAAAAGGTCGAGAAGGGCGATCTGTTGCTGACGATCGAAGCGATGAAGATGGAGACGGCGATCCATGCGGAGCGCGCTGGCGTCATTGCGAAAGTCGCGGTCGCGGCTGGGGCGCAGGTCGACGCCAAAGATCTGCTGGTTGCGTTCGAAGGCTAGAGCGATTTGAAGTTAGATGGCCCCATCTAACGGCTCGCAAACCGCGACCAAACAGAGACTTAGAGCTTGTTGATGGTTCCGTGAAACATCAACAAGCTCTAACAACGCCTCTCCTCACGGAGAGGCGTTTTTCCCTTTTGAGCGCGGCCGGAGATCATAGGCGGCTTTGAGCGCCGCTACGATGACCAGAGCGCACAGCGCCGCCTTGGATATGGGCTCCATCGTTCCTTCAATGAGGAGCGCATGTATGACGCCGCCGATAATAATCAGCAACGCCAATGACATATGGACAAAGCGCCAAAGGCCGATCCGCAGGCGCAGCGCGCGCCGAGAGGCCGCGATGATTGCGGAAAGGAACACCGCCCACATTGCGATCGTCCCCCAGGCCGAAAACGGTGTTGGCGACCGGAACAGCAGCGCGTCCACGACATCCGGCGGGCTGGTGAGCCACAGCCCTACAACATGAGCGAGAACCGCCGCGACCAGCCCGCCGCCGATCCAGCCATGCAAACGCCGCCCTAGCCGCGCCTGCACGCCCGGCAGATAGCCGCGCGCCAGTAGGGGCTGTAGCAGCAGCAGCGCCATAGCGATCACACCTGCGAAGCCGGCCACAATATAGGCTGGGCGCCGCCAAGCGAGTTGCGGGCTCATCGCGGCGATCACAATTGGCGCAACAATGGCGATCGCCAACGCGGCCCACACCAGGATGGCGCGTAGGTTCAGCATCAGCGCTAGGCGGTGCGCAGAACGAAGTGCGCGCTCAGGCTCTTATCGCGTGAGCTCGGCATAACGGGACGTAGGAACACGGTCTCAAAGCCATTCTCGTCATACTTGGCGTCGTAAGCGAGATGGGCGTGCGGTTGGCCAAATGCCGGCACGATCTGCGGCATATCCATGCTGAACTTGCCTTCAGCATCCGTCAGCGTGGCGCCGTGACTTTGGGGGTCGCTTTCATATCCCTCAGTTGTGTGCGCCCAAATCTGGATGCGAACCCCCTTGAGCGGCGCGCCGTCGCCCGCGCGGCGCACCGTGCCGGTCATCAGAAAACCGCCCCGGCCGATACGCTCAACCATCGGCGCGCCCGGGCGATAATTGTTCGCGCCGCCACGCATGGTCGGCGTTGGCGCGAGCCCTTTCGCTTGGGCGGGAGTAATGAGCCGCGGCGCCAACAGCGCGCCGGACGCTGCGGCGCCGGTCAGAAGAACGTTTCGGCGAGTTTGCGAAGGTCGGGTCATATCTATCGCACCTTTTCACGGCCAGGGCGGAGACGGCGCGGGCCGCGCCGTCTCAACCGTCGGCGCGTCGCGTCTGCTCTCGGTGGTTAAGATAGTGTGCAGCCGAAGGCGGCGGTCAACCGTGCTCACGGATTTGCGATGTGAGACAAGCCTCGATGTCTGTTCGCGCAAAAAAAGCGGCCCCATGACAGGGCCGCTTCAAAAGCGAGAGCGCATCGATGGACGCCGCGGCTTAGCCGCCGACGCCAGCTTTCGTGAGCTCTTCTTCCAGCTCCGGCAGCGCAGTGAACAGATCCGCGACCAAGCCGTAATCCGCAACTTGGAAAATCGGCGCCTCTTCATCTTTGTTGATCGCGACGATGACGCGGCTGTCTTTCATTCCGGCCAAATGCTGAATCGCGCCGGAAATGCCGACCGCGATATACAGATCCGGCGCAACCACCTTGCCCGTCTGCCCAACCTGATAATCGTTCGGAGCATAACCGCTATCGACAGCGGCGCGGCTTGCGCCCACGGCTGCGCCCAGACGATCCGCCAGCTTCTCGATCAAGGCGAAGTTTTCTTCCGAGCCGAGCGCGCGACCGCCCGAAACGATGATCTTGGCGCTGGTCAGTTGTGGGCGATCCGCCTCTGACTTTTCTTCGCCGACAAACTCCGACAGGCCCGTCTCCGCGGTCGCCGACAGCGCCTCGACCGGCGCCGAACCATCAGCGCCAACCGCCTGAAAGCTCGCCGTCCGCACGGTGACGACTTTCTTCGCATCGCTCGATTTGACCGTCGCGAGGGCGTTGCCGGCGTAAATTGGGCGCTCAAACACGTCCGGCCCTTCAACGCCGGAGATGTCGGAGATCAGCATAACGTCCAGCAAACCCGCTAGGCGGGCCATGATGTTCTTGCCTGACGCGGTGGCTGGCGCGACGAGATGATCATAGCCGCCGGCTTGGCTGGCGATCAGGGCCGCGATTGGCTCCGCGAGCCGGTTCGCGTAAGCGGCGTCGTCCGCGTGCAAAACTTTTGCAACGCCATCGAGCTTCGCGGCCGCCTCCGCAATGGCGCCGCAGCCGTCGCCCACGCACAGAAGATGGATGTCGCCGCCCATCAGCTTCGCCGCAGCCACAGCCTTTGCAGTCGCTTCGTTGAGCGCTGCGCCGTCATGCTCCACCAAAACAAGCACAGCCATCTCAGAGCACTCCTGCTTCGTTTTTCAGTTTTTCAACCAGCTCCGCCGCCGAGCCGACTTTCACGCCAGCCGCGCGTTGCGCCGGCTCAACCACCTTCAGAACCTCAAGCCGCGGCGCGATATCGACGCCATAGTCAGCCGGAGTTTTGGTGTCGATCGGCTTTTTCTTCGCCTTCATAATGTTTGGCAGCGATGCATAGCGCGGCTCATTCAGGCGTAGATCGACGGTAATGATCGCCGGCGTCTTCACCTTAATGGTTTGCAGCCCGCCATCGACTTCGCGCGTAACAATCGCGGCGCCGTCTTGCAGCTCAACCTTGGAGGCGAAGGTCGCCTGTGGCCAGCCGAGGATGGCCGCCAGCATTTGACCGGTCGCATTCACGTCATTGTCGATCGCCTGCTTGCCCATGATCACCAGCTGAGGCTGCTCTTCCTCAACGATCTTCGCGAGGATTTTGGCGACAGCGAGCGGCTCGACATCCGTCTCAACATTATCGACGGCCTCGACAAGGATGCCGCGATCCGCCCCGAGCGCGAGCGCGTTGCGCAGCGTCTCCTGCGCTTGCTTCACGCCAATAGAAGCCGCGACAATTTCAGTCGCTGCGCCGGATTCCTTCAGACGGATGGCTTCCTCGACCGCGATCTCGTCGAATGGGTTCATCGACATTTTGACGTTGGCGAGATCGACGCTGGTTTGATCCGGCTTTACGCGAACTTTCACATTGTAGTCGATCACGCGCTTAACCGGCACGAGGACTTTCATTCGATGCTCCCTAGATATAGCGGTCTCTGTAAACCTATGCGGCGCCGCGATATTGGCTTGATGCAACGGTTGGGACGAACCGCCGCCCCCGTCAAGGGCGTCGCCACGTCCTATGCGTCGGAAATGCGCCGACGCCCGCCGTGACGAGGCCGGCTTCCGAGGTCGCCCGTCACGATATGCGCCGCCCTACAGGCCAATCATTGCCGCAATATGTCGTCGCGAAACCGGATAAAAGTTTCTCGATGCGCGACGAAGCGTCTCAAGCTCGCCAGTCAAGCCACCGCAACGTCTCTGCGATCCAGCCGCGCGGCGTTCCATGGCCGCCTGGGTGCAGGCGGAAACCGATCACGCGCCCGGACGTACAGCTGCGCCAATCGCGCCGCCAGAAGCGGCCGCGAGCGGATGAACGATCCGGCTTTGTCGCGCAGCCATTCATTCGCCGCGCCAAAGTCAGCGTCGCAAAAACGTCCCCTTGCGCCCAATCCCGTATTGAACGTCCCTCCAACGGCACTTGCTTGTCCGTAAAGCCATGAAAGTGAATAATTTTAGCCGGAGATCCCGGACACCCTTTCTCGGCGGCCCGCGTCGGAACGCGCAAGGCGCCGGAGATCGGCGCGTAAGCTGGCGCAAAGCGGCCGCCAAGTAGGCAGGCGATGCGCCAAGCCATGGAGCCCCCGGCGGAGAAGCCCGCCACCAACAGGCGTTGGCGATCGATCGAATATTTCGTCGCGGCGTCGCGCAGCACGGCTTCCGTGAAGGCCACATCGTCGCGCCGCCCCTTTTCCGCATCGCGCGCGGGCCAGGCGCGGATAGCAGCGCCGTTCCGTCCGGTGCGCCCCGGCAGCGCCGCGCCATTAGGTGCGATCACCAACCATCCGGCCCGGATAAAAGCGCGCCGAACGCCGCCTCGCATGACAGCCCGTCCGGATGAGCGATGACCATGAAAGAAGATTACAGTCGGAAGCGACGTCTCGCCGTCCCATGTCGGAGGCGCCGCGATATGATAGGAACCATTGGCGAGACGACACTCGGTCGTCGGACCACAGGCGACTGACGCCGAGGGCGCCGATATCGTCGCGATAAAAAGCGAAACCGCCAACGCTCGCATGGTCGCCATCCCCTGCTTTCGGCCCCACGCCCTCTGAAACCTCAACGTAACATTGAGTTGCGGGCGGACGTCGCGGGGAATAGGCAAATTGGATCGCAACCCGCAAGTCACGTTACGTCGAGGAGCAAGGCCATGCAGAGCGCTCAACTGGGTCGTACCGACCTTTCCGTCACCCGCATTTGTCTGGGCAGCATGACCTGGGGCTCGCAAAACAGTGAAGCTGAGGGATGGGCTCAGATCGACCGGGCCCTGGAGCGCGGCGTGAACTTCATCGACACGGCGGAGCTGTATCCGACCAATCCAATCGCGCCGGAGAAATGCGGGCGAACCGAAGAGGTGATCGGCAACTGGATCGCGAACAACAAGGCGCGCCGCGGCGACGTGATCATCGCCACCAAAGTCGCCAGCAAGGGCAGCGCCGTACGCGACGGGGCGGCGCCAGATGGCGCGATGATGCGCCTCGCCGTTGAAAACAGCCTGAAGCGACTGAAAACCGACGTCATCGATTTGTATCAGCTGCATTGGCCTGTGCGCGGCTCCTATCATTTCCGCCAAGTCTGGAAATATGACCCGACCAAGCAAAATCGCGATGAAACGATTGCTCACATCGTGGACATGCTGGAAACAGCGGCGGCGCTGATCAAAGAGGGCAAGATCCGCAGCTTCGGCCTGTCCAACGAGACGTGCTGGGGCATCGCTCAATGGCTGCGCGTTGCGGATGAGCAGGGGCTGCCGCGCGTCGTGTCGACACAGAATGAGTATAATCTTCTGTATCGGCCGCATGACATTGATTTGGCGGAGCTTTCACACAATGAGGATGTCGGTTTGCTCTCCTACTCGCCGCTGGCGGGCGGCATTCTAAGCGGAAAATATCTCAATGGCGCGCGGCCGGAGCCAAGCCGCGCAATCCCGAACCCAACCATCGGCGGGCGCTTGGTTGAGGAGCAGGAGCCGGCGACGGCCGCCTATGTCGACATCGCGCGCCGCCATGGGCTGGACCCGTCGGCGATGGCGCTCGCCTGGTGCCTGACGCGCCCCTTCATGACCTCGGTCATCATCGGCGCAACGACGCTGGAGCAGCTGGACGTATGCCTGTCGGCCGCGGATCTGACGCTGAGCGATGAGGTTTTGGCGGAGATCCAGGCCGTTTATCGCCGCTATCCGATGGCGGTGTAGCGACAAAAGCGGCGCGGGAGGCGCGTTGGGCGGGGCCGCGCCCGCGACAATGGACGGGGCCGCGCCGGCGGCAATGGGCGCCAGCCGCTACGGGGTGGCGCAGGCTGCGCACAGGCCCGCGATTTCCAACGTAACATGTTCGGAGGCAAAGCCGATGCGCGCCGCCGCCGCATTCAGGGCCGTATCCAGCGCGGCGTCTGTCAGCTCCGCCGCGCGCCCACAGGAGCGACAGATTACAAAGTGCGCGGCGCATGCGGTTTCGCTATTGGCCGTCGCGCAGCCGATATATGCGCTTGCGGACTCGATTTTGTGCGCCAGCCCATGGGCGATCAGGAAGTCCAACGCGCGATAGACTGCGGGCGGCTGCGCGCTCATGCCGGCGGCTTTTAACCGATCGAGCAGCTCATACGCTCCAATCGGCTGATGCGACTCCCACAACAACTCCAGCACGCGTCGCCGGATCGGCGTGAGCCGAGCCGAGCGCGCCAAGCAGATTTTCTCGGCGCGCGCGAGGGCGTCCGCCGCGCACACGTCATGGTCATGCTCATGAAAGGCGCCGCCATGGCTGCAGGTCGCCGCCGCTGTGTCCTCTAGATCGCTCATGCGACTATTCTACCGCAGGGCGCCTGCGTCCGAAAACCTCGGAAATGCTCCTGCGACGCAACATAAGTCGCATTGCGCCGCAAATGACTTGCATATGCCGCCGATATTAGGATGCGTGGAGAACGGTATGACGAAAAAGGCCAGCGGAGCACGCGACACATGACTATCGATGCGGGGAACGAAGCCGTCGGCGGCGAGAAGCAGGCGGCCGAGACGTTGCGGCGCGTCGGCGTAATTGGGGCCGGGCAGATGGGCAACGGGATCGCCCATGTTTTTGCGCTTGGCGGCTTTGAAGTTCTCTTGAACGATTTGAGCCGTGAAAGAATTGATGCTGCGATCACGCGAATCGACGGAAACTTAGAGCGCCAGGTTCGCAAGGGCCTTATTACCGCCGATGAAAAAAGCGGAGCGCTTGAGCGGATCGCGCCGGCTGACAGCTTTGAAGCGTTTGGCGATGCGGATCTCGTCATCGAAAGCGCCACAGAGAATGAGGCGGTCAAGAAAGAGATCTTTCAAAAGGTCTGCGCCTATCTGAAGCCCGAAGCATTGCTCGCGACCAACACCTCCTCAATCTCAATCACTCGGCTGGCGGCGGTGACCGATCGGCCCGGCCGCTTCATCGGCTTGCACTTCATGAATCCTGTGCCGGTGATGCAGCTGGTCGAACTGATCCGCGGCATCGCGACCGAGGAGCGGACGTTTGACACCATGCTCGGCGTGGTCAAAACCCTTGGCAAGACCTCGGCGAGCGCGGAAGATTTCCCAGCTTTCATCGTCAATCGGATCTTGCTGCCGATGATCAATGAGGCCGTCTACACGCTTTATGAGGGTGTTGGCACGGTTGAGGCGATCGACACCGCGATGAAACTCGGCGCCAATCATCCGATGGGCCCGCTGGCGCTGGCCGACTTTATCGGCCTCGACACCTGCCTGGCGATTATGCATGTGCTTCATGAAGGGCTGGCGGACACCAAATACCGGCCATGCCCGTTGCTGGTGAAATATGTCGAAGCCGGCTGGCTCGGCCGCAAAGCCGGGCGCGGGTTCTACGACTATCGCGACGGCGACCCGGTCCCGACGCGCTGAGCCGTTGAACCGCTCCAGACGACCTCGCGCAGTGCGGCTGGCTCGATGCTAATAAGCCGCGCTGCGTCGGCGGATTTGAGTTCTTAACCCTCAACTGCAGCCTCGGCCACTGGCTGCGGGGGATTGCGCGCGATACGGTGAGCTGGTTTTTGACCGCAAAGCACTGCCGGTATGAAGTTCGCTGCGCCGGCGATCGTCAAGTTTAGAATTCGCGCCGACGGGGAGCGTCATGGCTGAGAAACTGTGGGACGCATTTATTAGCTATGCGCACGCGGATGCTGCGGAAGCCGCCGCGCTTAGAGCCCTGATCGAAGCGGACGGCGCGACGCCTGCGGCGGAGCCAAAGGCCGCCGAGCCCGCTGAAAAGGCCTCGGAAGCTGCGGCGAAGACGTCCGACGCTGACGCTGAGCTTGACGCCGACGCCAAATCCGCCTCCGCGCCGCCCGCGAAAGGCGCCGCCAAAACAACTTCGGCGCCGAGCGATAAGGCTGACGAGTCGCCCGCGGTTAAAGCAGCTGAAGCCGCTCCTCTGGCGGCCGAAGCAAAGAGCGGCGAGAGCAAGAGCGACGGCGGCGAAGCCGCAGATGACGGGCAAGCCGGGCCGAAACCAGCGGACCCGGAGGGGAAACCTAAAGAAGCGGCGCCTGGTTCGGCCGGCGCAGAGACAACGTCGCAATCGCCAAACCGCACCGTATGGCTGGACAGCCGAACCGCGCTTCACGCAGGCGCGCGTCCGGCGGCGGCGCAAGAAGCTCTGCGTGCCGCAAAAGCGGTCATTATCCTATGGTCGGCGCGCAGCCTTGAAGATGCGTGGTTGATCGAGGAGGCCGGATATGCGGCGCTGCGGGGGCGCGCTGTTCATCTTCGTGTGGGGGAGCTCGACGAATCCCGCCTGCCCATTCGGAGTCGCACCGCGAAATTGATGAGCCTCGAAGAGGCGCAGGCGAACCCGGCGCGGCTCATGCAACAGCTGAACGCTCTCGCGGCGCGGACCGAGCCGTTGGTCGACCTTGATCGAACGCCGCGGCCGCAAACGCCTCTTGTCGGTCGCGCGCAAGAATGCTCCGAGCTCGCCGCCGCCTGGACCAACGAGACCAGACGCGTCCTTGCGATCGTCGCCGAGAGCGGCGTTGGCAAAACTGCATTGGCGTTTGATCTGGCTGAACAGTTGGCGACGGACGCAGCCAGCGGCGTAAAGGCCATATTTTCCTACGCCTTTGCCGGACAGGGCGCCGATTCGGCCCCGATGGGCGCGTCGGACCTCTTCTTCGCGGAGGCGCTGCGCTTTTTCGGCGTTGATCCGTCGTCGGTTACGGGCGCCCACGCGCAAGCGATCCAGTTGGCGAGCCTGCTGGCGTCAACGCGAACGCTGCTGATCCTGGACGGGGTGGAGACCCTGCAACGGCGTGACGGCGCGCTTCACGATGACGCGATGCGCAGCTTTCTGCAGGAGGCGGCGCGCAGCTGCGGGGGCCTCTGCCTGCTCACCACGCGCCTCTCCATCACCGGCTTCACCGCCCATGAAGAGTTGCGGCTTGCGGACCTTCAGCCGGCGGACGCCGTCAAGCTGCTGGCGTTTTTCGACTGTGGCGCGCCGCCAGAACGCGCCGACGGCTTGTGCGAGGAATACGCCTCAGCCCCCGCTCCGGCGCTGCGCCGCGCGAAAGCGGTCGTCCTGCTCGGCGCTTTTGTGCGCGCAGCCTGCGCACATGATGCGAAGCCGCTCAGCGCAAAAGCGCTAAAATCCGCGCTCGATCTTCCAGACGGCGGCAGCCGCCCAGCGATCGAGGCGATGGTGCGCCGGTTTGAGCGTTGGCTGGAGGCGAAAGCCGGGTCAGCGCCGCTCGCAAGCACGCCGGAGGGGCGGCAATTGCAGATATTGCGGCTGCTGGGGCTGTTTAACGCGCCAACCAGCTGGGCCGCGCTCAGCCATCTTCTGGATGGACCGGAGATCCAGGGCGTTGTTGTCGGCGGCGGCGCTGCGCCATCGACCGAGGCGTGGCGCGACGCCCTTGGCGCGCTGCGCCGGATGGGGCTGATTGACCCTGACGGCGCCGTCGGCGCGGCGCTCGACGAATCCGCTGTGGTTGGCGCGCATCCCGCGATCCAGATCTATTTCAACCGGCGTTTGACGGAGCGTGCGCCGGACGGGTTGCGGGCGGCGCATCGTCGCCTTTACGCGTTCTTCCGCAATGTAGACCTGCCGGCGATATTCCATGACCAGCTTGGATATGAGCTGCTGAGCGTTCGGGCCGGCTTTGCGCAGCAGTTTGACCAGATCTGGGTGGCGCTGACCGAGAGTGATTTGAGCGATGAGGGGCGCGCGCTATTGCCAAAAACCCTCGTCGAGGCGTCTCCAGAAGCGCTGTTCGCATTGGCGGAGCGCGCAACGGAGGAGGATTGGCGCGCGGGCCTTCAAGGCTTCCAACCTGCGGACGCGGCCGGCCTCAGCCGGCTGTTGCTCGCGGTGGCGCATGGCTGCGCGGGCGGCCTCGGGGAGGCGGCGTTCGATGAAGTCTATCGCCCGCGGCTGGCGCGTGGCGGCGAAGCCTATTTGGTGCGCACGCGCGGCCTTCCAGGGTTGGAGCTAAGCGCCCTTTCGCATTTCTTCGCGGATCCATTCACAACCCCAGTTGACGAATTCCCGTTGGAGCGCAAAGCGCAGCTGCTCAAGCTGGCCGCATTCCGGCTGCGCTCGATCGGGCGTATGGCGGATATGGTTGGTCCCGTTCGCAGCGCCGTGGCGGCGTTCGTGGAGTTGGGCGACCCGGCCCAAGCCGCGCGTGAAGGGGTGGAGCTGGCCGAACTGCTGATTTCGCTTGGACAATTGACCGGCGGCAAGGGCGCCTCCGGCGCGGTTTACGCGGCGGCGCGGGCGGTCGAGCAGGCGGATCTGAGCGATGATCCGTCGTTGCGTCAGCTCGCTTACGCCGTCCAGGGCGATGTTCTGCTGCAATCCGGCGCTTTCGCCCGCGCATCTGAGATGTTTCGTTTGTCCGAGGCGGCGCAGAAAGCGGCGCAAAGCAGCCGGCCGCTTCTGTATGGCGAGGTTGGCGCACGCTGGTGCGACCTCAAACTCGCGCAGGGCCGTCGCGCCGAAGCCCAAATGCGGGCGACATACGGTCTTGAAATCGCGGAAGAAAGCGGTCGCCGTTTCGAGATGGCGCTTGACGCGCTGACATTGGGGCGCGCGGCGCATTTGGCCGCGCATGAGGGCGCGCTCACCTATGGCGAAGCCCTGGGAGCGCTCAATGAAGCGGTCGACGCGATGCGCCTGGCGGGCGAGGCCGGACCGATGGTGCGGGCCCATCTGGCGCGCGGGATTTGCCGGCGCGAGGCCGGCGACCTCGCTGGAGCGGAGCAGGATCTCGACGCCGCGAACACGATCGCGCGGACGTCCGGCTTGCGGCTTCACTATGCGGACATCTCGCTGGAGGCGGCCTGGCATGCGTTGGTTAGCGACGACCTCGCGCAAGCCGAAGAGGCGATTACGTTTTCCCACGCTGAAATCGCCGCAACCGGCTATGGGCGACGGATGCCGGAGTTAGCCGTCCTTCGTTCGGCTCTGCTGCTATTGAAAGGGGATCGTCAGGCGGCGCGCCCACATCTTGATGGGCTGGCCGCGGCGATGCGCAAGGACGATTTGTGGAGCTACATGGCCGAGTTCGAATGGCTGGTGGCGGAATTTGGCGTCGACGAGCTTGAGCCAACGCGCGATGAGCTGCGGGCGGCCCGCGCTAAATTCGATGCGCGCGAGGATGCGGCCTTCGCCGCCGCGCGCCGCCGCGCCGACGGGCTGGACGATGATGTCGTCGACGCTCATCTGCGCAACCCGGCTTTCCGCGCCCGCTTGACGCGAGCAGCGGAAATTTACCGCTGGGCGGCGCCTGACAGCTTGGGGTTGGCCGAGCGTCGCGAACTGGCCCGCAGATATATCGTCGAGATTGAAAGCAAGATTGAGCAACCGGCGCAGCCCGAGGCGCCAACGCCGCAGCTGGCGCCCGGTCAGATCGACCAGCTGCTCGCACGGACAGACGTGCGCGCGCAGCTGACGCGGCTATACAGCGCCCATGGCGTTGATACGCCGTTTGAGCAAATTGCGCGCAGCGATCATGCGGAGGTGCTCGCCCGGCTGGTCGCCGATGGGGAGATCAAGGCCGAACCAGCGCCCGCCCCGCGGACGGAGCCTGCCGCAGCGACGCCGGCGAGCCCAGGGCGTGTGGCGACGTCGGAGCGCCGGGAGCCGAGCGCGCCCGCCCCGAAAGCCGCGTCGCCAGATGCGCGCATCGAACCTGCGGCCTCGGCCAAGCTGGCGCAGGAAGGCGTCGCGGCGCGGACGCCAGCGCAACCCGGCCGCGTTGAGCCCGCCGCGCCCATGCCGAAAAAGTTGGACGCCGCCGCCGCCGCAGCGCCCGTCATTAAGCCGGGTGAGGAGCGGCGAGAGCCGAAGCTGATCGCCGGGGCCCCCATTTCCCCCGCCGCCAAAGCGGAGAAATCGGAAGCGGCCGCGGGAGGCGACGCTCAGGAGCCGCCGAAGAAGGCGCTCTCAACGATGGGCAAGCTGCTCTCGCGCTTTGGCGGCCGTGGAAAGCGGCGTTCGGACGCAGTGTAGCAACGGAGGCCGCCGCCGCGTTGTAAGCCTATTGCGTTTTCAGACCTCCAGGCGCAATAAAACTGCGCAACTGCATCCTGTGGCGCGCCTTTTCGGCGCCGCCGCGATGTGGACCCTATGTTTTTGCCGCGGTCGCCTGGGGCCAGCCTCCGATCGCGGCCGTATGCGGGAGAGAGGCGAGATGGGCGCGGCGAAACAGCAGGCCGGACGGTTCTTCGAAGATTTTAAGCTGGGCGACCGGCTCGTTCACGCAACCCCCCGAACGCTGACCGAGGGGGACCGGGCGCTGTATACCGCGCTCTACGGGTCGCGCTTCGCGCTCTTTTCCTCAGACGAATTCGCCCGAGAGGTGGGGTTGCCGGAAAGCCCGGTTGAAGATCTTGCGGTTTTCCATGTCGGCTTTGGAAAAACCGTGCCGGACGTCTCTCTAAATGCAGTGGCGAATCTTGGATATGCGGAGTGCCGCTTCCATCAGCCCGCCTTCGTCGGCGACACGATCCGGACGGAGTCGGATGTGATTGGCCTGCGCGAAACATCGAAAGGCGATGCGGGCGTGGTTTGGGTCCGGTCAACCGCGATGAACCAGCTGGGCGAAACGGTTGCGGATTGGGTGCGCTGGGTTCTGGTGCGCAAGCGCGACGCCGCTTCGCCGGCGCCTGAGGCTTCCGCGCCGACATTGAAGGAGGCTGTCGCCGCGGAGGATTTGATTGTGCCCTCTGACCTCGACTTGTCGCGCGGCGACACGCGTTTAGCCGGCGCGCCGCATGTTTGGGGCGACTATGAGGTCGGCGAGTCCCTTGACCATGTGGACGGCGTGACGCTGGAAGAGGCGGAGCATATGATGGCGACGCGGCTGTGGCAGAATACAGCCAAAGTCCATTTTGACCGCAACGCGCGGCCGGATGGGAAGCGCTTGATCTATGGCGGCCATATTATCAGCCATGCGCGCGCGCTTTCCTTCAACGGCTTGGCCAACGCGCAGATGATCGCGGCGCTCAATGGCGGGGCGCATGCAAACCCGGCTTTCGCAGGCGACACCGTCTACGCCCGTTCTGAAGTGCTCGACAAGGCCGAGACCGCGTCTGCAGGCGTTGGGGCGCTCCGCTTGCGGTTGGTGGCGGTCAAGAATGTTCCGGCCGACGCTGTTGCGCTCAGGGGCGAGGACGGTAAATACTCCCCGGAAGTTCTTCTCGACCTCGATTATTGGGCGCTGATTGCAAAGTAACCGATGCGTCTTGAAAAGACTGCGGCCGATCATGAGGGACGGCCGCGCCGCTTTTATTGGGCGGCCTGCGATTTGTATCGTCGCCGGATCATCCATTCGGCCACGAGAAGGTTGGGGACCCATGCGCTCCAAGCCAACCATTGCGAGGCCTCGGCGTAGTCGACGCCGGCGATGAAGAAGAACGGCAGCTGCAGCCGCAGCGTGACAGCGGCGAAAGTCAGCGCAAAGCTGCGGATCATCCACGCCCGATGCTGAGCGACGCGTTTTTGCATCGCCAGCTGCACCGCGCGCGCCGTGGTCAGCACCCACACCACCGAGAGCAGCGCGAAGCCTGCGCCGGCGATATCGCCCCCTTTTGCGCTCAGCGCCAACCCCAACCCTGAAACGCCGCCGACCAAAATGGCGATCCCGTACAGCCGCCCCACCCAACGGTGCAGCGCCGGTCGCCGAGCGCGCAGCTTTGGCCAGAACTGGATCGCCCCCGCGGCCAGCGCAATCGGCGAGGCGACGATATGGGCGATGAAATACAGAGTTCGATCCGAGATGTGCTCCGGCATGCCGGGAAACGCCGGAGCCACCCCAAGAAATATGAATCGATAGGAGGTGAGGGCGACGAGCGCGCTCGCCAGGGCGAGGGCGGCGATGCTGAGGCGGTTCATGGTCATAGGCGGCTCCGTTAGCGCGGGAGGATCGGGACGGCGGCAACGCCGCTTGACGTTGTCAAGATTGCTAAAATATTGACAATGTCAAGCTGTTCGACTTGCTGAGCCGCATGACTGAAAAAGCAAAGCATCATCACGGAGACCTGCGCGCGGCTCTGGTGCAGTCCGGCGTGGCTCTGATTGCGGCGGACGGTCCGGACGCGCTTTCGATCCGCAAAGTCGCTGCGGCGGCGGGGGTCAGCCATGCGGCGCCTGCGCACCATTTTCCCAGCCTCGCCCATCTGCGCACGGCTGTTGTCGCGGAAGGCTATCGATTGTTTACGGCGGCGATGGAGGCGGAGCTGGCCAAAGCTGCGTCCGATCCGAAAGAGCGGCTGCTGGCGGCCTGTGCGGGCTATTTAAATTTTGCGCTGCAGCACTCAAGCCTGTTTCAGCTGATGCATGGCGGCTCGCCCATCCACCGGGATGATGAGGAGTTTTGCCGCTCGGCGGGGGACTCCTACGCGGTCCTACGTCGCGTTTGCGCGTCTGTGGAGCCGGGCCCGGCCGGCGCCGAAGGCGTTGAGGCGTTCGTTTGGTCCTTAATCCACGGCTATTCGATGCTTACTCTGCACAAGGAGAAAGGGATGTTCAGCGCGAAGGATCCGCATGCGACTTTTCGGGCGATGTTCCCGGATTTGCCTTACAAAAACCAAGTAAATTAGGTGGTTATTGCGCTGCGGGACGTCGAAGGGCCGCATCGCAGCGTTAATCCGTCGCAGTTGTCACGAGAATTGAGACTTCAATGCAGTTTCACGAGCCGTTAGCTCGACGGCTGTATTCATTCGCTATATGCGATAAGCGAAAGTTTTCCGCCGCAGAGTTGCGAACTGAGCTCGTGTGCGGCGCAGCAGCGAGGAACCGATGGCCGATGTGAACCGGGGCGACCGCCCGCTTTCGCCGCATTTGCAGGTGTACCGACTGCCGTTGACGGCCGTGATGTCGATACTCCATCGCATCACTGGAACCGCGATGTTGGTCAGCATAGCGCTGGTGACATGGTGGCTGCTGGCCGCCGCGTCGGGCGATGAAGCGACGTTCAAATTCGCCGACGGATTTCTAAGCGGCTATATCGGCGGCTTCATCATGCTCTGCTCCTTGTTCGGCCTTTGCTATCACGCCCTCAACGGCGTACGGCACTTGCTGTGGGATGCGGGGTACGGCTTTGAGCTGAAGTCGGCGGCGGCCAGCAACATCGTGGTGCTGCTGGGCGCAGTCGGCCTGACCGCGCTTGGCTGGCTCGCTTGGATCGCGATTTAAGGAGGCTGAAATGAGCGAACGCAGAATGGAAACCCCGATGCGCCGCGTTTTCGGCCTCGGCTCGGCGAGCGGCGGCACGGAACATTGGTGGGGGCAGCGCATCACCTCAGTTGCGCTCATCCCGCTGTCGGTTCTGTTTGTCATTCCCTTTATCGGACTGCTGGGCGCGGCCGATCTGGCGGCGGTAAAGGCGCATTTCAGCCAGCCGTTTCATGCGGTTATCGCGATCCTTTTCATCTTCACGACCGCGCTACATCTGCAGCAGGGACTGCAGGTGGTCATTGAGGATTACGTGCACAGCAAATTTTGGCGCATGTTTTTGCTGCTGACCAATACGCTCGGCGTGACCTTCCTTGGCGTCCTCGGGGTATTCGCAATCGCCAAAATGGCTTTTGCCGGGTGAGCGCCGCGTCAGGCGAATGAGATGATGTGACTATTCCGCTGCTGCGCCCCGTTCGGACGGGCGCGCGCGCGGAATGAGGAGGGCAGGATGACCGCATACGAATTTATCGATCACACCTACGATGTCGTTGTCGTCGGCGCTGGCGGCTCCGGCCTCCGCGCGACGCTCGGCATGGCCGAGCAAGGGCTGAAAACGGCTTGCGTCACCAAGGTGTTCCCAACCCGCTCCCATACCGTTGCGGCGCAGGGCGGCATCGCCGCGTCGCTGTCGAACATGGGGCCGGATAGTTGGCAATGGCACATGTACGACACCGTTAAGGGGTCGGACTGGCTGGGCGATATGGACGCCATGGAGTATCTGGCTCGCGAAGCGCCAAAGGCGGTGTATGAGCTTGAGCATTACGGCGTGCCGTTTAGCCGAACCGAAGAAGGCAAGATCTACCAACGCCCCTTCGGCGGCCACACCACTGAGTTTGGCGAAGGTCCGCCAGTGCAGCGCACTTGCGCCGCCGCCGACCGGACAGGCCACGCCATCCTGCACTCGCTGTATGGGCAATCGGTCAAGAATGACGCCGAGTTCTTCGTAGAATATTTCGCGACCGATCTGATCATGTCGGAAGACGGCGTGTGTCAGGGCGTTATCGCCTGGAACCTCAATGACGGCGTCATGCATCGGTTCCGCGCCAAAATGGTTGTTTTGGCGACCGGCGGCTATGGCCGCGCCTATTTCTCGGCTACTTCGGCCCACACCTGCACCGGCGACGGCAACGGCATGGTCGCCCGCCAAGGCTTGCCGCTGCAGGATATGGAGTTCGTCCAGTTCCACCCAACCGGCATCTACGGCTCCGGCTGCCTGATTACTGAGGGCGCGCGCGGCGAGGGGGGATATCTGACCAACTCCGAAGGCGAGCGCTTTATGGAGCGGTATGCGCCGACTTATAAAGACCTCGCCTCGCGCGATGTCGTCTCGCGCTGCATGACCTTGGAGATCCGGGAAGGCCGCGGCGTCGGGCAGCGCAAGGATCACATCTTCCTGCACCTGAACCACTTGCCGCCGGAAACGCTCGCGGAGCGTCTGCCGGGCATTTCGGAAAGCGCGAAGATTTTCGCAGGCGTCGATCTGACGAAAGAGCCGATCCCTGTTCTGCCGACCGTTCACTATAATATGGGCGGCGTCCCGACGAACTATTGGGGCGAAGTGCTCAACCCAACCCCAGAGCAGCCGGACCGGATTGTCCCGGGTCTGATGGCGGTTGGCGAAGCGGCTTGCGCATCGGTGCATGGCGCGAACCGTCTTGGTTCGAACTCGCTGATTGACCTGGTGGTGTTTGGCCGCGCCGCCGCGATCAAAGCTGGCGAAGTCGTCGATAAATCGGCGCCGGCGCCGGACTTGAATGAGCATTCCGTCGAAATGTCGATGGAGCGCTTCGACAAGCTGCGCAACGCGAACGGCTCCACGCCGACCGCAGAGCTGCGCGATCAAATGCAGCGCGCGATGCAGGAAGATCTCGCCGTATTCCGGACCGAGGAAACGCTGCGTCAAGGCTGTCAGCGGGTTTCGGAGATCTGGGCCGCCAAGGCGGACGTCAAAGTCGCCGACCGGTCGCTGATCTGGAACACGGATCTGATGGAAACGCTGGAGTTTGAAAACCTGATCGCAAACGCCATCACCACGGCCTACTCGGCCGAGGCGCGTAAGGAAAGCCGCGGCGCGCACGCCCGCGAAGATTACTCGGCGCGGGATGATGAGAACTGGCGGGTGCATTCGCTCGCGTGGGTGAGCGGTTCTGGGGAAATGCGGCTGGGCTATCGCCCGGTTCACGTGAATCCGCTCTCCAACGAAGTGCCGATGGAACGGATGGCGCCTAAGGCGCGCGTCTACTAACGCCGGCGCTTAAGGGGGCGGAGGGCCGGCATGCGTGGGAAACTCAAGCTGTTCTGGGCAGGCGGGGCGCGTCGGATCGTCAATTATGGCGACGCGCTCAGCAAGCCTGTGCTTGAGCGGCTGACGGGCCGGCCGATTGTGTTCGCCAAACCGGCGACGGCGGATATCGCCGCCGCCGGATCAATCTTCAAATCTTTCATGTCGACGCGCTGGCGGCGGCCGTTCCGCGGCAGGTTTGACCCGCTGGTTGTTTGGGGAAGCGGCTCTCTCGCCAGCGACAGTTTGGCGCGCACGAATTACGGCGCGCAATGGGTTGAGATCCGCGCTGTCCGCGGTCCGCGCACCCGGCGCGAGATCGGCGCGCCGGAGGACCTGCCCCTGGGCGATCCGGGGCTTCTGGCGCCGCTGCTGCTGGATGAGCGTACGCCGACAAAGGCCTACGCAATCGGCTTCGTGCCGCATAAAGATGATCGTTATTTCAGCGGCTTGCACGATTTGGTCGCGCAGCATCGCCATGCGATCGCAATTGATCTGACAAACCCGGATCTCATCGAGGTGACAAAGACGATCGCGCGATGCGACCTGATCGTGTCAAGCAGCCTGCATGGGGTGATCGTCGCCGATGCTTTGGGGGTGCCGAACGTCTTTGCGCAGCGTGTCGCGAGCAAACGCGCTCCGGAGGATGTCGAGTTCAAGTTTCAGGACTATTTTGAGAGCATCGGGCGTCCGTGCGTTGTCCCCATCCGCCTGGAGGACGCGCTGGATCCGAAGCTGCTCGAACAGAATGCGCAGCTCGCTGCGCCGGAAAGGGTGGCGAAAATCTCCACCGAACTGGTCTCGCTGATAGCGGATTTTTCGTAATGCGCTTAGCCGCCCGCATCTGCGCCCCGCAGGCTGACGGCTAAGAAGACAATAGAGGATGGAACCATGGTCGAATTCGCACTGCCGAAAAACTCGCGGGTGGTCGCAGGCAAAACCTGGCCGAAGCCAAAAGACGCCGCGAAGGGCCGGGTGAAGGCGTTCAAGATCTACCGATGGGATCCGGACACCTCCGATAATCCGCGCGTCGACACCTATTTTATCGATCTGGACCAATGCGGCCCGATGGTGTTGGACGCCATTATCTACATCAAAAACGAAATCGATCCGACGCTGACATTCCGTCGTTCGTGCCGCGAAGGAATTTGCGGCTCCTGCGCGATGAATATTGATGGCGTGAACGGGTTGGCCTGCACCACCGGTATCGATGAAATCCGCGGCGCAGTTCGCATCTATCCGCTGCCGCACATGCCGGTTGTCAAAGACTTGGTGCCCGACCTGACGCACTTCTACGCCCAGCATGCGAGCGTTAAACCGTGGCTTGAGACCAAGACGCCGGCGCCGGAAAAAGAATGGCGCCAGTCCGCTGAGGACCGGAAGGAGCTGGATGGCCACTATGAGTGCATTCTGTGCGCCTGCTGCTCCACCAGCTGCCCAAGCTACTGGTGGAATGGCGACCGGTATCTTGGCCCGGCTGCGCTGCTGCAAGCGCACCGCTGGCTGGTGGACAGCCGCGACGAAGCGACCGGGGAGCGCCTGGATGATCTCGAAGATCCGTTCCGCCTGTATCGGTGCCACACGATCATGAACTGTGCGAACGCCTGCCCGAAAGGCCTGAACCCGGCGAAAGCGATCGCCGAGATCAAAAAGATGATGGTGGAGCGCAAACTCTAATCACTTCGAACCACCACCTTTTTTGCCGCTTGTTCCCGCGGCCGTCGCTCGTCAAACTGCGCTCAGCAGAAGGCCGGGCGACGGCTGGGATGATAGACGGGGCTGGCGCATGAGTGTTGTTCGAACGTGGCGGTGGCGTCTTGTGGCGCTTGTCGGGCTATGCGCCAGTGTTTACCTGGTGGGCGCGCGCGCGACGGGACTTGCGAAATCGATCCTGGCGATTGAGCCGAAGGCAGGCGTCGCCGAAACGCGGCTCCTGTTTTTGCCGGAGGACCGGGCGCGGCTCGATGCGCCGGTTGCGCCCGGTGAGATTCGGATAACCGTGACTGGCGCCTATACAAGCGCCGAAGCGCCGCGGCCCGAAGGGTTTACCATTCGCGCTGGAAATCCAACCCGCCCGTGGCCGCAAGGTTGGGACGGCCTGCTGGTGATCGACGCGAAAGGACGCGCGAGCATCCATGACGTGTCGCAGGTCAAGTTGGGGGAGAAGAGTTTCAATCTCCGGGCGAAGCCTGAGCGCAAGGCGTTCGTTGACCTCGCAACGCGGGGCGGCTTCAGCGTCATCCAAAGCCATTTGCTGATCCGTGAGGGCGTGCTTGATCTGAAAAAAGTCGACGGCGCCCCGGTTGCCCGACGCCGCTTGCTTTTCCAAACAACCGACGGCCGTATTGGGATTTTCGACTCAACGCCAAAAGTCATGACGCTCTATGAGGCCGCGCGCTCCCTGCAGGAGATGACCAGCCCAGCCATGGCGCTCAACTTGGACACAGGCACCTATGATTTCTGCGAAATCCGTACGGTAAAAAAGGTTCGCCCGTGCGGCCTGCTCGGCCGCAGTCGCGTGGAGGCGCTGACGAACCTGTTCGAATTTTCATTGCTGCCGCGGTAGCGACACGCGCCCGCCTTCTGCGTTGAGCCGGTAGTTTTCGGCGCCCGCCGCTTGTGGCGCGCGCTGGGCATGTTGCCGCCCGGCAATCAGCGCGCCTAAGCTGCCCAGATGTCGCCGAAGAAAAAATATCTCAATCGAGTTTGTGGCAAGTATTTTGATGTATATATCGCCGCGCTGATCAAATTGACCCTCAGCCTGCTCCGCGCTCTTTTTCGGTTCAGGTTCGACTATAATCGAAATCGTGAAAGTCTAGCGCTGGCTGGATGAGCGTGTATTTGGCGTCCAAGGCGCTTCTTGTCGCCCCGGGGTTGAAATTTGGACGCTTGCTGTGCGAAATAAGCGCGCCAAGGGCGACCTGGTGAGAATTCACCTATGAGAGGAAACGACAAGGATGACGCAGAACACCGATTCCGCGCGTGCGACCCGCGCGCCGCACAAAGCCGTGCTGCGCTGGGCCGAAGAAACCCGCGCTGGCCAGATGGATCGCCGCGAGTTCCTCAATCTGGCGACGGCGTTCGGCATGAGCGCGGCCGGAGCATGCGCCCTGATCGGCGTCGCGGCGCCAACCCCAGCGGCGGCGCAGACCGGCGTTAAGGGCGGCACGCTGCGCATTTCGACCAACGTGCGGGATATTGAAGATCCGCGTAAATTCGACTGGTCGGAACAGGGCAACATCTCGCGTCAGTTTCTGGAGCCCCTGGTCCGCTACACCGCCGACGCAGCTTTCGTTCCGTGGTTGCTGGAAGATTGGACCATCAACGAGCGCGCGACTGAATATGTGCTCAAGTTGCGCAAAGGCGTGACATGGAGCAATGGCGACGCGTTCAATGCGGATGATGTTGTGTTCAACATCGAACGCTGGTGCGATTCGGCCGCCGAAGGCAACTCAATGGCGGCTCGTTTCTCGATCCTCGTCGACAAGGAAACGAAGAAAGCGATTAAAGGCGCAATCCAGAAGGTTGACGATTACACAGTTAAGCTGTCGCTGCCGCGCCCTGACATCACGCTGATCGCCGGCATGGCTGACTACCCGGCGTTGATCGTTCACCGCGACTTCGACAAGGTCGGCAAGCCGCTGCGCGATGCGCCGATCGGCACCGGGCCGTTTGAATTGAAGTCCTTGGCCGTCGGCGAGCGCGCCGAATTTGTGCGCCGTACGAAGGGAGCCTGGTGGGGCGGCGACGTCTATTTGGACGGCGTCACCATGATTGACTATGGCACGGATCCAAGCGCCGAAGTTGCCGCATTCGAAGCGGATGAGATTGATCTAAACTTCGAGACCGTCGGCGACTACAATCAAGTTTTGGGCGATCTTGGCCTCAAAACCTCGAAGGTTGCAACGTCACAGACGATTGTGGTTCGGACCAACATCAAATCCAAACCTTATGATGATGTTCGGGTTCGTCAGGCGCTGCAGCTGGCGGTGGACAACGAAACCATCCTCAAGCTCGGCGTCGCTGGTTTGGGCGAAGTGGCTGAGAACCACCATGTCTGGACAAAGCACCCTGAGTACTTCCCGCTGCCGACCAAGCCGAAGCGCGATATTGCCGCGGCGAAGAAGCTGATGGAAGAGGCCGGCCAGCTTGATTTCGAGCATGAGCTGATCACGCTCGATGATGGCTATCGCCGCGACTCTGGCGACGCCGTCGCCGCTCAGCTGCGTGAAGCTGGCTTTAAGGTGAAGCGGACCGTGCTGCCGGGCTCGACCTTCTGGAACGATTGGACGAAGTACCCTTACTCCATCACGAACTGGAACATGCGGCCGCTGGGCGTTCAGGTTTTGGCGCTCGCCTATCGCAGCGGCGAAGCTTGGAACGAAACCGCCTATGCGGATGCCGGCTTCGATGCGCTGCTGAACCTGGCGCTGGAAATCGCAGACGCCGGCACTCGAAAGTTGGTCATGGCGAAGATCGAAGAGCGTCTGCAGCAGTCCGGCGTGATCCTGCAGCCTTACTGGCGCTCTCTCTCGTGCCACATGAACGATCGGGTTCAGGGGCATAAGATGCATCCGTTCTTCGAGCTGCATTTCGAGAAAGTCTGGATCAAAGCCTAACTCGGGCTTCGGAGCAGACGCGAGCTCCTGACAAGCTTAGGGCCGAGCGCACCGCGCTCGGCCTTTTTGATTTAATATCACATCACGCAGAATAAAATCCGGAACGCCTGTTGACCATCTTTGAGTATACTTTACCATGGCGCGAGTGTTTTCATAATAACCGGGCGTACATATGTTGAAATTTTTGATTGGTCGGCTAGCGACTATGCTTCTGACCATGTTATGTACGACCTTTATTGTTTTTTTCTTGGTAAATCTTGAACCGAACCTCGTCCGCTTGGCGAAGGGTCAGATCAACTCTCGCGCCAGTGACGCCGCGGTGGAAAGCTGGCTGGATCGCAACGGCTATCGCGCGCCGCTGTTAGAGCGCTATGGCGCTTGGCTCGGCGTTTGGCCGCGGCAGCCGATCTATGATGAAAGAGGCCGCCCGACCGCGACCGCACGCAACTGCCCGGTGTTGGAGAAGCCAGCCTATGCCGGAGTGCTGCAGGGATATCTCGGCTGTTCGACCCGATATAAAGAGGCGGTTGGCCCAAAGATCCTTGAAGGGCTGAAAGCGACCGGCGTGCTGATGTTTTGGGTCATGATTGTGATGGTCCCGTCGGCATTATTAATCGGCGTGCTCGCCGGCATGCGCGAAGGGTCGCGAACAGATCGCGGCCTCTCGGTCTTCTCTATTCTGACGACGTCCACGCCGGAGTATGTTTCGGGCATCGTGTTCACCATCATATTCGCCTCCTGGCTCGGGGTCCTCAACGGCTCCGCGGCGACGGCGACGACGAAGGGCGTCAGCTTTTACAATTTCACGCTGCCGGTGATGACGATGGCGCTCTACGGGATGGGGTACATTGCCCGGATGACGCGCGCCTCCATGGCTGAAGTTATGACGTCGCAGTATATTCGGACAGCCCGACTGAAAGGCCTGTCCTTCCGGTTAATTGTTTGGCGACACGCACTTCGGAATGCGCTTATCGCCCCCTTCACCGTCATTATGCTGCAGTTCCCGTGGCTCTTAACTGGCGTGGTTATAGTAGAGGTTATTTTCAGGTATCGTGGTTTCGGCTGGATGCTGGTGGAGGCCGCGGGGAATAATGATATCGAACTGCTTCTCGCCTGCTCAACGGCGTCGGTCATGGTCGTTCTTATTACCCAGCTGATATCTGATGTTGGCTACGTTTTCCTGAACCCACGAATTCGTGTGCAATAAAGGGGGGCGGCGCAATGGAACAACTATCAGCTTTTGAAATTGTCCTTGGTATTCTTGGCCGGTTTAACTTGGTTTGGATCGCAATCGCGATTGTCATGCCGGTCAGCTACGTCTTCCGACATCGTTTGGGCCTGTATGGCAAGCTCTATGGCGGCGCGCTCGGCTGGATCGGCCTTTTTATCTGTTTTTTCTGGCTGTTCACCGCAATATTCGCGGCTGAGATCGCCCTGCATCCAGCGCTGAAGCAGTTTGCGATCCAGCGCTTCGCCAAGCCCGGAGTGCTTGAAAGCCAAAGCGGAGCGCCGTTTTACTTCGGTGCGGACCGCTTCGGGCGAGACGTATTCAGCCGTGTGGTGTGGGGGAGCCAGATTGTATTGACGATCGCGCCGGCGGCGACTGTGGTCGCTTTTATCGTCGGCATCAGCCTCGGGTTGCCAGCGGGCTATTTTGGCGGCGCAACGGATCGGGTGCTGTCCTTCACCGCGAACCTCGTCCTCGCCTTTCCGGTCATCGTGTTGTTCTACTTGCTTGTGACGCCCGGCATCCGAGAGTTGAAGGTGATCGATTACGCCTGGATTAAAATGTCGATACCAGAGCTCGCCGCTTTCGTATTCGCTGGCCTATGCGCCGCCTTCTTACTGACGATGCTCGTCACGCGATACCGACGGCGGCCCAATGTCTTGCTCCCCTTGCTGACGGTGACCTCCGTGTTTTGTGCTTGGTTCATCACCGGCGTCGCGTTTGACTTTGACGCGCTCACGCTGCTTGGGGCGGCTCCTGTGTTGGATTTGGAGCCGAATGAGCTGAACATTTTTATCGCGGTCGTTTTCGTGTCCTCCCCCGGGGTGTTTCGGATCGTGCGTGGGCTCACCTTGGATATTCGAACGCGCGACTATGTCGCCGCGGCGCAGACGCGTGGCGAAGGCTCCTGGTATGTGATGCTGTGGGAGATCCTGCCAAATGCGCGCGGCCCGCTGATCGTCGACGCCTGTCTGCGGGTCGGCTACACGACGATCCTGCTGGGCGCGCTGGGGTATTTCGGATTGGGGCTGATCCCAGAGTCGCCGGATTGGGGCACGACGATTAAAGAGGGCAGCGCCCTTTTGCGCCGAGCGGCGCATCCCGCCGTTCCGCCCGCTCTCGCCCTAATGAGCTTTGTGCTTGGCCTCAATTTGCTGGCCGACGCGCTCCGCGAAGAATCGCTGAAGGACTAAGGAGCACGCCATGCTGGAGCAGAACAAGCGGGCGATCGTCGCTGAGCAATCCGCTGAGCCGATCCTCGAAATCGAAAATCTCCATATCTCCTTCGATACGCGCGCTGGTGAAATTCCCGCGGTCATGGACTTCTCGTGCAAGGTGATGCCTGGCGAGGCGATGGGGCTGGTTGGTGAATCTGGCTGCGGCAAATCCACCGTCGCCCTCGCCGTGATGCGCGATTTGGGCCGCAACGGTCGGATAAAAAGCGGCTCGATCAAATTCCGCGGCGAAGATCTGACGCAGGCCAGCGAAGCTCGGCTGCGACAGTTGCGCGGCTCCCAGATCGCGATGGTCTATCAGGAGCCGATGGCGAGCCTTAATCCGGCGATGAAAATCGGCGCTCAGCTTACTGAAGTGACGATTTTGCACGAGAAATCGAGCAAGGCCGAAGCCCGCGACCGCGCCCTGGATATGCTGGAGGCGGTGAAGCTGCCGGACCCAAAGCGCGTGATGAGCGCCTATCCGCATCAGATCTCAGGTGGGCAGCAGCAGCGGATCATTATCGCGATGGCATTGCTTTCGAACCCGGCGTTGCTGTTGATGGATGAGCCGACGACGGCGTTGGATGTCACGGTCGAAGCCGGGATCGTGGATCTTGTCAAAGAGCTGGGCGATCGCTTTGGCGCGTCGATGCTGTTCATCAGTCACAATCTTGGCCTGATCCTTGAGACCTGCGACCGGTTGACCGTGATGTATTCCGGCGAGGCTGTGGAGACCGGCGCGGTCGAAACCGTGTTCGATAATATGCGTCATCCCTACACTCGCGGGCTGTTCCGTTCGATCCCGCTGCCCGGCGCAGATAAAACCAGCCGCCCGCTTGAGGCGATCCCCGGCCAGCCGCCTTTGCCGCATGAGCGCCCAACCGGCTGTAACTTCGCGCCCCGCTGCAACAGCTTCACGAAAGGGGTGTGCGACCTTTCTGATGAGGCGATGCGGATGCGGCCGGCCGGCGCCAATGCGGATCATCAAACCCGCTGCGCGCGCGTCGACGACATCGATTGGTCGGAACCGCTCGGCCGGGCCCGAGAAGCGGAGGCGACCCCGATCGGCGAGGTCGTGCTCTCGGTCAAAGGGCTGAAAAAATACTACGAGACGTCCGCAAACGCGCTGTTCGGCGGCGGCGGAGCCCGGACGGTGAAAGCGAACGAGGATATCAGTTTCGACGCGCGTGAGGCCGAGACGGTGGCGATCGTCGGCGAATCCGGCTGCGGAAAATCGACCCTGGCGAAGGTTTTGATGGGGCTCGAAACTGCGACGGAGGGTCATGCGATGCTCCGCGGCGCGGATGGCGACGAGCTGGACCTTGCCGCCGAGCCGGTAGAGGAGCGCAATTCAAGCGCGATCGCCTCGATCCAGATGGTGTTCCAGAACCCTTTTGACACGCTCAATCCCAGCCAATCGGTCGGCTCGCAGATCATGCGTACGCTGGAGCGCTTTGAGGTGGGCCGCACGCACGCCGAACGGCAGGCGCGTATGCTGGAGCTGTTGGAGCTGGTGAAGCTGCCGGAAGAATTCGCCGGCCGGATGCCAAGACAGCTGTCGGGTGGCCAAAAGCAGCGGATTGGCGTCGCCCGCGCCTTTGCCGGCGCTCCTCGTGTGGTGGTGGCCGATGAGCCGGTGTCGGCTCTGGACGTATCGGTTCAGGCCGCGGTGACCGAGCTGCTGATGGACATTCAACGCCAAGCGCGGATGACGATGCTGTTCATCAGCCACGATCTTTCGGTTGTGCGATATCTGGCGGACCGGGTGATCGTGATGTATCTCGGGCATGTGGTTGAAAGCGGCCGGACGGATCAAATCTTCGCGCCGCCCTATCATCCGTATACTGAAGCGTTGCTCTCAGCGGCGCCGATTGCGGACACCAGCGTCTCTAAGGCCCGCATTGTACTTGAGGGCGATCTGCCATCCGCGGTCAACCCGCCGCCTGGCTGTCCATTCCAAACAAGGTGCCCTCATAAATCCCAAGTCCCTGGGGGACTATGTGAGCAGGAAGCGCCGCCTGAGAAGCATCTTGCGGAGGGGCACGCCATCCGCTGTCACCTCGCAGACGACATCCTCGCACGGATGGAGCCGGTGATCGCCAACGCGTAGGCCGCTGGGGCGCCGCCTTAAATATTCAAGCGCTCTCTGTCCGCGGATCGGGCTTATGACGCCAATCCGCGCGCAAGGCGGGCGCGTGCTTAGAGCGATTTTAAGTTGGAGAAATCCATCTAGCGGCTCGAAAATCGCGACCAAACAGAGACTAGGGTGGGAACAGCACGCGACAAAACAATGAGTTAGAGCCTTGAGCCGATCCAACTTGATCGGCGAAAGCTCTAGGGTCGAAACCCATTCATCAGACGCCGTCAGCCCGGTTTAGGGGCTTGTCGGCTAGAATATCGAGGCGCAGGCGGTGTGGCTCACCGTCAAGCC